>NZ_CP016777.1:0-337004 GCF_002288225.1 Candidatus Planktophila dulcis
TCCACAGGTATCCGTCATTTCCGGCCTAAATCAAGGGTAAACCCCTACTTTAGACCACAGCCTGTGGATAACATTGTGGATAGACCTGGGGGCTTGATATGGCAGTTGTTGGCGTTGAGCTAACTGAGCTCTGGGATCGCATCGTTGAGCATGTTTCAGCAGGTGAACCCCAGCATCGCGCCTTCTTAGCGATGACTAAGCCCCTTGGTCTTCTACAGAATGAAGGTGGCGCCACATCCCTTCTTGTTGCAGCCCCTAACGCCTTTGCAAAAGATGTTCTCGAATCAAGGCTTCGCTCTGTTGTTAATGAAGTGCTCACACAAGAACTTGGTGAGAAGGCAAATATTGCAGTGATGGTCGATGAGACTTTAGAGCTTGCAGATCTTCCTGCGCCAACCATTGTTGTTGAAAGTGTCTCCACGCGACCTGGCACAGGACGCGATGATGAAGGCTCGCGCAAAACAGATGAGCCATCACAGCTCAATGCTCGCTACATCTTTGAAACTTTTGTTATCGGTGCATCAAATCGCTTTGCACATGCTGCAGCAGTTGCTGTCGCTGAAGCGCCAGCGAAGGCATATAACCCACTCTTTATTTATGGTGAGTCAGGTCTTGGTAAGACTCACTTGCTCCACGCAATTGGTGCTTATGCAAAAGAGCTCTATGGCAATACTCGCGTTCGTTATGTCTCCTCTGAAGAATTCACCAATGACTTTATTAACTCTATTCGTGATGATAAAGCAACCGCTTTCCAGCGTCGCTATCGCGATCTCGATATCTTGCTTGTTGATGATATTCAATTCTTAGAAAATAAAGAGCGCACACAGGAAGAGTTCTTCCACACCTTTAATACGCTCTATAACGCTAATAAACAAATAGTTATTTCATCAGATCGCCCGCCAAAGCAATTGACTACTTTGGAAGATCGTCTGCGTTCACGATTTGAGTGGGGTTTGATTACAGATATTCAGCCACCAGAACTAGAAACTCGTATTGCAATTCTTCGCAAGAAAGCTGCGCAAGATAAGTTAAATGCACCCGATGATGTCCTTGAATTTATCGCATCAAAGATTTCGACAAATATCCGCGAGCTTGAAGGTGCGCTGATTCGTGTGACGGCATTTGCATCCCTTAACCGCCAGGTGGTGGATATGGGTCTTGCTGAAATCGTTCTCAAAGATTTGATTCCTAATGAGATTAACTCTGAGATCACAGCCCCAACAATCATGGCGCAGACCGCGGCTTACTACAGCCTGACTATCGATGACCTTTGTGGTACTTCTCGATCTCGTGCACTTGTGAATGCTCGCCAGATTGCGATGTATCTATGTCGCGAACTCACAGAGTTATCGCTACCAAAGATTGGCCAGACATTTGGCGGCCGCGATCACACCACTGTGATGCATGCCGACCGAAAGATCCGCGAGCTTATGGCTGAGCGCCGTTCGATTTATAACCAGGTAAATGAGTTGACCACCCGTATTAAGCAGCAGATGAAGTAGACCCCAAATAGGGGTTATGTCCGTTTTCACCCCCTTTACCCCCAGATGGGGATAACTTGTGGATAACTGTGGATATAGGCGCTATTTATGTGGGTAACAGGCTTTGATCAGCACATGCAAAGAAAGGGGAGCTTTTATGAAGGCGGTAGTGCACATTCTTACCCACAGCTTAAGCGGCGTTTCCCACAGCGCCCCACAGGTCAATCAAGGCTCTGACCAGCACTTTTACCGCTTTTCCACAGCTTTACCCCGCGGTTACTACTACTACCTTTATCTATACAAATCCCGTTTCCAAGCGGACCGCTTCCACATTAGATTTCCACTACTACAAAACACCTACATGGATCTGAGGGCTACGGCGTGAAATTTACTGTTGATCAACATTCTCTAACAGATGGAGTGAATTGGGTTTCAAGATCCCTCTCCACACGCCCTATTAAAACCGAGCTCCTCGGAATCAAGATTGATGCAACCGGTGATGATGTTGTCTTAAGTGGTTCTGATTTAGAGACATCTTCTAAAGCGCACTTTAAAGCAGATATTTTAGAAAAAGGCGCAGTACTTGTGCCAGGAAAGTTACTTGCAGAAATCTGTCGCTCACTTCCTAATAAACCAATCTCGATCACACTAGATGGCACACGAGTACTTGTGACATCAGGCTCTGCAAAATTTACTCTTCCCACACTTTCGCTCTCTGAATATCCAAACCTTCCAGAGCTACCTGAGACAACAGGATCGGTTGCAAGTGATACTTTCGCAACAGCTGTGGCACAAGTTGCCATCGCAGCTGGCCGCGATGACTCCCTTCCCACACTTACTGGTGTTCATGTTGAAATCAATGAAGAGACAATCACACTTGCTGCCACAGATCGCTATCGCCTTGCAGTTCGCGAATTTAATTGGAATCCCGCAACACCAGGGTTTTCAACATCAGCACTGATGCGCGCTCGCACACTTGCAGATGCTGCAAAGTCATTAGTGGGCTCAAAGAATGTTTCACTGTCTTTCGCACCCACAACCTCAAATGATCGCCTTGCGGGATTTAGTGGTGATGGCAAGACAATGACATCACGTATGTTGGATGGAACTTTCCCTCCATACCGCCACCTACTGCCAACAGAGACAGTTACCACTGCAGTTGTTGAAGTGGCACCTTTCCTAGATTCAGTACGCCGCGTTGCACTCGTGACAGATAAGACTGTTCCACTACGCCTTGAATTTAAAGATGGCGGGGTCTCACTTGAAGCAGGCGCGGGGGAGGAAGCGCAAGCAACCGAAACTATTGATGTGCTTCTCAATGGCGAGCAAATCTCCATTGCATTTAATCCAGTTTTCTTAGCTGATGGCCTGCAAGCGGTGGGAACACCATTTGTGCAGATCTCATTTACTGGCTCCAACAAACCTGCGATTCTCACAGGGCGCACAGAACCTAATGGCGCATCTATTGAGAACTACCGCTACCTGTTGATGCCTATGCGTTACGCCTCTTAACGAGTTACTTACATGCGCGTAACCCGGCTAGCGCTGACGAATTTTCGCTCCTATAAAAGCCTCGAGCTGGAATTTTCATCTGGCCCCACTACCTTTATTGGCAATAACGGCAGCGGCAAAACAAATATTGCAGAAAGCCTTATCTATCTCGCATACCTTTCATCCCACCGCGTCTCTAATAACCAACCACTAATTTCACTCGGCGCAGATCAAGCAATCATCCGTGCCGAAATTGAGAGTCAAGGTCGCACACTGCAAGTTGATTTAGAGATCAATGCAAATAAAGCAAACCGTGCACGCCTTAATGGCAATGCGGTTAAATCACAGCGCGAGATATTGGGCGCTCTGCAGATTATCTACTTCTCCCCCGAAGATCTTGATTTAGTAAGAGGTGAGCCCACACACCGCCGTGACTTCCTCGACAAACTTCTCATTACTCAATCACCACGCCTTGCAGGTGTGATATCTGATTATGAGCGCGTTGTGAAACAACGCAACACACTTCTTAAAACAAGAGCGCCGGAGAATGCGCTCATCCCATGGACTGAGCAACTGATCGCACTCGGCGCGCAGTTATCTGCAGAGCGCATACAACTAGTGGATGAGTTAAGCCCTTATGTTGCAGCCAACTACGCAAACCTCAATGAGGTAAAAGCTGCATCTATCTCATATAAATCATCTACCGATAACTTATCTGCAGATATTGAACACAACATCGAGATTATGACTGCGCGCCAACTAGAAGTTGCGCGCCAAGAACAAGAACGCGGTGTTTCACTGATTGGTCCACACCGCGATGACTTACATCTTCAGCTCGGAGACTTTCCTGCAAAAGGTTATGCAAGCCACGGTGAATCCTGGTCGATGGCAATCTCGCTACGTATTGGTTCCTATAACTTACTTAAATCAGAAGGGGCAGAACCCGTCTTAATCCTCGATGACATCTTTGCTGAGCTCGATACTGTGCGCCGCCAACAATTAACCTCTGTCACACAGATGGCTGAGCAAACATTTATTACTGCAGCAGTTGAAAGTGATTTACCGGCAGAGCTACTATCGACCAAGTTCTATGTGACACCGGGGGTGGCGGTTAAATGAAGCGCGATCTCGCCCACGACCTCTTCCAAAGTTATAAGACAGGTTTTACTAAAAAGAAGAAAGTCATTGAAGAGCGCAGCCAAACCCCAGGAGATCCCACACTCATCGCCAGTGTCTTAAGTGAGTTAATCCAACAACGCGATTGGGATGCAGGCCTTGCTGAAGGAACTCTCTTTGCAACCTGGCCACAAGTAGTCGGCCCTGAGATCGGCCAACACACAACACCACTTTCGATGCTCGATGGTCGCCTATTAGTTCAATGCTCTTCCACTGCCTGGGCGACCCAACTCAACCTTGTGGGGCCATCTCTGCTTGAGAAGATCCGCTCCAGCGCACCCGGCGCCCTCGTTGAATCCCTGGACTTCATCGGCCCCCAGGCGCCTTCATGGAAGCGTGGTCTTCGCACCATCTCCAACGGCCGCGGGCCCCGCGATACCTATGGCTAGGGAATAAAGCTCTCCCACCTGCTGTTCAACTGTATGAAACCTGAGTCGACTCGACTCAACTCTTTGCGTAGAATCGACTCAGGTTACAAAGAAGCCTCGACCCAGATCGGCTCGAGAGATCACCAGTTCTATAGAAGGAGCAAGAGAAATGGCTAGAGCAGTCGGAATCGACCTAGGAACAACAAATAGCTGCGTATCAGTACTCGAAGGTGGAGAACCAACGGTTATTGCAAACGCGGAAGGTGCTCGCACAACCCCATCGATCGTGGCATTTGCTAAGAATGGCGAAGTTCTCGTCGGTGAAGTTGCAAAGCGTCAATCAGTGACAAACGTTGAACGCACAATCCGTTCCGTTAAGCGTCACATGGGTACTAACTGGTCGATGGATATCGACGGTAAGAAGTACACAGCACAAGAAATTTCAGCGCGCGTATTGCAAAAGCTAAAGCGCGATGCAGAGGCGTACTTAGGTGAGACAGTGACGGATGCAGTTATTACTGTTCCTGCCTACTTCAACGATGCACAGCGCCAAGCAACAAAAGAAGCTGGCGAGATCGCAGGCCTTAATGTTCTACGTATTATCAACGAGCCAACTGCGGCTGCCCTTGCCTATGGTTTAGATAAGGCTGATCAAGAGCAGACAATTCTTGTCTTCGACCTTGGCGGTGGAACATTTGACGTCTCACTTCTAGAAATCGGCGATGGTGTTGTTGAAGTTAAAGCAACCAACGGTGATAACAACCTCGGTGGCGATGACTGGGATCAAGCACTTGTTGATCACCTCGTGAAGACATTTGGATCTGCAAACGGCATTGATCTCACAAAAGATAAGATGGCGATGCAGCGTATTCGTGAAGCAGCAGAGAAGGCGAAGATTGAACTTTCATCTTCACAATCGGCAACAATAAACTTGCCATATATCACAGTTGATTCAGAGAAGAACCCGTTGTTCCTTGATGAAACAATTACTCGCGCACAGTTCCAGTCATTGACCGCAGATCTACTTGAGCGATGCAAGAAGCCATTCCAAGCAGTTCTTAAAGATGCTGGAATTCCTATTGCAAATATTCAGTCAGTTGTACTTGTGGGTGGATCAACTCGTATGCCAGCTGTTGTGGACCTAGTTCGCGAACTCACAGGCGGAAAAGAGCCTAATAAGGGCGTAAACCCTGATGAAGTAGTTGCAGTGGGTGCATCTCTTCAAGCCGGTGTTCTTAAGGGTGAAGTAAAGGATGTATTGCTTCTTGATGTGACACCACTTTCACTTGGTATTGAAACCAAGGGTGGAGTGATGACAAAGCTCATCGAGCGCAACACAACTATCCCTACAAAGCGCTCTGAAATCTTTACAACTGCTGATGATAATCAGCCAGCTGTACAGATTCAGGCTTACCAAGGTGAGCGCGAGATGGCTGCATATAACAAGAAGCTCGGAATGTTTGAGCTCACTGGAATTGCACCAGCACCACGCGGTGTTCCACAAGTTGAAGTGACATTCGATATCGATGCAAACGGAATCGTTCACGTCTCTGCAAAAGATCTCGCAACAGGTAAAGAGCAAGGAATGACCATCACAGGTGGTTCAGCTCTTTCCAAGGATGAGATTGCACAGATGATGGCAGATGCTGAAGCACACGCTAACGAAGATAAGCAGCGTCGTGAAGAAGCAGAAATCCGCAACACTGGAGATTCACTTGTCTATCAGACAGAGAAGTTCCTTACCGATAACGCGGATAAGTTCACTGAAGGTGAAGCTGCAACGAAGAAGGCCGAACTCGATGAAGCACTTGCTCTATTGAAGACAGACCTCAATGGTGCAAACTTCGAATCAATTAAGACAAATACTGAAAAAGTCTCGACTATCTCACAAGCACTCGGTGCAATGATGTATGCAAACGCATCTGCGCAAAGTGAGGGCGCACAAGGCGGATCTGAAGATCATGTTGAAGATGCAGAAGTAATCGACGCTGAAGAAGCTAACTAATGTCAGATACAACAGATCAAGTTGTCGATGAGACAACACCTGTTGTTGAAGAAGTTGTGGAGGCTGCACCGGAGCAAGAGATTGATCCGGTTGCAGCGCTCACAGCTGATTTACAACGACTTCAGGCTGAATATGCCAACTACCGTAAGCGCGTAGAGCGCGACCGCGCAGTTGCCCATGAAACAGCTATTGGTTCAGTACTAACCGAACTTCTTGCAACTCTTGATGACATCGATCGCGCATCAGAGCACAACGAGCTCACCGGTGGCTTCAAGGCGGTTGCAGATCAGATTGCTGCCATCACAACACGTTTTGGACTTGAGAAGTATGGAACTGAAGGCGATGCCTTTGATCCCCAGATTCATGAAGCGCTACTGCATGACACTTCAAATGAAGTAACAACACCTACTGCATCAAAGATTTTGCAGCCTGGATATAAATACAAAGAACGCATCTTGCGCCCTGCGCGCGTTGCGGTTACGGATCCAGAATAAAAAATGGCCGCTAAAGATTTATATGAGAAGGATTTCTACAAGATCCTCGGCGTAGATAAGAAGGCATCTGCCGATGAGATTAAGAAGAAATACCGATCTTTAGCGCGCGATTTACACCCTGATAAGAACCAAGGCGATACAGCACTAGAAGATAAGTTCAAAGCGGTCTCTGAGGCATATGACATCCTCTCTGATTCTAAAAAGCGTGCTGAATATGATGAAGCTCGTTCTTACTTTGAACGTGGGGGATTTAAAGCGCCACAAGGCGGTGGACAGAACTTCCAAGGTGGGGATTTCTCAGACATCTTCGGTGGTGGAAACCCACAAGATATCTTTGCCAATCTCTTTGGTGGAGGCGGCCGTCGCGGTCCACGTAAAGGAAGTGATTTACAGACTGAAGCAGCGATTACTTTTAAAGAATCTGTCTTTGGCACAACACTTGATTTGAAGTTAAATACTGATGGCAATGGACCACAGAGTATTTCTGCGCGCGTTCCTGCAGGTGTTAACGATGGTGCAAAGATTCGCGTGAAAGGAAAAGGTGCACCGGGCGAAGCAGGCCCTGGAGATCTCTTCATTGAGCTACATGTAAAGCCCCACGCTACTTTCTCACGCAAAGGTGAGAACTTGTTATTAACTCTTCCTGTGACATTTGCAGAAGCAGCCCTTGGCGCAGATATAAAGGTGCCGACTCTTTCTGGTGATGATGTCACCGTGCGTTTAGCTGCAGGAACACCAACTGGTCGCGTGCTGCGGGTTAAAGGTCGAGGTATTAAAAAAGGCGCAGTTATTGGGGATTTACTTGTCACGGTTGAAGTGCAAGTACCACGTCGGGTTGAAGGAAAAGCAGAGGAAGCCATTAAGGCATTTGCGCAAGCCACTGCAGATCACGATATCCGCGCAGAATTTATTACAAAGGCAAAGTCATGACAAAAGATTTGCCACAAGATGAGCATCCAGATGATGATGCAGGACTTTATGTAATTTCAGTTGCTGCAGAGCTTTCAGGGCTACATCCACAAACTCTTCGTCAATACGATCGCTTAGGTTTAGTTTCCCCCGATCGCACCGTAGGACGCAACCGTAGATATTCATTGCGAGATATTGCATCCCTTCGCATGGTCCAGCGCCTTGTTGGTGAAGGAATTAACCATGCAGGTATTAAACGAATTATCGAATTGGAAGCCGCAATGGCAAATATGGCTGTTGAAGTCGCCAAGCTCCGTATTGAAGTGGATGCACTCCTTATAGAAAATCCACCTAAAGGGCTGTCACTACGTAAGAAATCAGATGTGATTATCTATAAAGAAGAAAACTAAGCCTTTAAGAATTTAGTGCGACCACTCCACTTACCTAATACAGGTTCAACAGGGGATTTAAGCAGCGATTCAAGAATAGTTGCATAGACATCACGGAAGTCGGTTGTGACTGCAAGATCTCCATTGATTAGGTTCTTCAGCGATGGTTGATCTCCATAGAAGCCACCATTGACCTTCTCGCCCACAATAAACATTGGTCCAGATGTTCCGTGATCTGTTCCTTGTGAACCATTGCCCACAACACGTCTTCCAAACTCGCTATAAACAACGACGGTGACATCTGCGCTACGTGATGTGCTCTTCATCTGCGAGATAAAACGTGAAATGGAATCTGAGACTGAGCCAAGAAGTGCTGCCTGAGCATTTGCCTCATTAGCGTGAGTATCAAAACCGCCGAGTGAGACCGACCAGACCTTTGTGGGTGAGCCTGCAGCGATGAGTTTTGCAACAACATCAAGCTGCTGAGCAAGGTTGCTATCGCCGCCGGCATTACCACCATTAGTGACAGGAAGATCTACTGCAACAGGTGCTGGAGCTTTCAAAATAGGTTGCACAGTTGTTGATACCGAGAAGAGATTGCGCATCGATGTTGCAGCAGCAGCCATTAAAGAGCTATCTGCGCGAGAGATCTTGGCAAGCTGCAAGCAGTTTGTGGCAACACTTCCCTTAGGAATAACAAGGCCACCCAGTGGCAATACAGAGCCAGAACGCTTTGCACCAGCAAAGAGTGGTGGCAGAACAGAACCAAGTGAGATTGCAAGCATCGAATCTTCTGCCTGTGTATCAATCCAGCGCCCCAACCAACCTGTGTTGATATGTTTTTCAGGAGATGCTGTCTGCCACTTTGCCATTGAACTAAAGTGAGAACGATCAGGTTTTGGATAACCAACACCACGAATGATTGCAACCTTCTTCTGATCCCACAGTGACTTCAAACCTTTCATTGCAGGGTTGAGTGCAAGTTCAGCATCCAGCGGCAACAAAGTATCTGCCTTATAGGAAATCTCAGGACGAGATGAGAAGTAGAGAGAATCTGTATAAGGAATAACTGTATTAAGTCCGTCGTTACCACCATAGAGAGTCACCATCACAACAATCGGTGTTCCTGCAGCAAGTGGCCTATTTACTGCAGCAGCTGCAATCTCATCAACGCTAAGTAGCGGTGCCGCAGCACCTACTGCAACTGCACCAGCGGTGAGCTGTAAGAATTTTCTACGGGTTACGGTATCCATGCCGGCTCCTATGCACTCACTACATATTCAGGGCTACATAAAGCAAGCAGTGTGAACTCTTGAGGATCACCGAGCGCGTTACGAAGGGCTGCCTGTGTGCGCGGACTCCACTGCGCAACACCTAACCAATCAGCACTTGCTAAGACGCGACGATCTACTGGAATCTCATTGAACGCACGCAAAGGGCTCTGCTTAATGAGCCAAGATGCAAAAGCAATTCGATACTGGGCAGATGCTGATGACAACCATGCCTCAGCCGCAGGCCATCCTCCAACATTCGGTGGATAGAAAGGAATCTGCCCCAACTTATTAAGGTGGTTAATAAGTTGCTTAGAGTCAATAAGTTTCGATGGAGTTAATTCAAGTGCGCGACAGGCAGAGATAAACCATTCAACCGGGGATTTCACCATCGAGTATTTGGGATCAGACATTGCTCCATCTTGGGCAAGTGATGCCACAGCTGGTGCAACTTCACGAGAGGCAAAGGCGCCAACTGCACTCAAATTCTTTGGCATTTCTTCTGTGCTTGAGATAAATCGATACCACAACCGCTCTGCAATAAATGTGGCGCAATCTGCCTTTGCAACAAGGTAATCGCTGGCACTTTCTGCTGTGAATGTTGAACTCTGCCCCAAAAGTGTTACTGCGCCCATATCGCGTCGCTTCGGGTTCACAAGAACAGTTGCAGCGTTAAGGCTGAGTTGATAACCAGTTAACACTCGAGCCAGTGCTTTGACATCATCTTCGGTATAACGATTGACACCGAGAATAAATAACTCCATTAGCTCACGAGCTAAATTCTCATTAGGAGCTTTGGCGGTGCTGGTCTGACCATCGAGCCAATATTGCAACGCAGCATCATTGACCATTGCACGCGACATCGCAGCAAAGTTTCCTAACGCATATTGGCGAAGAATTTGATTCTGTTTATACATCGCAAGTGGATGGTCTACTTTTGTAATTGATGTTGCCCAGTGGCCATGCCAGAACCAGGCCATACGTTCGCTCAACCCATGATCACTCATCGCCATGCGATCAAGCCACCAGATTGTTAGCTGCTCCGTCTGATTTCGCATCCCTGTTACAAAAGGAATGATTTCTGGGGTGTTGGGTTTAGGGCGCACACCAAGATCGGTTATCACTGGGTTAGCCACAAGAGCAGCACCTGCATCAGTAGCTGGAACTGTGAGAACCTTCTGGCGAGTGGCGCTCACACCAGCTGCAAGAGCTGCTGCAAATTCACCGGGACGGGGACCGAATGCAAAGCGATGGGAAAGGCGAGCAATCTCTAACCTCTTTGCATTCATGTTGGCACGGTAACTGAGAAATAGGTCCCCTGTAAGGTGTGCACATGAATTCAAAGGAACTTCTCCGAGAACAAATTCTTAACAAGGCTGTTGTCCACGGCAAAGTAATTTTGTCTTCAGGCAAAGAGGCTGATTACTACGTCGATCTACGTCGTGTAACTCTCGATCATGTTGCTGCTCCTCTAGTTGGTGAAGTAATGCTTGAACTCACCAAAGATCTTGATTACGAGGCAGTTGGTGGGCTCACACTGGGCGCAGACCCAGTTGCCACAGCGATGATGCATGTGGCTGCCCGCGACGGCAAAAAGATTGATTCTTTTGTAGTTCGTAAGGCTGAGAAAGCACACGGACTTCAGCGCCGTATTGAAGGACCAGATGTAAAGGGCAAGAAAGTTTTAGCAGTTGAAGACACATCAACAACTGGTGGTTCAGTTCTGACTGCAGTGGAAGCGCTCATTGAAGCTGGCGCAATTGTGGTTGGTGTTGCAGTCATTGTTGAGCGCGGTGCAAAGCAAGCAATCCTTGATGCAGGTTATAAGTATTACGCGGCCTACTCGCTGGATGATTTAGGTCTCTAAAACTTACGAGTGATGCCTGCGAGTACTCCACTCGCGGAAGAACTCAATAGCAACAGGTATAACGCTCACAATAATGATGAGCCCCACGACAGGTAAAAGGTATTTATCTACTGACCCTTCAAGCTTCTCACCAAGTAGGTAACCAAGACCGATAATTCCTTGGGTCCAGATGATTGCCCCAAGGACATTCCAAAATAAGAACTTCTTCACTGGAATACCAATAATTCCAGCCAATGGATTAATCAGTGTTCGAACAAAGGGAATAAAGCGAGCTAGAACAAGTGCTTTGCCTGTTCCATATTTATTGAGCCACTTCTCAGTTGCTGCAACCTTTGATTGAGTGAAGAAGCGTCCATCAGGGCGGCTAAAGAGTTTGCGCCCATATGTTGCACCAAACCAGTGACCCACTTGAGAGCCGATGATTGCTGCAATCGGTGCACCGATAAAGAGCGCAACTGGATCAAGAGATGCTCCACCAAGAATGGCAGCACCCGATCCGGATGCTGCAACGCCTGCAATAAAGAGAAGTGAGTCGCCAGGAAATGCGAGCCCTACAAGCAGACCAGTTTCAGCGAAGATAATGGCAAGAACACCGATAAGACCAAGATCGCCAACGATTGAATGTGCATCAAAGAGATTTGCTGCCAAGTTCATGTGGTCGAGGATACGCGAAAATAGTTAAATCGCAGCCGTTGTGCTGCGCACAACCAGGCTCAGCGGAACAACAATTTTCCTGCGCTCTAAGGCGGGGTTGGCGACTTCAGCAATTGCCGAAGCTGCAGCTACTTGGCCTTCAAATTGAGGAGGTTGTGAAACCGTTGTGAGCCCGATGTATTGCGCAATGTCGTGATCATCAAAACCAATTACTGAAATATCTTCAGGAACACGCATCCCTTTATTACGAATTGCTTTTAGTGCACCAAAGGCCATCTCATCTGAGTGACAAAAGAGCGCTGTAGGTAACTTCTTACGGCTCAAGAAAGAGTCCATCGCTATTTC
This sequence comes from Candidatus Planktophila dulcis, assembly GCF_002288225.1. NCBI lineage: Bacteria > Bacillati > Actinomycetota > Actinomycetes > Candidatus Nanopelagicales > Candidatus Nanopelagicaceae > Candidatus Planktophila > Candidatus Planktophila dulcis. The sequence goes on from NZ_CP016777.1 coordinate 12,451, forward strand.
AGATGTGTAGATATTAAAGTCTCCGTGGATTTCTAGCTCTGGATTCCATTCAACACCAACAGCATTTAGCGCCTTGATATATCCAAGGTTTCGATTATCTGAGACATCAAAGTTATATGCAGTCTCGCGCTGACCAGATAAGACTGCAATCTGGCGGTGACCTAAACCAGTCAGATGTTCGGTTGCAACTTTCCCACCGAGCACATCATCGATGGCAACACTTGTGCAACCTTCGTGAGTGAAACCAATTGTTGTAATAGGTATTCCCAAACTAAGAAGTGACGTGAATTCTTCATCTGTGGGAGGCATACTCACAACAATGAGAGCATCTACTTTTCCACGCAGCTGTTTCTGTTGAAAGATTCGCTGTCGTGCATCGACTTGTGAGAAGTTATAGAGAAGTAAATCCATTCCCACTTCACGCAAGCTCTGCTCAATTCCATTAATTGCTTGAGAGAAGAACCATCGAGAGATGTAAGGAGCAATGACACCAATTCTGTTTGTGCGCTTTACTAAACCTTGTGGAATGAGATCTGGACGCAACGGATAATTAAGTTCCATTGCTGCTGCAACAATCTTTGATCGTGTTCGCTCATTAACATGGTGCATGCCGCGCAGAGCCCTTGAAACAGTGGCAGGTGAGACTCCAGCCTTCTTGGCGATCTCAACGACTCCACTCATGGCCGATTCCCCCCTGAAAAAACCTGCAAAACCTCTGCAAAAGGTACCCCTGGGGGCTCTTTTTAGATAGAGCTAGGGGTGATAGGTGAGCGTGGAAAGTAGCGCCCAATACCGTTTATAACGGTTTTATCACCGAGGCCCTCAAAACTCGCTAGTTGCAAGCCCCTAGGAATACCGTTGCCCCACGTTCAGGGCCTCTGGGTTCTCCAGCAGGTCTTAACAACCCTCAATAGAAAAGGTACCTACATGCTAAAGAAAAAGGGTCTACTTGTTGGAACTGCAGTAGCAGTTCTTTCACTTGTAGCAACTACTTTCACAGCAACATCAGCATCAGCTGCTGGCTGTGACGAATATTCAAAGTGGAAGGGCACTGGCACAGTAAAGATTTTCGCTGGTATCCGTGATCCTGAAGCTACAACAATGGAAAAGATTTTCGCTGAGTTCACAAAGTGCACAGGCATCAAGATTGCTTACGAAGGCACAGACCAGTTCGAAACTCTTCTTCCAGTACGTGTTAAGGGCGGAAACGCACCTGACCTCGCAATCATTCCTCAACCAGGTCTAGTAGCAACAATGGTTGCAACAGGTAAGGCTGTCCCAATTACAGCTGCAACTCGTTCAAACCTCACTAACTACTACAACCCAGCTTGGGCATCATTTACAACAATCAACGGACGTATCTACGGTGCACCATTTGGCGCATCATCGAAGTCACTTGTTTGGTACTCACCAGCACAGTTTAAGAAGCTTGGCGTAACAATTCCAAACACTTGGTCTGAAATGGAAGCAGTTGCAGCGAAGTTCAAGGCTGCAGGAGCTAACCCATGGTGTGCAGGAATCGAATCAGGAGCTGCCACAGGATGGCCAGCAACTGACTGGATCGAGCAGATGGTTCTTCGTGAGCAGGGTCCAAAGAAGTACAACCAGTGGTGGCAAGGCAAGCTCAAGTTCTCATCACCAGAAATTCTTGGTGCAATGAACAAGGTTGCTTCATGGCTCGGAACATCTTCACAAGTTGGAGATCTCAAGTCAGTTGCTACACGTAAGTTCCAGGATGCAGGCGTTCCAGGACTCAAGGCAGGAACTTGCGGCATGTTGCAGCAGGCTTCTTTCTACTCATCAATGTACCCAGCAGGAACCACATTCGGTCCTTCAGGTGATGCTGATGCGTTCTACCTCCCACCAACAAACTCTAAGTTTGGTAAGCCAATCATGGGTGGCGGAGAGTTCCCAGTCGCATTCTCAAAGAAGAAGGAAGTTGGATTCGTCCAGGATTACCTATCTTCACCTGTATACGGCATTGAGCGCGCAAAGGCAGGCGGATGGACATCAGCTAACACTGGTATTCCTCTAGCTTCATACGCAGATCCAGTTCTTAAGGTTGTGGCAGCACAGCTTCAGAACAAGTCTGGCGCAATCGTGTTCGATGCATCTGACTTGATGCCAACTGCAGTAAACGGTGCTTTCTGGAAGGAAATGACCAAGTTCTACGCAGAAGGTAAGTCAATGAAGGAAGTAGCATCTTCAATCGACGCTAACTGGTAATTAATACCAATTAGCTTCACTGCAATAAAGAAGTAAAGATGCCGGGGTCCACTCCTTGTGGGCCCCGGTCTCTTCTTGGATAATCACCACCTAATAAGAAAAAACAGATTTCACAATGAAGGGATGGACGAGCTATGACATGGTCAAGTTTTCTCAACAGCTCTGGTCCAAAAATCCTTCAGATCCTCGCAGTGCTCGTTATCTTTTTTGGTTTCTATGGAATCGCATTTGCAGCTGGAGCACGCCTACAAGGCAAGAAGCAGAATGTTTTAGCACTCTCACTATTTTTGGTTCCAGCCCTCATCCTTGCGATGACAGGCCTTGGAATTCCGGCAGTACAAACTTTTATCGAATCATTTAAGAACGCTGACTCATCTAAATGGGTTGGCTTTGCTAACTACACACGTGCATTTAAAGACCCAGATATTCTCCTTGCATTCCGTAACACCATGCTCTGGATCATCATCTCCCCAGTTGTCGTAACAGCTCTCGGCCTAGGCCTTGCGACAATGCTCAATAAGATGAAGCGCGAAGCACTCGCCAAGTCACTGATCTTTATGCCTATGGCAATCTCATTCGTGGGCGGCTCACTTATCTGGAACTTGATGTATCAATACCAAGAGCCAGATATGAATCAGACAGGTCTTGTCGGTCAGATTATGAAATCACTTGGAATTCCACTACAACACCTTTTGTTGTGGTCACCATGGAACAACTTGTTCCTTATGGCTGTTTACATCTGGGGAACTACAGGCTTTGGCATGGTGATTCTCTCTGCAGCTATTAAAAATATCCCACAAGATATTGAAGAGGCAGCTCAGCTCGATGGCGCTTCAGGATTCACACTCTTTCGCACAGTCACGGTGCCGATGGTTAAGACCACCATCATCGTTGTCCTTACAACTGCGATGGTTGGCACGCTCAAACTCTTCGATGTCATCCACACAATGACCGGCGGTAACTTCAAGACCGACGTGCTCTCCAACCGTATGTTCGATGAGCACTTCGTCTATCTCAACAATGGCCGCGGATCTACGCTTGCAATCTTGATCTTCCTTGGCGTTCTACCTATTACTTACTACAACATCCGCTCTCTTCGCGCAGAACGGAAGCACTAACTATGGCAACTCTAAAATTGAAGAAGAATAAGCCACTCGTTGCACCTTCTGGCACAAAGCCATTTACCTCACCTATCGCATCAGCGATTGTCACGGTCATTGCGCTCTTGTGGACAGTTCCAACTCTCGGCCTTGTTGTTACATCCTTTCGCACCAAGGAAGAGATCTTGTCTTCTGGCTGGTGGACATCTTTTACTAATCCATCATTTACTCTTGAAAACTTCCGCACAGTTCTCTTAACTGGTGGTGGATCCCTTGGTTCAGAAGGAATGATTCCTTTCGCAGTGAACTCACTTGCCATCACAATCCCTGCTGTTGTTCTCTCAGTTGGCTTTGGACTTATGGCTGCATACGCACTTGCTTGGATTCCATTCCGCTTTAGTAACCATGTCTTCTACGGCCTCTTTGCACTACAAGGCGTTCCACTACAGCTCTCACTCCTGCCATTACTCACATTCTTTGCAACAGGTGTGCAGCTCTTTGGAGTGCAAATCCTTCCACCACTGGGAATTGTGGGCTCCCTTGCCGCAGTCTGGTTCCCACACGTGATGTTCGGTCTTCCCCTTGTCACATACCTACTTCACAACTTTGTATCTGCTCTGCCTCGCGAGCTATTGGAGGCAGCTCGCGTCGATGGTGCTAATCACTTCGAAGTCTTCCGCAAGATTGTTCTTCCGCTATCTCTTCCTGCAGTTGCATCGATTGCAATCTTCCAGTTCTTATGGATCTGGAATGACTTGCTTGTTGCGCTCGTATTTGCAGGCGGCACAGATGATGTTGCACCTCTGACGCTTCACCTTGCAAACCTTGGTGGATCACTGGGCTCTAAGTGGGAGAACGTTGCACCTGCTGCGCTCTTTTCAATCATCATTCCTTTGATCGTCTTCTTCTCACTCCAGCGCTACTTCGTGCGCGGACTTCTTGCAGGCTCTGTTAAGTCTTAAATCCCTTTGCCATTAGTGGCAATTTGATCGCGATACCAATAACCAGAGTCCTTAATGGTGCGCTTTTGTGTTTCAAAATCAACGTGGACAATGCCAAAGCGCTTCTCATAACCAAGTGCCCACTCAAAGTTATCCATCAGTGACCATTCGTAATATCCCTTCACAGGAGATCCTTGAGCAATGGCATCTGCAACAGCTGATAGGTGTGACTGCAGGTAATCAATACGACGCTGGTCGTGACACTTTCCATCTTCGCTAATTCCTTCATCATATGCAACACCGTTTTCAGTGATGTAGAGATCAGGAAGAGCGCTGCCATACTCCTTATGCCAGCGCACAAGTAGCTTTGTTAAACCAGATGGAGTCAGCGGCCAACCCATATCTGTCAGTGGTCCAGGAGCTGTCTCATCGATGTCAAGGCCAAAGAGGCCTGCAATGGAATGCCATTGATTGGCGCCTCCAAGGGAGGGGTGGATGAAGTTATCGAAGTAGTAGTTGATTCCAATGAAGTCATTTTTAATTGTTGCAGACTCTAGATCTCCTGGCTTAATGACAGATGTGAGCTCATCGCCATATTCATCAAGGAGTATCTGTGGGTAGCTACCTTTCATAAAGGCATCCATCCAGAATCTATTTTGGTGTGCGTCCGCTATATCCAGTGCGTGCTTTTGAATAGGCTCATTCGGATCATCGGCAATGCTGTTTGCTTGATTGAGCACAGGTCCAGTCAAGATATCGCTACGCACAGCGCGCATCGCCTTAGTGGATGCAACGTGAGCTAAGACTGTGTGGTGGGCTGCTGCAAATGCTGCCCTTCTATCTTTCACGCCAGGTGCGTGAATTCCAATACCGTATCCAAGCCAAGAAACTACCCACGGTTCATTAATCGGTGTCCACTTCTTCACGCGATCACCAAAGTGTTCAACTACAGCCGTTGAGTAATCAGCAAATGCTTTAACGATCTCGCGGTTGGTCCAACCACCTTTATCTTCTAGCGCTTGTGGTAAATCCCAGTGATAGAGGGTTGCAAGAGGTTCAATACCAGCTTCCAGTAGCGCATTGATAAGACGGTCATAGAAAGCAAAGCCACGCTCCTCGCGCACGCCATCGCCATTAGGAAACATGCGAGGCCATGCAAATGAGAATCGGTATGACTTAAGACCAAGCTCTTTCATCAGTGCAATATCTTCGAGATAGCGGTGATAGTGATCATTTGCCACATCTCCCGTATCGCCATTAGCAACCTTGCCTGGGGTCTTAGAGAATGTGTCCCAGATCGATTGGCCTCGGCCATCGATAGTGGCTGCGCCCTCGATCTGATAGCTGGAGGTCGCAGCGCCCCAGATGAACTCCTGTGGAAAGTTGGCCATTGGGTGAGCGTACATAGTTGTCATTCTTTTCACGCTAATAAATATGTATAGATTTGCTAAAACCGACCCCTTTGACCCTAAACTTCCCTAATCTTCGCGCCCCTCCCTCAAATAGAGGGCGCCCTGACCAAGGTCACAAGGATGTGGCCAATGGAGGAAACAGCATGAGTGCTTCTTACGCACTATCGACGGTTCAAGTCACCGGGTCCAATCTCAACATCACCTACGTAGTCCTCGCAGTCGCACTCGGTGCGCTCGCGATCGCCTACGCCCTTCGCCAGCAAGTCCTTGCAGCAAGTGAGGGCACAGCGAAGATGCAAGAGATTGCAGAAGCTGTCCAAGAAGGAGCTGCCGCATATCTTGCCCGCCAGTTCCGCACACTCTCCTACTTCGTAGGAATCGTCTTCTTCTTACTTCTAGCACTTCCTGCCGATACGACATCACTTCGTATTGGCCGCTCCATCTTCTTCCTACTCGGTGCTGGTTTTTCAGCCCTTGTTGGATATAACGGCATGTGGCTTGCTGTGCGCGCAAATGTTCGCGTCGCAGAAGCTGCTCGCCAGAAAGATGGCGCTAAGGCAGTACAGATCGCATTTCGCACAGGTGGCGTTGTCGGTATGACAACTGTGGGTCTCGGACTTGTTGGTGCATCCCTCGTTGTCATTCTCTTCCGCGAGAACGCACCCGTTGTTCTTGAAGGATTTGGTTTTGGTGCTGCAATGCTTGCGATGTTTATGCGCGTTGGCGGCGGTATCTTCACAAAGGCTGCGGATGTTGGAGCAGACCTCGTCGGTAAGGTTGAAAAAGGTATTCCAGAAGATGACCCACGAAATCCAGCAACGATTGCAGATAACGTCGGCGATAACGTCGGTGACTGCGCTGGAATGGCTGCAGACCTCTTTGAGTCTTATGCAGTCACTCTGGTTGCAGCGCTGATCTTGGGTAAGGCAGCATTTGGTAACGAAGGTCTTATCTACCCACTGATCGTTCCTGCAATCGGAATCATCACAGCAGTAATCGGAATCTTCGCAACTCGTTTGCGTTCAACAGATAAGTCAGCGATGAGCGCAATTAACCGCTCATTCTTTATGTCAGCAATTATCTCAGCAGGCCTTACAGGCCTTGCAACATTTACTTATCTTCCAGGTAAGTTCAACTTGCTTACTAACTACTCACCAACAGTTCTTGAAGAAGCGGGAAACATCAACCCACGTGTTCTCGCCTTTGGCGCAGTCATCATCGGAATCGTTTTGGCCGCTGCAATTCAGGTACTTACAGGCTTCTTTACTGAAACCGGCAAGCGCCCTGTAAACGATGTAGCAGCTTCATCTCAGACAGGGGCAGCAACAGTAATTCTCGCTGGTATCTCAGTTGGTTTTGAATCAGCTGTTTATTCAGCACTATTAATAGCATCGGCAGTATTCGGTGCATTCTTGCTCGGTGGCGGATCAATCGTCCTCTCACTCTTTGCAATCGCACTGGCAGGCACTGGCCTTCTTACAACAGTAGGCGTCATCGTTGCGATGGATACCTTCGGCCCAATCTCAGATAACGCACAAGGCATTGCAGAAATGTCAGGCGACGTTAAGGGTGAAGGCGCACAGATTCTTACCTCACTCGATGCAGTGGGTAATACAACCAAGGCAATTACTAAGGGCATTGCAATCGCGACAGCTGTGCTTGCAGCAACTGCGTTGTTCGGTGCATTCACCGATGCAATCAAGGAAGCAGTGATCAAGGCAGTAGGAGAGGGCACAACAGTGGCCCTTGAATACCAAGGCATCCTAGATATTGCATCCCCTCGCAACCTCGTTGGTCTAATTATTGGAGCAGCGGTTGTATTCCTCTTCTCAGGACTTGCAATCAACGCAGTCTCTCGCGCAGCAGGTGCTGTAGTAGTTGAAGTGCGTAATCAATTCAAACTTCACCCAGGAATCATGAAGGGCACTGAAAAGCCTGAGTACGGTCGCGTTGTCGATATCTGTACTCGTGATTCCTTGCGTGAACTTGTAACTCCAGGGTTACTTGCAGTGATGGCACCCATTGCTGTGGGCTTCGGCCTTGGCGTTGGCGCACTCGGTGCATACCTTGCAGGTGCAATCGGCACAGGTACTTTGATGGCTGTCTTCCTATCAAACTCAGGTGGAGCTTGGGATAACGCAAAGAAGATGGTTGAAGATGGACACCACGGTGGCAAGGGCACAGATGCCCATGCTGCAACAATCGTTGGTGACACTGTCGGAGATCCATTTAAGGACACAGCAGGGCCTGCAATTAACCCACTGATCAAGGTGATGAACCTTGTTGGCTTGTTGATTACACCTGCGATTGTTAGCTTTGCTCTTCCAACACAATCATCAAAATCACTTCTTATTGCAGCGATTGCAACTCTTGTGATTATCGGAGCACTTATCCGTAATCGTCGTCAATCGACATCTATCGAGTACTAAGCCAAGAGAAAGAACTTCCCCCTCTACCTAATGGCTAAAAACTTGAAGAAGCTGGTGATTGTTGAGTCCCCTGCAAAAGCACGCAAAATTGGCGGCTACCTCGGCGATGGTTACATCGTCGAGGCTAGCGTTGGCCATATTCGCGATCTGCCTCAGAGAGCAGCTGACATCCCTAAAGAGGTCAAGAAGCTCGCCTGGTCTAAAGAGGGCGTCGATATCGAAAATGATTTCGCACCTTTATATGTCATCAACCCAGATAAGCGAGCGAAAGTTGCTGAGCTTAAGGAGTTGATGAAGGAAGCTGATGAGATCCTTCTTGCAACTGATGAGGACCGCGAAGGCGAAGCTATCGCCTGGCACCTGGTTGAAGTACTACAACCAAAGATTCCTATTAAGCGCATGGTCTTTAATGAGATCACAGAAGATGCCATCAAGGCAGCAGTTGAAAACACCCGCGACCTTGATTACAACCTGATTGATGCGCAAGAAACCCGCCGCGTCCTAGATCGTCTTTATGGCTACCGACTTTCACCAGTTCTTTGGAAGAAAGTTATGCCACGCATTTCAGCAGGCCGTGTGCAATCTGTTGCAACAAGGTTGATTGTTGAAAAAGAACGTGAACGCATGGCCTTCATCTCATCCTCTTGGTGGGATCTCAACGCTAAGACAGAGCTTGGCTTTACTGCGCGATTACTGTCGGTTGATGGCAAGAAAGTAGCCTCCACCGCTGACTTTGGAGCAGATGGGGCAGTGAAAGAGAAATCCCTTAAAGACATTCTTTTGCTTGATGAAAAGCAGGCGACAGCGCTGACTGAGTCTTTAAAGAACACTCCACTGACTGTGAAGTCGATGGAAGAGAGCCCACGCACTGAGCGTCCTAAGCCACCATTTACAACTTCAACAATGCAGCAAGACGCCGGTTCTCGCCTTGGTTGGGGCGCACAGATCACTATGCGTATTGCACAGCGCTTGTATGAAAACGGTTACATCACCTATATGCGTACAGACTCAATCAACTTATCTGATCAAGCGATTAAGGCAGCACGCGCTGCTGCGACTTCTCTTTACGGAAAAGATCATGTTTACGAAACCGCACGCGTCTACCAAGGTAAATCTAAGAACGCACAAGAAGCGCACGAAGCTATTCGCCCTGCCGGTGATGTCTTTAAGACACCTGGCGAACTAGCACCAGAACTTTCTCGCGATGAATTCGCGCTCTACGACCTCATTTGGAAACGCACCGTCGCATCCCAAATGGCTGATGCCAAGAAGATGCAGATGCGCGTTGATTTCGATGCAAAGACTGCAGATAAGAAAGAGACCATCTTCCGCGCCAATGGCTCTGTCATCACATTCCCTGGATTCTTAGCCGCTTACGATGACATCGCAACCGATGAAAATAAGGATGAAGAATCTGAAGACCGTCGCTTACCTGCAATGACAGTGGGTCAATCAGTAAAGGTCGATGAATACTCTTGCGAAGGCCATGACACCAAGCCACCTGCGCGCTACACCGAACCAACTCTGGTTAAGAAACTAGAAGAACTCGGCATCGGCCGCCCATCAACATTCGCATCCATTATTCAAACTATCCAAGATCGTGGATACGTCTCAAAGCGTGGCCGCGCACTCGTTCCAACCTTCCTCGCATTCTCAGTGACAGGCTTGCTCGAAACCCACTTCACCAAGCTTGTGGACTATGACTTCACCGCATCAATGGAAGAAGATCTCGACAAGATTGCAGCCGGTGAAGCAGGCCGCGTTGATTGGCTCCGCGATTTCTACTACGGCGTCGATGGTCAACCAGGGCTAAATGAGCTCTCACTTGATCTTGGTGTGATTGATGCCAGAGCTACCAACACAATGAATTTATCTGACACGATCGAAATCCGTGTGGGTCGTTACGGTGCGTATCTACAAGAAAACATTCCTGATCAAGATCGCAAGCTTGCCAACATCCCTGAAAACCTTGCACCGGATGAACTCACACTTGAAAAAGCAATCGAACTTCTTGCTGCCCCATCAGGAGAACGCGAACTCGGCGTAGACCCAAAGACAAACTTTGAAGTGGTTGCAAAGTCAGGACGATTTGGTCCATACATCACTGAAATCTTCCCTGAAGAACCTGTAGAGCTCAACGATAAGGGCGAGCCAAAGAAGAAGCGTAAGAAGAAAGATGCACCAAAGCCAAAGACAGCATCCTTGCTATCCACCATGAACCTCGACACCATCACACTCGATGATGCGCTACAACTTCTCTCACTTCCTCGCGTTCTTGGTACAAACAGTGCAGGCGATGACATCACCGTGCAGAACGGCCGATACGGTCCTTATCTCAAGGCTGGTGCTGATTCACGCACACTCACATCTGAAGATCAGCTCTTCTCCATCAACCTCGATGAAGCACTTGAGATTTACTCAAAACCAAAGGAACGTCGCCGCGGTGTTGCAAAGCCACCACTGAAAGAACTTGGCGTTGATCCAGGCAGTGAAAAACAAGTCATCATTAAAGATGGAAGATTTGGTATGTATGTCACCGATGGCGAAACCAATGCAACGCTTCGTCGCGGTGACACTCTTGAAGCAATGACTCTCGAGCGCGGACTCGAACTCCTTGCAGGCCGCCGTGCATGGGAAGCAGAGAACGGCCCTTCACCGAAGAAATCACGCAAGAAAGCAGCAAAGGTAAAGCCCGGCAGTGTGGCTCCTACACTGACAAAGAACACCCTAAAGAAGGCTGCAATTAAGAAGAAAGCAGCTAAGCAAGCATCAGGAAAAGCCAAGAAGAGCGCTGAGTAGAATCTAATCATGAAAGTAACCTGGTACACGAACGCGTGCGTTCGCATAAGCGTTGTCTCTGGAGCAAACATATTATGCGATCCATGGGTCAACCCGGGGGCATTTCTTGGAAGTTGGTTTCAATGGCCCCCGCTCCCCGAAGATCTTGAGGAACAATTGCTGTCTGAGCGGTGTCACGGTGTATATATCACCCACTTGCATCCCGATCACTACGATCCAAAATTCTTGGCAAAATTTACAAAAAGGAATCCACACGTACCGATATATATTGCAGAATTTGCTCATAGCTGGTTAAAAAGATCAGTGAACGCAGTGGTAGGACCACAAACAAGAGTAATTGAAATCCCAGTAATGGGCCTTGTAGAAATTGAAAAAGACTTCACCTTAAAGGTCTTTGCATCTGACACGTGCAACCCGGCAGTTTGTGGCTCAAACATCCCATGCCAATCCGAACCCAAACTGCGAGGCATTGATTCAATTGGTGTTTTCAAAGGAGATGGATTTACTGTTGTCAACGCAAATGATGGAATGGGGATTCAGCTAGTACCGAGGATTGCAGCAAATATAGGTCAGGCAGATTTGATTATGGGGCATTACGGTGGTGCAAGTCCTTTCCCGCAATGTTTCCCAGAAGTTTCTAATAAAATAGAAGCAGCTAAAAAAGTAGTGGAAGCAACTTGCCACATGCTGATATCTGCTGCTGATGCCGTCGGGGCCAAGAAGATAATGCCTTTTGCAGGACAGTACATCCTTGGGGGAAAATTAACACACCTGAATGATTTTCGAGCAACTCTGCCTCTCGATGAAGCTGCAATTCTCCTGCGGCAAATCACGGAAAGAGAAGTAGTCACCGTTACCCCAGGAGGAAATATAGATTTAACTCAAGGTCTGCAGAGCGCGAGCTACGTGGAGCCTTCCGAAGATGTTAAGAGAACCTATATTCAGAACATCTCCAAAATCGATTTTAACTACGAAAAAGAGCGTAGTACCGCGTGGAATAGCATTGAAACCGACCTGATAGTTGCGGCTACACCAGTAGCAACAAGAAGCGTTCTGGCAAAGATTCAAAAGGAAAACAGTTTTGTTATTGGTGATGGTGAGAATTTTGTAACAATCAACCTTGACCCACAAGGGAAGAGAACTGGCGTTGTATCCGGTAACGCCCCTATTTTTGAAAGCGTTACAACCATAACAATGCCAACGGAACTCCTCAGGAGGCTGAGCACTCGCGCGAAAGGATACAAAGGTTTTACGCCCATGCATTGGAATCAAGCAGATGTTGGTTCCCATTTCACCTGGCAAAGATGTGGTGATTATGACCGTTCATCGCACTCGCTCTTGAACTTCTTTGGGATTTAAATGAGTAAACTTCGGACATGACTCAAGAGACGTGGTTACTTACCGGAGGCGCTGGATATATCGGCACGCATATCGCTGATGAATTCATCGCAAGCGGCAAGAACGTCGTCATCTATGACTCGCTCTACCAGGGCCTTGAATCCCGCATCGTCTACCTGCGCGCAAAGCACAAGGTAGAGATCCCACTCATCAAAGCTGATATCCGTGATTACAACGAGATCGAAAATGTAATTCGCACCCACAACATCAACGGCATCGTCCACACCGCAGCACTCAAGGCAGTCGGTGAATCAATGGAGAAGCCAGATGAGTACTTCGAAGTAAACCTCGATGCAACAACAGAACTTTTGAAAATCGCAAAACGTAACGGTGTTAAGAAATTCATCTTCTCATCCACTGCAGCTGTCTATGGCAGCCCAGATTCAATGGATCCATGCAAAGAAGATGGGGAAAAGAAACCAATCTCTCCTTACGGGGACTCAAAGTATCAAGCAGAGTCAAAGGTCACCGACTTCATCAACACTGATGGTAACTTTGGTACATCACTTCGATTCTTCAACGTCGTAGGAGCCGCAGCCCCAGAACTTTTCGATAACTCAGTTGAAAACCTTGTCCCAATCGTTCTCGGCAAACTCAACAAGGGTGAAGCACCAACAATCTTCGGTACCGACTACCCAACTCCTGATGGTACATGTATCCGTGACTACGTCGATGTTCGCGATATCGCTCGCGCACATTTAGCTGCAGCAAGCGCCACAACCAAACTTCCACCTGCAATGAATATCGGCACAGGCCGTGGCGCTTCAGTGCGCGAGATCATCAAGCTCGTCCTTGATGCCACCAACAAAGCCGATACCAAGGTTATTGAGGTCGAACGTCGCGCAGGCGACCCAGCCTTCTTATGTGCTGATATCAATCTCGCAAAGAGTGCGATGGGCTTTGAATCTGCCTATTCACTCGAGCAGAGTGTGAGAAGCCTCTTTTAATTAAATTGTTGCAACTCCAAAGAACTTTCGGATGTCAAAAATGGCAAAGGATTTCTTAAAGTTTGACTTTGAGGCCATTCCCCATGCAGTCGAAGCGTCGATATCGTCCGAAACGAGCAGTCCACCAGAATGTAATTTTGAGATTGCAAGATTGTATTCAAAAGCTTGCCACTGGTAACCATGATTTGAATCATGGATCCAAAGATCTACTTCACCAAACTTGGCTACCTGATTAGCTAGATCCTGTTCAAGGTTTCCCCTTAAAAGATGAAAGCTCCAGGAACCCTTTCCCTGGTAGACATTTTCGGTTCGCGGATCAACATCAAAGGAATGGAGTGAACCACCAGTCACCTCTAATGCCCTCATGATTACATTTGTCGTAATCCCGTTCGCGACACCAGTTTCAATCACCAATGAAGGCTTGGCACTAAGTATGTGAGCATAAAGAAATGAAGCTAGGCCAGCTTCGCAATCGAAATTCTTACCGAAATTCTCACCAGATTTTTCTGCAACTACTGATTCAAACACCTCTAGCCCTTCATTCAGATGATTCGCCAGTAGGCCCACGACGCAATCTGGGCCATTAGCAAAACTTGAAATGTCAGGAAAAATAGAATCACATTGTTTAGATAGCCAATTACCACTCACGCCGTGGAAGTTGCCTTCAGTAAAATAGTGGACTCTTTGCTGTAACAGGCGCCATTTTCTATTTTGCATGTTCGAAGAGTACCGAACAAACACTCACAGCCCTACGGGGACATTTGTTTGGGGACGGCATCGTCTCCTAACCGCTCCTAAAGGCTTCTCGCACGATCTCAAACATCTTGCGATGTCCTTCTTCACTCAGGTGAACACAATCTAGAAGATAGTTCTCTTGTGTGAGAAAGCTTTCTGGCAAGGTGATCACTGTGAAGTCAGAAGATCTGTATTTCTGCAGACAGCGCTCAATCTCCGTGTAGTAACGCTTATAGCTGCGTCTCTCCAAGAAGATGCGCCGATTCTGCAGGGCTTGATGCTGAATCCACATGATCCGTTTGCTCTGGTGCTTTGCAAGGTGCACAACAGCATCTAACTGATCTTCAATCTCACGTCTGCTGATTCGTGACTTATAGAGACCCGTGAAATACAGAGCGTATTTGACTGTGTTTCTAAAGCGCACCTTCAGTGCGCGCTTTAAGCGCTTACTCCATGCTTTGCTGGCATAGGCAGGTTGATGGAAGCTAAATTCACTTGCAAAGTCAATTCCCATCTTGTGGCCGAGTCTTACGACAGAGACTGGCCAACCAATAGAAGTCCCAAAGTGGAAGACGAGGAGATCTTCATTGGGGAAGTCTGCAAGCTCAGTGATTGCGCGAACAAAGGTGAGACCACCACGTGTCTCCACGCGAAAGTCGATATGTGAGGGAAGGGATGATTTGAGCAGATAAGGCCACGACTTCTGCCTAACGTCATTAAAGCTGGAGGCTGCTGAGCCCCCCAGCACTGTGATTGATTGCAATCTCTCCAAGAATATTCTCCGTAACCACCGATGAATCGGTTGTAGGCGTGTGTGTATGTAAATGCGCAGACACGACTGCAGGTGGAGAGTTGGCAACTGGCAAGAATATTGAAGAGTGGATATGTGAAAGATTTATATATGTGACATCACTTGCTCGCACAGTCTTACGTTTAGTATGTGCAACATCAACCGAGAGTGATTTATCAGGAGTTACATATTTCTTATAGGTTGCATAGGTGCGATGCTTTTCAGGAATTGAATTTGCACCTTCGTTGCTCTTAAGCTCTGCTTGGTGAAGCAGAGCGTGTCCATCAACCGCACTGTCTGTGACAAGATGCTGATCCACAATCAGTGAAGTGAAATTAACTTGAGCTTCAGATGCGCCTGTGAACACGCGGGCTGTAACCGATAAAAGCATGACGAAGAGAAAGAACCCTCTAAATCTCTTAAACATTCGTGGCATAGCTAATGGTAGGTAGGGGGGGTGAGATAGGTCTGCTACGAATCTTGAGAGAAGAGTAAGAAATGGGCGGATTTAGCCCTTTCTAGCCCTATCAGCGCCTGCCGATAGACTCACCTCATGCCTGCAAGCCTTCCAACCCCTGCTGCTCCAGCGCAGGATGCTCGCCGTGGAGTCCTTGCAATCCCAGCCTTTCGCAAGCTCTGGAACTCGATGCTCTTCTCATCCCTTGGTGATTGGCTCGGCCTTCTTGCAACTACAGCCCTTGCACAACAACTCTCTGGTGGTTCTTATGCCACAGCAAACTTTGCAATCGCAGGAGTCTTTATCGCTCGTCTCTTACCGGCTGTCTTTCTTGGACCAATAGCTGGAGTAATCGCAGATCGCTTTGATCGCCGCAGATTGATGGTTTCAGTTGATGTGATGCGAGCTGGGCTCTATATCTCTATTCCAATCGTTCACACATACTTCTGGCTCTACACCGCAATGATTCTCGTTGAGTGCCTCACTCTCTTCTGGTCACCTGCCAAAGAGGCATCAGTTCCCAACCTTGTCCCACGTGACAAGCTTGAAAACGCAAATCAAGTCTCACTATTGGCCGCCTATGGCACAGCACCTATTGCTGCAATCCTCTTCTCACTTCTCACACTTCTCTCTGGTGCTATTGCAGCAATTAGTCCACTCTTACCAAGTAACTCAGTTGATATTGCTCTCTATATCAATGCACTCTCATTCCTCTTTGCTGCATGGACAATCCGTGGCCTCAAAGAGATTCCAAAGGGTTCAGCATCTAAATCAAACAAGGATGAGAACGTAGGACAATCACTGATTCAAGGATGGAAAGCCGTCTCTGAATCTAAAATTATCCGCGGCCTCATCATCGGAATGGTCGGTGCATTCTCAGCAGCTGGCGCTGTTATCGGCCTTGCTCGCACATTCGTGGGCGACCTCGGTGGCGGAGATGCTGCATACGGTGTTCTCTTTGGTTCTGTCTTTACCGGTCTTGCAATTGGTATTGCATTTGGCCCAAAAGTATTTGCACAGTTCTCACGTCGCAGGCTTTTTGGAGCATCGCTCACAACATCAGGTGTATTCCTTGTTCTCTTAGCTCTTATCTCAAACCTAGTTCTCTCAGTGATAATCGTTGCAATCCTTGGTGCCTTCAGCGGAATTGCCTGGGTCACTGGCTTCACCATGCTTGGCATGGAGGTCCATGATGATGTGCGCGGCCGCACCTTCGCCTTCGTACAATCATTGATCCGCATTACTTTGGTAGCTGTTCTCGCTATTGCCCCCATTATCGCAGCGACTATTGGTGTGCACCGTTATGAATTCCAGACAATCGTCCTTAACTACAACGGCGCACAGATCACCATCCTTATTGCGGGCCTCATCGCTGTTCTCATTGGTTCTGTCTCTTATCACCAGATGAAAGATCGCCCAACAGTCTCTCTCTGGTCAGACATCCTCGCGGCCCTTCAAGGTGAACTCGGTGCAATCACCGGAGCACAAGCAAAAGGAATCTTTATCGCATTTGAAGGTGGAGAAGGCACAGGAAAATCAACACAGTCAAAGTTATTGCAGAAGTGGTTAGAGCAAGAAGGAGAGACTGTTGTTCTCTCTCGTGAACCTGGTGGTACAGACCTTGGAAAAGATCTACGCAAGATTCTTCTTGGACATGAAACCGGAGTCATTAGCCCACGGGCTGAAGCGCTTCTCTATGCAGCAGACCGCGCTCACCATGTCTTCTCGGTTATCCGCCCTGGCCTAGATCGCGGAGATGTTGTCATCACCGATCGCTACTTCGATTCATCTGCTGCCTATCAAGGTGCAGGTCGCGTTCTCAATCCTTCAGAAGTCGCACGTATCTCTCGTTGGGCCACAGAGAGTTTGTATCCAACTCTGACAATCCTGATCGATGTTCCAGCGGAGGTGGGCTTAAGTCGTCTTCAATCACGCGACCGACTAGAGGCAGAACCCACCGAATTCCACGAGCGAGTACGCCAAGAGTTCTTACAAATCGCAATTATGGACCCAGAGCGATACTTCGTAGTCGATGGCACACAAAGCGTTGAAGAGATTCATACACAAATCATCGCCCGCGTCGCCGAACTTCCTGCACTCAAGCGCAATGCTCAAGGCCCACAACAGAATAAGTTCCTCAAGCCAATTCGCATTGCAACACATGCAGTTACAACGACAGTTACCCGCGCAGCCAAGGCAAGCAAGTCAGCGACAATAAAGAAGAAGAAGTAGTAGATGACCTCCGTCTTTGACGATCTTGTCGGCCAAGAACACATCGTTGAAATTCTGCAGGGGGCTGTTGCCGCAGCTCGCACAGGCGAAGAATCACAGGAAATGACGCATGCTTGGGTCTTTACAGGCCCTCCAGGATCGGGTCGTTCATCAGCTGCAATTGCCTTTGCTCAAGCCCTTATCTGCCCCAACAGTGGCTGTGGCACTTGCAACGACTGTAATTCAGCGAAAACCCACAGCCACCCAGATGTTGAACTAATTCGCACGGAAGGTCTTTCGATTAAAGTAGAAGAAGTTCGCGAACTCCTAACTCGAGTTGCATGGGCACCATCAATGGGTGGTTGGCGTGTAGTTGTGATGGAAGATTCTGATCGACTCACTGAATCTGCAGCTAACGCACTCCTTAAATCAATCGAAGAACCTGGCACACGCACAGTCTGGTTACTCTGTGCACCCACTCTTCATGATGTCTTGCCAACAATTCGTTCACGTTGCCGCCACCTCCAACTACGCACACCATCTCTTGAAGCAGTCACCAACGTTCTTATCAATCGCGATCACATCGCACCTGCCATGGCAGATTTTGCGGCACGCGTAAGCCAAGGTCATATTGGCCGTGCAAAGTATTTAGCAACCAACGAATCAGTTCGCAGCAACCGCAAAACCATCATGCAACTTCCTCTACAACTTGGCTCACTTGCAGCAGCATTCCAAGCAGCTCAAACATTTGTGGACCTAGCAACAACAGAAGCGAATGCCACGTCGGATGAACGTGATGAGATAGAAGTCGAGAAACTTCAAGAAGCCTACGGAAAAGGCGCAACCGGCCGCGGCATGGCTACCGGCGGAGCCAAGGCGGTTAAAGAACTTGAGAAAGAACAGAAGTCTCGTTCTACCCGCATGGTCCGCGACTCAATAGATGGCGCACTTCTCGATATTGCCACCTTTTACCGCGATGTCATGATGGTGCAGTCTGGGAACATTGATTCAATGATTAACACGGATATGCACGAACAGATTGAAAGCTACGCAGCTAACTCCCCATCACACTCAACCATTAACAAAATCAACGCCATCATGGAAGCGCGCGAGAACCTCGCACGGAATTCAGCGCCGCTTGTCACCTGTGAAGCGCTGATGTGCCAATTAGCGCGTAAATAGCCTCTCAACCAACCCTTGAGGGTGGTCACCAGCACCCCTTTCCATACGGCAGAATTCCACCATGCGTCTAGACCATGTTTCTTATGTGACTTCCCATGATCAACTTGCTGACACAGTACAACGCTTAGGTTCGCGCCTCGGCAGTACCTTCGTAGATGGTGGCATCCACCCACGATTTGGAACACGTAACTTCACAGCATCATTGAAGAACGGTCAATACATTGAAGTTGTTTGTCCACTAGATCACCCAGCAACCGAACAAACTCCTTGGGGTAAAGCAGTTTCGAAGAAAGCCAACGAAGGCGGCGGTTGGTTTACATGGGTATTTAGTACAAAAGACATTGCGCCAATTGAAGAGAAGTTTGGACGCGAGGCTATTGAAGGTCACCGGACACGTCCGAATGGGACAGATCTGAAGTGGAAACAAATCGGTGTGAAAGAGATCGCGGACACTCGCGAATTTCCATTCTTTATACAGTGGTTATCGGCCGACCACCCATCACAGGATGGAACCCCGCTAGCTGAAATTAAGAAGATTGTTATTGCTGATAAAGATCAGCTCACAGATTCATGGTTTAAAGAAGACATCCTTGCCTCACTCGGTGACGTGAATATCAAGTGGGTTGATCCATCAACAAATGACGACCAATCAGGAATCGTAGCTGTACACCTCTCAACACCAAGTGGTGTTGTTGTTCTAGACTAGTAAAGTTACATTTATTGAAGTCAAGGGGTCTTAAAGCTAACTAAGAAATCAATAACTCTTTCTGCGCCTTTGAGATCAATTAAGCCCGAAACGGCTTGCTTCAAGGCATTACGTTTTTCTTGGCTTCCTAACAAATCTTTAATCGCTTCCACATTGAATTCCCAACCCTCGGCGAGAGTCCGCACCCCAATTTGAGTGGCATAACCCAGTCGACCAAGTTGTTCGAAATAATCCTCTTGGTTACCCATTGCACACACCATGCCGGTGGGAATCTCCCGAGCAATAAACTCGAGACTCGAAGTACTTGCGGTGGTCAGCACCACATCTACTTCGCGCGCAATTAAGTCGAGCTCTGTCCCAATCGGATGGAAAACAACCCCCTCAAAAAATTTAGTATGGATTTCTTCATTCGTGAAAAGATGAACCTCCAAGTTAAATTTGAGTGAACGTATTACCTCAGCAACAGCTGGCACATATCCGAAGGGATCAGATCCGCCACCCACAACAAGCACTCTTGTAATTCCGCCCTCATGTTTCATTTGAATTGATTTGACAATGCCTTTACGAATCAAAATGTGCTCTGCACCAGATAGCACTATCGGTGTTGCCGGAATTTCTCCAGGTTTCTCAAGCCCAGGACGCAATTCAATATCAACAGCATATTTAGGTGATACCTGGTCACAAATGCTCATCGCAAACCTCCAGTTCGTTTTCGCGATAAATGCATCGGAAACCGGAATCGAATACGAATCCAGAACAAGTACATCAGTTTCTGCATCAGCCACGAATGAGGATTCATCTGAAAGCACTTGCGCGAACCCCAAGGTTGAAATTCGGTCAGCAACCCAATTAAGACCCGATATACTTCCAACGAAAATGCACTCATAACCGCGGGAAATCGCTTCCTCGGCCAATACCGATGACCTCATCACGTGCCCCGACCCGATTTCTGGCGAAGCATCCGCGCGAAAAATGAATCTCATAGGAATCAAGAGTATGCTCTACACGATATTTCGCAAATAAAGCACCGCATGGGGGAAATTGATGTCTCAGCTAGACAATTCTTCAGTTTTAATCACCGGAGGAACGGGTTCTTTAGGTAGAGCGCTCATCAAATACTTGATGGAGAATTCTAAAGTTCGCCGTATCGCTATCTATTCACGCGACGAACTCAAGCAACACAACCTGCGAAATGAAATCGGTGAGAACGAGCGCTTAAGATGGTTCATTGGAGACATTCGCGACCTAGAACGTCTGAAGCGCGCACTTCACGGTGTTGATTTTGTCATCCATGCGGCAGCACTTAAACAGGTTGATACCGGTGAATACAACCCGATGGAGTTTATCAAGACAAATATCTTAGGAAGCCAAAACGTAATTGATGCCTCGATTGAAGCAGGCGTAAAGAAGCTGGTAGCACTTTCAACCGACAAGGCGTCCTCTCCAATCAACCTCTATGGTGCAACGAAATTAACTGCAGACAAATTGTTTGTAGCCGCCAACAATTACAGCCACAGTTACGGAACAACATTTTCAGTTGTCCGATACGGCAACGTCATGGGCAGTCGCGGTTCGGTCATACCTCTATGGAAATCACTTGCGGATTCAGGACAACCACTTCCCATCACAGATTTAAGAATGACGCGATTCTGGATTAGCATCGAACAAGCCGTCCGGTTTGTAATGGAATCTCTCGAAATTATGCATGGTGGAGAGCTGTACGTCCCCCGTATCCCCAGCATGAGAATTGTGGATCTCGCATCGGCAGTCGCACCAGATGCACAGTTAGAAGAAGTCGGCATGCGACCTGGCGAAAAGCTTCATGAAGAGATGATTTCAGCGGATGACAGCCGTAGAACTTTTCTTATTGGCGACCGGTATGTAGTTACTCCCGTAGTTGCAGAATGGGGATATAAATCCCCTAAAGGAACTCAGATGCCTGAGGGAGTGGCCTATCAATCCCAGACAAATGATTTGTGGATGTCAAAAGAAGACATTAGAAATTTCCTTACCGAAATTTAATTTTAATGATTCCTTACGGACGCCAGTCGATAAATGACGATGACATTGCAGCGGTAGTTCAAGCATTAAAAGGAAATTTCCTAACTACAGGTCCATTGGTAGAGCAATTTGAGCAGGAAATTGAGAAAGTAGTCGGCGCACCTTGCGTCGTGGTCTCATCGGGTACTGCAGCGTTGCATTGCGCATACGCTGCTATTGGCTTAGAACCTGGTGATGAGATAATTACCCCACCCATTACGTTTATAGCAACCCAAGCGACGGCGGCTCTAATGGGCGCAAAAATAGTGTTTGCTGATATTCAACTTGATACAGGCAATATTGATCCAAAAGCAGTTGAAGCCGCAATTACGCCCCGAACTAAGGCGATAGTTGCAGTTGATTACGCTGGACACCCCGCAGACCTTGACGAATTACGAGCAATCGCAGATAAACATGGTGTTTACCTAATAGAGGATGCGGCGCACGCAATCGGCAGTTCCTATAAGAACCGTCCTGTGGGCTCAATCGCAGACATAACTACTTTTTCCTTTTATCCAACCAAGAATCTGACTACTGCAGAAGGAGGTGCTGTTTCGTCAATTCACCCTGAGCTTCTCCAGAAAGCTCGTAGGTTTTCGCGTCAGGGTTTAATTCGAAACAAGGAGGAGTTTGTAAATAGAACCGAAGGGGCATGGCATCAAGAAGTGCAACAATTTGGATTGAACTACAGACTTCCTGATGTCCTATGCGCATTAGGTATATCTCAACTCAGCCGATTGTCTGATTTTAAGGTTCAAAGAAGCAAACTATTTAATGGATACAACTCACATTTCAATGAATTAGAGGGAATAGTTGTTCCGAGAGTGAGAGATTATGTTTCTCCCATGTGGCACTTGTACCATATGCACGTAGCGCCAGAAATCAGAGAATCCTTATTTAATTTTCTAAGACAAAGCGAAATTTTTGTACAAGTTAACTACATTCCAGCTTATGCACACCCTGTTTTTTCTTCAATTGAAACGCATCAGGGTGAATTCATAAATAGCGAATACTTTTACAAGTCTGAAATCTCACTGCCAATGTATGTGGGATTGCAAGACGAAGAATTTGCTAAAATCTTGATAACTATCTCAAAGTATTTTGGTTAGTAAATCTCACATAGCGCACGAGAAACCCTGAAACCTTCTCTTCGAAAACAAACCCACATCTTTCAAAAAGTGAAATAGATCTAGTATTGGATAAGTGAATTAGTGCTTCAATTCTGGAGAATCTGAGCGAATCCGCACGAAACATCATTCGTGTCAACAATTCCTGACCAATCCCTTGCGATTGGTACTTAGAATCGATATTGATTGAAATGGAACCAGAGTTGTCGTCTAGCGGAACTAGAAATACAATTCCAATTAATTGGTTCGACAATACCGCAACAATTTGAAGTGCTCTAAAATCCGTCAACCTAGAAACGAACCATCTTGCGTGATCCTCAGAGGAGACAGTGCGAGGGTTCTTAAAGAACTCCAAATTCGAAGGACTATTTCTAAGTGTTAATAAACTAGCTTCATCATTAAGCTCTATATTTCTGAAAATAACTACATCAGGGTTTGTCATTAAAACTACTCTCGCATGAAAGCGATTTGAAAAGCTTCTGCATTCGAAACGCCGACGGTAACTCCACGAACCATACTCCGCGCCTCTATTCCAGCGAAAGATCTTGCCTCTGGGAAAGCCTCAATCTCAACCTGGTATTCCCTGAGAGCTTTCATTTTAACTTCAAAACTTTCGGTGATGTCGACAAACATATTTGGTTTAAACTGAGAAGCTCCAAAATTCCACTCTGTGCTGGATTGAACTTCAAAGAAAAGCAGGGACTTGATTTTGCAATTTACTTTTGGTCGAGCGGCAACTAAACACGCCTGGCCAGTAATTCTATGATCAACATTTAGGTCGTGGGGAAAATGGGTGAATAAAACTGTAGGACTAAAGTCATTTATGCTGTCCTCAATGGTCTTGACAATATCGATTAAAGTTACAGAATCCATTGAATTGTCTGGGTAATCACAAAAATACACGTCCGAACAATTTAAGATTTTCAAAGCCTTTGTTGCGGCTGTTCGCCTACTAACTAAACTCTCTCGAATGTCTTCTCGAGAATTAACTCCATCAGAGAGAAAAACAACTCTGACCCGCGAACCCAGTAAACCCAATTTGTGAATTGTTCCGCCCATTCCAAGAGTTTCATCGTCTGGGTGCGCGGCAATAACTAACACCTCTTCGTTGCTAAATAACATCATTCACTGCTTTCAAATATTGCATAGGCAGATAGAACCCCATCCATTTTTATAACTTTTGTAAAGTAAACTTTGTAATTATCTTGACTTATAAATGCATTTGGGTAGTCAAGACCATCAACCATTCGAATCCTGTCGTAGAGATCGTTTATACCGGCTCGTTTTGGGAGCTCCGAGTTTGATGCGATTAAACGCTTGTTAACTTCAAAATTGTCAACTTGTGGCGTCGGCTTTAGATTACCCATGACAATTTCAGTCATCATGGAAGAAATAAGCAATGATATTTTACGCAAGATAAATTCGATATCACCTTCAGAAAGATCGATTTTGCGCTGCGTGTATATTGCACCAGAATCAATTTTATCCTCAAGGGCGATAGCAGAAACTTGTGTCAGATATTCTTTCCTTAAAATTTTATTCTGAATAGGGGAGCCCCCGCGATCTTGTGGAAGCGTACCCGTATGGAACCCTATAAATCTTACATTTGGGAAAGTCTTCAACTCAATAATTTTTGAATAGTGGGGTACAAAAACGGTGCAGTTTTCTGAATTCTCGAGGATTTCCTCACAAATCTCTTCTAAGTGATTACTTACTTGGATTTCAATTCCGAGAGCTGCGAAAGATTTTTTGGCATCATCCAAATAAAAATCATGCTTCGCCACTACAAAATACCTGTGGCTTTGCTTGATTTTATCTTGACTCGAACTCACTATGGCATTATGACATGGTAACTTCTTAAAATCACCTCTATAATAGGTCCTTCAAGGTCGTCTAGTTAGGAACCATTGTGCGGGATTATCCATTGTTTGTCGCAGAGATTTCAGCCAACCACATGGGGTCTCTGGACCGGGCTCACCAATTGATTGAAGCATCTGTCGACGCAGGAGCAACAGCAGTCAAGTTCCAGACTTATACACCCGACACGATGACATTGAATCTAGAAAGTCTAGCTGTTTCGGGCGGCCACGAATTATGGGGAGGGCGAGCCCTGTATACGCTTTATCAGGAAGCCATGACGCCATGGGAGTGGCACGCTGAACTCTTCGAACATTGTAGAAATCGTGGCGTTATTCCATTCAGTTCACCATTTGACCCAACGGCAGTAGAGTTTCTAGAGTCGCTGAACGCACCGATGTATAAAATTGCATCTCTTGAAACTTCAGACCATCAACTCATTAGGCTAGTTGGCGAGACAGGCAAACCTACAATAGTTTCTACTGGAGCGACTGAGCTCGAAGAAATTGAAGAATTGGTAAGCGTTTTCCGAGCCACAGGAAATCAGGATTTAACATTACTTGTTTGCACTAGCTCGTACCCAGCGCAACCCCGAGACGCAAATGTAAACCGAATGGAATTGCTTCGGGAGAAATTCAATGTCAGGGTTGGACTTTCCGACCACACCCTTGGAATAGGTACATCAATTGCGGCTATTGCACTCGGAGCAACCGTAATCGAGAAACACATAACTCTTGATCGTAGGCATGGCGGACTTGATAGTGCATTCTCAATGGAACCGGCTGAATTTGCTCAACTTGTCTTAGAAGGGAAGTCGGCATCGGAAAGCTTGGGAGTGTCTTCTTGGAGCATACAGCCATCAGAAAGCGAGTCACGAAGACTTAGGAGGTCACTCTACATCGTTCAGGATGTACTTTCAGGAGACTTTGTATCTCATGAAAATGTAAGAGCAATTAGACCAGGTTATGGTGCACACCCAAGATACTTGGATGGTTTGATTGGACAAAAATTCAATAGCGACTATGCAATCGGCACACCAATGTCTCAAGGATTAGTTGATTGAAACTTATTGCAATTATTCCCGCTAGGGGTGGATCTAAGAGGATACCTAAAAAGAATATAAAAAAATTCTGTGGACAACCCATTCTTGAACTCACAATTCATCGACTACTCGGGTTTGAGATATTTGATCAGATTTTTGTAAGTTCTGATGATGATGAAGTTAAAACAATAGCGAGACAGGCTGGGGCTGATGTAATAAATCGCCCAGTAGATTTAGCCGATGACTTTGCTACAACGGTAGAGGTTATGTCTTCGGCTGTTAGGGACCTGAGCCTGAACCAAAATCTGGATAACACGCTCGTATGTTGCGTTTATCCCGTATCACCTTTCATCACTAAGAATCGTCTTGAAGCGGGGTTAACTCTTCTTGATAAAGAGAAAGTAGATTACGTGTTCACTGCTAAAGCAAACATCGGATCGATCTATCGCAGTTTCTCCAGAGGCCCAAACAATGAACCTCTGTTGCTTTACCCGGAGAATTCGGAAAGTAGAACACAAGACTTACCAGAAAACTTTTTTGACGCCGCTCTCTTCTACCTTGGCGCGCCAAATGCATGGATTGCCGAAAAGCCTATTTTGACCGGAAATTCAAGATTTATAGAAATCGGGAAATATGAAACAATAGATGTGGATGAGATTGAAGATTGGAATTTTGCACAAGAAATCTATAAATTAAGAATGAAAAGTTAGCTCGCAACTAATTTTAAGCCTTAACAAAATTCACTGCTACCTTTAGAATTATGGAGTGGCTTCACCATCTTTGGGGGGGTAATCAGTTCCTTCAAACCTAATTGCCTGGTATACGTGCTGGTATTTTCCAATTTTTTCTGCAGCAATAGAATTTCGATCTACAGGAGGAGTGAGTACAAATTCCGGAAGTGGTATCCCGAAATCGGATGCTGTGAATTCAAGTTGGAAAAGCAAACGGTCTCCAGAGACGCAGTGCTTACCCTTGTGCAATCCGCGAGTATCTTCCACTATCAGAGTCCCCCCCTTACCAGTAAATTCCTTGTATTGGTTCGGCAAGAATGAAGAGGCTACTTCTTGATCGGTTAGTCTCACGTATCCCTTCTTTCGAAGACTAAAGGGTATTCCAAGCTTTCTGTGACTTCTGGCAATAAAAGTATGAGGCCCCGTGTTGGTGTCAACATCGGTTATGTAGAAGAAAAACTTAATCCATTTGAGACGGTCCATATCGAAGTGGAACCACTGCGCTGCTTCTTTATCTGGAACAGTACTAAAAGTAGTGTGCCACCACATTGCAACTAAGTCTAAAATTGGTGCAGAACCAAGATAATTTTGTGCAAATCTTAGAATCGATTCATCGAATATTAATTGTTGGAGTACGGGGCTGGAAATAAGGTCTGAACTTTCATAATCAAAGCGGATACCCGCAGGCGCTTCGCGATTGAAATAGATTTGCTCATCTACCCTTTTGCCCCCATCCATAATTCTGGTCTTCCCTGGGATAATTTCCGACTCCTTCAGGATTCTGCTACAAAGCTCAGCCGACAGCACATTCTGCAAAACTATGAAACCTTCATCTTTAAGATGCTTTGATGCAAACTTAAGATCCTTTTCTGAAAATTTCGAGAGGATTCCTTCTTCACTAAAATCTATTTTTGGGGAACCTAACCATTTCGATGCAACTAGTGGAACAAATCCACCAAATAAGTAAAATGTACTTAAAAGATGGGAATGAGCGTTGGAATTTCTCTTCCGCAGAAATTTCATCGCTAAAATATCAACTAGAAACAAAATTGTATCTAGACTTCGCCTTAGAATTATTCTGCCACTTTGCAATATCGGCAAACTCATGATCAAGCTCCTTGGGCTAATTTGGTGTACCTACATCGTAACTTCAAGGGAGTCTCTTCGCTAGTATGTGTAAATGCGAATCTTGATTTTTTCACCTTTTGCCAGTATTTGGAGACATTCCATCCTCGAATCCCAGTTGATTGATGCAATTTCAAAGTCTCCAGAGATAGAAACTTACTGGGTGGGTTGCGGGGGTCTCTTCCCCTCGGACTGCACTGCACGAGAGTATTTGAGGGGTGGGGCTATTAACACGGATGAGCGATCCGCCGCCAACTGCATCAAATGTCTAGCTAGCCGTGAAATTCTTGTCCAGCACTCCTCAGCTCGTACTTTGGAGTTATTGGATTTTGTAAATCCAGAGGAAGTTGTTTGCGTCGAGAAATTTGTATCAGAACTAAAAAACGACAATTTACTTGAAGTCGTTTATCAAGGCATTGAAGTTGGTAAAATGGCACTCTATGAAATAATGCTGAAACACAAGAAACGAAATTTAGAATTAACTGAGCCTCAGTTTGACGAGTGGAAAACCATAGTCAGAAATGAGTGCCTGATAGTTTTCCCGTCAGCTGAAATATTGAAAAGCGTCATCCCGGATACAGTGGTTACTTATAATGCGCAATACGGTATTCCAGGAACTTTTGCAGAAGTTGCAATCATGGCAGGTATTAAGACCTACACTATGACTGGCTCTTCATCACCAGCCGAAGTTGCAACAGCTTTACAGATCTGGGATTGGGAAAAGTACAAAACAGAAGGCCCAGCCAAATATGAATGGCCCGGTCTAGAAGACGCACCGCACATCCAGCCGAGGGATTTTTCCCGATTATGGCGACATGAAAAATACATCGAGACAGGGAAATCCCCGTGGACTTATAGTAAGGGGAAGTCGGGCCAGAACCCCTTCGAATTCTTCGGGATAGACAGCGCCGATAGAATTATATTAGTAGTTCTGAACAGCGAAGATGAAATTTTTGCAGCGAAAACGGCAGGCTTTTTCCCCTACGCTCGAACGCAGAGTCAAGTTTTCTCCTCACAGCTCGAGTGGGTTAAATACCTGATAGACATGTACTCTAATAGGAATGGCGTGCAGGTGATTATTCGGTTGCATCCGCGAGAATTTCCAAATAAGCGAGAAAAGCAACTCTCCGAACAGGCTTTGATTTGGATGAAACTTCTAGATTCGCTACCTAC
This sequence comes from Candidatus Planktophila dulcis, assembly GCF_002288225.1. Classification (NCBI taxonomy): domain Bacteria; kingdom Bacillati; phylum Actinomycetota; class Actinomycetes; order Candidatus Nanopelagicales; family Candidatus Nanopelagicaceae; genus Candidatus Planktophila; species Candidatus Planktophila dulcis. Next base: position 40,879 of record NZ_CP016777.1, read on the forward strand.
CAATATTCACTTAGACCACCCCGATAGCGAGTTCTCGCTTTACGACTACTTTCCATATATACAAGTGTTAACCACCGGTTGGTCTTCTACGGCAATCGAAGCTCTTTCCAAAGGGATCCCTGTTGTGACTTATGACCAACAGCTTTTAGGTTATCCTGCGGACATTCTGTTGACCGGTAACTCTAGAGAAGACTACGCAAGAAATCTAGAACTCGCTGAGTTCTTGCTGCGGGATTCCAAATATACTTCCGCTGCCCATAACTGGACCCTTTTTTCACTCTTTCACGGTTCGGTTTACTTGGGTGGTGGGCTGCAAGATGCACATCTACGTTATGATAATTCTTATTATAAGTTTCTACTTCGAGGAATTAATAGATTCTTAAACACTTTTTTTCCAGGAAAAATTAGATTGATTGATCTGAGAATTCCAAGGAGCAAAAGGGATGATAAAAAGATTATAAGTCTATTTCTAAATAAAAAGGACAATCTCTATCAAATCTAGTTAAGCTTCAACGCTCGACTTTAAGTGACGAATTTGATTTGATGCACTAAACATCTGAAAGTTGCAAAATGACACCTTTTGAATGAAAAGAAGACACCTAAGGGACACGGTAGACGAATTAGTTCTGTTCACCATGAGTCGGTATCACTACTTAGATGGTAAAGAAATCCCGATCCCAGCACCTGGGTACCAATGACTTAATGGCTCCTCAGCAAAATACAAGAAATTGCGGTCCTTGAGCAGAGAATATTTCAGTAATGAGTCCGAGATGTGTGCGTTATCACCCAGAATCACAGCCATTTTGGAAAGCTTGGACTCCACTGCTGAATACTCTCGGAATTCGTAATCAAAGCTATGGTCGCTGTCATTAATAAATAGATCAATCGAGTTCTCCTCGAATTTACGAATTGACTCAATTGAGTCGCCATAAAGAATCGTACAGTTATCATCAATCAGGTCTCCAACCAGCCAGCCTGCCTGAGTATCGATATCTGTGCCAAAGTACTTTCCTTCAAACCCCTCAGCCCTATTCCTTGCGAGGGCTCTATTGAGAACTAGCGCGCCCACACCATGATGCACACCGGTCTCCACAACTATAGATGGTTTTAATATTCTTGCTATCGCATACCAGCCCAACCGTCGACCAAGAAACATCTTACTATCCCGCAAATTAGGGTTTTCATTCTTGAAGTTAGAGAGTTTTGCAATCAATTCTTGATCAGTATCAATTTCATTGAAGAATTCCAGGGTCGACTCTGTACTTACATTAAAAACATAGGATATCAAAGCAGCAAGTTCGTTCCTGTTCTTAGTCGTAAGGTCATAATAGAAATTGCTGAATTCCGTATGCTGCTTTGACCAAGCGCGCGCAGAAATTAAGTCATCTTTAAAGTAAGACTTTGCCCGAGAGCTTCGATGTCTACGTCGTAGATACTCTTTCAATAAAGTTTCACTAAGAAATTTTTTCATGAGTGTAAGCATTCAAAACACCCTTCATGTGAATTGTTCTCAAAAATATGAGAAACTGGAGTACGGAAGTTCAAGGAAAGTCTAAGCTAGAGGTATATAATTCTATCGAGCGCACTAATACACTACAAAATCAACATAAGGTGAAATCACCGTGATATTGTTCTTGGATGAATAGTATAGGAATTAAACCTTTATGAACCCTTCAAATTCCTTAATAGCACGATTTGCTCAGAGATTGAAGAACGGGATTCCTTTTCGGAGTGACAAAACAATTGTTCTGTCGAAAAATTATGATGATCCACTTATTGCTGAGTATGTGACTCGAAAGACGATGGATGGTCTAAGGAATACAAACTCATTAGACTTCAATTCACAGAACTATCGCTATTTTGCCCTGTTCGCATTCCTTTCTGATCATTCTGGGCTAAGGGTACTCGATTTTGGAGGCGGAGCGGGGCAACATTTTTATTCTCTCGAGAAATACTTCTTAAATAGAATTTCAAATTGGACTGTTGTAGAGACTAAATCAATGGTGATAGCGGCGAGTAAAGTAGCTGCTAACACCCGCCTTAGGTTTGAAGAATCGATTTCTTCAATTATTGATCAAGAATTTGACTTCGTATTAGCAAGCTCGTCTATCCAATACTCAAAGAACCCAATTAAAACCTTGGAGGAATTGATAAATGTTAATGCTAGGTATATGTTTATAACCAGAATGCCCGTGTGGGATAACCCAACAACTACAGTAATTCAAAAATCTCGTTTATCAAGCAATGGACCAGGACGCCAACTGTATGAATTTGAAGACGGCGTAGTTGAATATCAACTTACTATTCTAAACAGAGAGATATTTGAGCGCTACTTCGAAGAGAGATTTGAACAGATATTCTGCTCCCTTGAATCTGAGGGTGTGCATAAAATCGAGGGAAGAGTAGTTAGTCAATATGGCTATCTTTTCCGAAATAAGGAATTAGCTTAAAGCGTGAACCATTCTATGTGATTTTTAGTGTACGCTTGAGTGTATTCTTTAATACCCACATGAAATCTTGGCTGATTCTAAATTGGTGGGAGCGCAATCTCAATTTCGTTGAGGTAGCAAGAAGCTGAGAAACATATGGCTTGTAGATTTCTTTGAGAGGTAGAATTTTGATTTGGTAGCCTGCTGCAGGGACATAAATTCCCGCGAAACCTCGTAGGAATCGAAATTCCAACCCATGAAAATGAAAAAAATACACTTTATTTAGTCCAATACATATAGCCTCATCTTTTGAGTGGATTTGGTAGTTGTTTAAATTCCAAGGGGCGAGCCCGATTCCAGGATTCTCAAATATGTGCAACGAAGAATACTTCGTTGGCCACTCATTCAAATATGTTTGATCACCGCATCTACCGTTCGACATATCTACATCACACCGAAGAAGAACTTGCTCTCTCCAGACTCCCACGCAAGTATTGAATTCGGTTCCAGATCTCCCAATTACAACTCCGACGTTAAAGCGCCCCGATTTTGGAAGCCATTCGATGCGGTCTGGAGAAAATTTGTGCTCATGGATCGCGAAGTTTTTGGAATCTGGAATTTCCGACAACATCTCAAATACATCAGCTACGAAAAAACAGTCTGCGTCAACGTAACCCACGAAGTCATAGTCTTTTTCTGAGTTTAGGCAAAAATAGAGTAGGCAAGCTGCACTCGTCCAACAAATCTCACGCCAAGGACGCTTTCCAGTGAGCGACCTCAGCTCCTTATCGTCAAAATCTTCAAATGAAATAACCGAAATATTCGCTTTAGATAATTTCCTCAGTTCAATACTTACCGTGGAGTCAAGAGCGAGAATCGTCCAATGAATTTGCCCTGAAGAATTTTGTTCAACACTATTGATGAGTGTCAATCCCTGAGCAAGAAAATTCGAATCGAAAAGGGTGCACAGATGAATTGCCGGAATTCGGGTGGTCTTTTCCATGGATTCCTTAAACGGTAATTGACATATAGAAGCATAGTATAGATGCCCTTTAGCCTTCTAATTCCATTAGAATAAGTTTATGAGTCTTGCACCAATCGCAATATTTGCGTTTAATCGACCCGATGCCCTGGCCAGACTTCTGGATTCATTAAAAAGGAATCCAGAGGCCGGTCAATCGAGAATTTACATTTTTATTGATGGTGCGAGAAGTCCAATTGAGCAAATGAGAGTCTTGAATGTTGAGAGAGTCGCACGTGATTTTCGAACAAGTGGTCATGTGGAAGTGATTAAGCGGACATCCAATTTAGGATTGGCGAAATCAATTATCTCTGGAATAGATAGAGTCTTCGAAGAGTTCGACTCATTGATAGTCCTCGAGGATGACCTAGTTGTTGCAGAAAACTTCCTGCGCTTCTGTAATGTTGGACTAGATCGTTATGCCGACGTTTTGAATGTAGCGAGCATTCAAGGATTTACCCATGAACTTGGGTATCGCAAACATGATGTTTACTTCATGATGGGAGCGGATTGTTGGGGTTGGGCAACTTGGAAGAATCGCTGGCAAGAATTTGAACCGGACGGAAGTAAGCTACTGAAAAATCTTAGAGGCTCAAAAAGAGAAGCTGAGTTTGATTTAAAGGGTTCCTATCCATATACAAAAATGCTTGAACGGCAAGCTTTGGGTCTCGTCGACTCCTGGGCTATTCGTTGGCATGCTTCGATGTTTTTACAGAACCGATTGTCGCTATATCCGTCACAGACTCTAGTCGAAAACTATGGACAAGATGGCTCAGGTACCCACATCGGTTCGGACGACTTCGTCCCACGAGAACTAACTTCTTTTCAACCAAAACTGGAAGACATTCCAGTAACGGAAAGTGCAGAGGTACGTCGTAAAATTCGAAAAGCATTAAGAGAGAAATATGGAACATACTCATTTTTTTACCCAAAGAAGTACTCTAATTTTCTCAGACGAAAAATAAGCGATGCGGTTAGATAATAGAATTCTGGTTTGCGGTTTGGCAAGAGATGTCGAGCATTCCATCTCATCTGAAATTCTGAGAATGTGCCGATCGTTAAAAGGGTTCCGCGAAGTTCACTTCTATGTCGTTGAGTCAGACTCGAAAGATAGAACTAGGGAAAAACTCGAAAAATTGAGAAATTCTACAGTCAACTTTAGATACATTTCATTAGGGAATCTCGCCACGGCAATCCCAAATCGTATTGAAAGAATTCGATACTGTAGGAACAAGTACGTAGAGTATATTCGAGAAAATTCCGAGAAATTTGATTATGTAGTGGTTGCAGATTTGGATGGAATAAATACTGGAATTTCTAGACAAGCTTTCGAATCCTCATTTACTTCTGTACTTGAGTGGGACATGTGTGCCGCAAATCAAACTGGTGGTTACTATGACATTTATGCACTTAGAGCCAAAGGGTGGTGTGAATCTGATTATTTGAGAGAATTAGAAGTCAAAAGTCAGGGTCTGAATAATCGACAACTTTTCCACTTTAGGACGGCCCTAATTTATGATCGAATGAAAAAAATTAATCGACAATCGCCTTGGATAGCAGTCGAATCGGCATTCGGAGGGATAGCGGTGTATAAAAGTAAGCTATTCCTTGAAGCAGATTACAGTGCCCTAGATGAGAGTGCCCTAAGACAGTGCGAACATGTTGACTTTAACCTTAAGCTAAAGAATATGGGCTATAAACTATTTATAAACCCGGCACTAATCAATTCCCATTGGAACACATATAACATCAATCGATTCACGGTAGTCAGGAGAATAAGAGGGCTGAGGCGAAAAATCTCCGAGAAACTTTCTTAAATGTAAAGTACGTGGACAATTAGCAATGTAGGATGAAACAGTGTTTATAGAGTTGAGCCTGCCATGAGTAGATCTTCCGTACTGATTACTGGCGGAGCAGGTTTCATTGGTTCTGAATTTGTGCGACAGTGCGTTGAGTCGGAGACTTATTCAGATATTTACGTCATCGATAGCTTAACGTATGCAGCAGATTTAAATAGAATTCAGGACGCCCTAGATGGTTCAAAAATTGAATTCATTCAATGTGATATTTCTGATATTGAGAAATACCAGAATGTGTTAAAGAGTGTGAATCACATCGCACATTTTGCAGCAGAATCTCATGTGGATAGAAGCAATGAAAATGGAATGCCATTTCTACAATCTAATGTTATCGGGACGTATGCTCTCCTCGAGGCGGCAAGATTTCATTCACAGATCAGGACTCTGTTAGTTTCAACCGACGAAGTTTATGGATCTATTGACGAGGGCCTATTTTCGGAGATTAGTCCTTTGAATCCCTCTTCTGCCTACTCCGCAAGCAAGGCATCATCGGACTTCTTTGGCCTTGCTATGAATCACACTTTCAATCAGGACATTGTTATTACTAGAGGCTGTAACACATACGGTCCTTTTCAGCATGCTGAAAAATTGATTCCACTTTGTATTTCCAAACTCTTACAAGGGACCAATGCACCTCTTTATGGTGACGGTAACAATATTCGCGAATGGATTCATGTTTCGGATCATGCGCGTGCCATACAAAGTGTAATTCTCAATGGAACAGCTGGGGAAATCTATAACATTGGTTCAGGCTTTAGGTTGTCGAACAGAGAGGTACTTTCACATATTTTGACTGAGCTGAAATTGGATTGGGGTAGAGTTGATTTTGTGGCCGATCGACCTGGTCACGATAAACGTTATGCGCTCGATTTTTCGAAAATTAAAAAGGAAACTCAGTGGGAAGCCCAGATAGATTTCCTGAATGGAATAAAGACCACAGTCGATTGGTATCGTCGAAATCACGTGAACCCATGAAAGCAATACTTCTAGCAGGTGGAACTGGAACCAGAATCTGGCCATTAAGCGCCGCGGTAAACAAACACCTTCTCCCGGTCTACGACAAGCCAATGATTTACTACCCATTGACCACTCTTATGTTGGCTGGAGCAAGCGAAATTCTCGTTATAACTGCGCGTGAAGCAAAGGAAGCAATAGAAAAACTTCTTGGAAACGGAAGTAAATGGGGGCTATCTATCACGTATGCAATCCAGGAAAGGCCGGGAGGAATTCCTGAGGCGTTCATACTAGCTCCAGAGTATTTTAGAGATAACTCGGTGATTCTTATGCTCGGTGATAATTTGCTATATGGCATGGGGCTTGGAGAATCACTAAATCAGAACTCGAAACTTGTAGGTGGAAAAATCTTCGCATACAAGGTATCAAATCCCGAGGAGTATGGGGTAGTGGTTCTGGGGCCTAACGGACAGCCTACACGCATCGTTGAAAAACCAGATTCGCCAATTTCCAATCTGGCTATTCCTGGGCTTTACTTTTTTGATTCAAGTGTTTACGACCGTGTTCAAAGCATTCAACCAAGCAGGCGCGGGGAACTCGAAATTGTAGACATCTTGAATTCCTATTTGGAAGATCAATTACTTCAAGTGCAAGTTCTTGAGAGAGGCACCGCTTGGCTAGATACTGGCAACCCAAAATCACTCCTAGCCGCGGGGGAGTTTGTTAAAGTAATCGAGGACAGACAAGGTTTAAAAATTGGCTGCCCAGAAGAAGTAGCCCTAAGAACCGGGTTCATTTCGATTGACACTTTAGAAAAGAATTTGAGAGAAATTCCAGATGGAGAATATAAGAATTACCTTAAACAACTTCTGTTATAGAGGTGGTTCAGCAATTAGATAATCTTCTTGATCATATGGATGACTTGCTAGCACGCCCATTATCGAATTATTTGAATTGAATCTAATTTCACACCAATTGTATGGTGGGACAATAAGGAGTTGGTCTGGCTTCAAAACGTGGGTCTCGACTCCACTGAGGTTTTTGATTACAATCTCTTGACTTCCTAAACAAGAGAAAAAAGCCTGCCAGCACTCCTTGTGTGCATGTCTCCCACGAAATAAATCTGGACCAGTTACAGAAATTGCAAAGTATCTGTTTACTTGAAATGGAATCTCTGTAAACTCTATAGCCTTAAGTTTACCTCTTGCATCTTCTCTTACTAGAAAATTCAACAAGAATGGAGACTCCGCATCCTGATACTCCAATTCAGCCACCATTCCGCCTAAAGAAGTCATTGAGACCCTCTTCCACATGGCTGATCTCAGCTTCGGACAACTCCGGGAATAATGGTACAGACACAACTTGATCACAATGAATCGAAGTGCGAGGCAATCTAACCTGTTTACTCGACTTGAGTCCTGGCTGATCATAATCCGGGAACGGATAATGAATAGCTACCCCGATATTACGCACCCCCATGTGCTTTATGAACTCTTCTCTTCTGGCAACCTTTAGAACAGCTAAATGCGGGACAAAATCATCTGCCTTATGTCCAAGAATTTGGACTCCGAAATCCTCACAGAGAAGTGAATATCGATTCCAGATGCGTTTACGAATTTCATTTCTAGATTTCAAAGTTGCCAGCTGGTCAAGTAGCACTAAAGATTGAATTTCATCATTTCTATGATTTCCGCCACCGGCCACAGTGGAGGAATATCTTTCTGTCCAGCCATATTCACGAAGCTGCCGAACACGATAGCTTAGAATTTGAGAATTAGTGCCAACAGCACCTGAATCTCCAATGCCACCCAAATTTTTTGTAGGATAGAAACTGAATGCTGCAATATCTCCCAGTGAACCAACGTGCATGGAACTAAATGTAGATCCGACGGCCTGTGCACAATCTTCAATTACTTTGAGGTGATTTCGGGAAGCAATTTCAATCAAGGTATTCATATCGCACACTTGGCCGTATAGGTGGGTAACAATTATTGCTGATGCACCTTCGAGACTTTGCTCCAAATTGATTAAGTCTATTAATCCAAAATCATCAACGTCAACGTACCTCACTTGAAACCCTGCATTTCTTGCAGCAATGGCCGCGTAACCTCCAGCGTTTGCCGTCGTAAGAATTATCGAATTTACGGGAAGTTCAAGGGCCTTGATAGAGAGTTCCAGCGCAGAAGTTCCAGAAGCAACCGTGGTACAGAAATTTACCCCTACAAATTTAGCAAATTCAGTCTCGAAGCCTTCTGTATATTTGGAGTTAAAGTACGGTCCATTAACGATTAATTCGTTAACTGAACTCAACAATTTACTTCCATGCGCAAATCTTCGTGAAAGATCATTGATTGGAACGCTTGATGAAGAAATTGCCATGTTGGAATATTACTTCAATAATAGTGAATATGAGGCGGCTTATCGAGAATTTTCTCAAGCTGTGATTCCATTTGCCAGGGTAGCAATGAAACCAGATTCTCCCCTGAGTTCATTCGGAAAACTGTAACCCACTCAGAGATTTTGCTAGGCGTACCTACGAAGCATAAAACACGTACGAGAAAATAGATAGTTTCTTGAGGAGTTAAGTCTGTTGGGATGAATTTTCCAGCTGGGAAATGTTCACCTAATTTCGACACTGCAATTTCCACGGAATCAGAACAAACAAATACTGGTGCATTTTTGTCTGAAATCAAATCTTTGGCTAATTCAAGCCCACGTGCCAGGACTTCCACCTCTAAGGGCTTTTTACTTTCTAAGTGGAGCAAATCTCCCAACCTAAAATGTATGGCCATTTCAGAAAGACCCGAATCCCTTGGGTGAGTAGCAATTCCCTTGAATAATTCAGCACTTATCATTGAACTCACATCTTCTGATATTGTTCGATTAGAATAATGGCCGCGGAGCGAAACTACCCAAGGTTTTAATTTTGTAAACTCCTTGTTTGTATTAGCTACAGCGACTAACCCAAATAATCTGCACGGAATTCTCAAAATTCCAAAGCAGAGTCGGCTCAAGTAAATTCGACACCTGGCTGGAAATGATTCTTTTGAGTTGTTTATGTAGTCCTGAACATAAACTTTTCTTATTCCCGCCGTATAGGAATCAATCTCTGGCTCCCTTTGAGTCACACCGCCGTTGTGAAATACGAGCACAATTTCTCTTCGAGGGTACCTCCGCTGGAGAGAGATCAGAAGTGCCCATGCGTAGAGTTGAGAGCCTAATCCTCCCCAAATATGCACACGAATTGCGGGGTAAGATAATCGCATAATGGGAGATATTATCCCAATTTGGGAGAACTGAGGACGCAATTGTTGGCTATATATGTGTCAACGCTAGATCCAAACTACTCCCGTTCAGGAGCGATTTTTGCCTCTGATCCTGGGGCGAAAGTTTTTATCAAGTTCCCTTCAGAAAGATTGAAGCAAGTACGAAAAATTCTCGAACTTAAAAGAAAACACAATCCAAATGATGCTTGTATTGTACTTATGTCCCCCAACCACATTCTGGTCCCATTCTTTCGAGTACTAAGTCGCTTTCAGGTTATCCTCGACGCGGGATGGCCACTGTCTGACTCAACCCAAAATATCACCAAGCGTGGTCTAAAACCGAAGCAAATCCTCAATAGACTAATTGACAAGGTCAGCTTTACGTTAGCAAATCAAGTGGTACTGGAATCCAAAAACCAGATTGCCTCTGTTGAGGAAAGATTTGAAATTTCAGGAGCTAAGCTTTTTTGGATTTTTACTGGTTTCAATGAGCTTGAATTTAGCAAAGCGAAAGAAAACCCCGAGATACCGGCAGAATGCAGGTATGAATATGACAAGGGTAAACAATTTGTTTTCTTTCGCGGAAAAAGCAATTCTGAATCAGGTTTGGATTTAGTTCTCTCGGCTGCGAGATTACTAAAAAATGACGTCAACTTCGTGTTAGCAACAAATACCACAATTGTGCCGGGCTCCCCGAATGTTATTGTAATAAACAGATTTGTTTCAATAGAGGAATTAGTTTGGTTGTATACACATAGCACTCTTGTTTTGGGGCAAATATCAAACATGGAAAGGCTTAATAGAACACTTCCTCACAAGCTTTTCGAAGCGGCGTACTTTTCCAAATGCTATGTTTCCCCCCCAAGTCCAGCGCTATTCGAGCTTCTTAATGAGGATTCCTTCATTTCGGTGTCGACAATCACCCCTGTAGGGCTCTCTGAAAGCATCAAAAAAGGATTATTAGACGAAGAATTGAGATCTCAGTGCGAAAAGAATATCAATCAAAATTACCTCGAAAATGCCTCGCAACTATTTTTAGGAGCACGAATGCGAGAAATAATCGAAACTAAGAAGTAATGTCGTTATAAATTTTTAAAATTTTGAGCGACATTTCACGGGGATTAAAAAGGGAAATTCGAAGTGCCTGCTGGGCTAACACTTTTTCTCGATATTCCCTATCCGAGAGGGCCAAAATTTTCTTTGCAAAATCTTCAGCAATCGAAGTTTGTGCTAAACCCAAATGATTTGTCCCCAAAACCTCAGGGATAGCTGAATTATTTGAAGCTACTATGGGGCATTTAGCAACAATAGCCTCAATCAAAACAAGTCCGAAACCCTCATAAAGACTTGTAAGAACAAAAACATTCATAATTGCGAGGTACTCGTTGATTTCTGAAGTTCGGCCTACCCAGATTATGCGATTTGAAACACCAAGATTAAACGCTTTATTTGCAAGAAACTCTTTGTCTGGACCTCCACCAACTATGACTAATCTTGCATGAGGTAAATCTTTACAAATATAGGCAAATGCCTGCAAAAGAGTTGAAAGATCCTTTTGAGGAGATAACCTTGCAATCGTTCCGACGACAAAGTCGGATTTTGAAAGTTTCATGTCTTCCCTCAATTGTTCAACTCTTAAAAAATCAGTAGGTGCGCAATCAGGAATGCCATAAAGCACCACGTCTAGCTTAAAATGTCGTGAAATTTCACCGGAGCTAACAAGATAATTTTGTACAGCGTCAGAGATTGCTATGCCCTGTATCGCTCGAAAAGATACAAATCGAGAGAGAGTTTTAGATAGAAGTCTTGGAGCTCCTGGGAAAAATGGCTCTGTGTTATGACGAGAAAACACGAAATAGCGTGGTCCCGATAGTGCGACTAAGAGCTCAGCCCGAGGCAAGTGGGCATGGACCAATGACTTCTTGTATACCGAATTCCGAAGTGCTACAACCTGCGCGAATATGGACCTGTTCATGATTTGTAAATCAACTCGAGCGCCGGCAGTCAAAAACTCTTCCAACAATTCAGGATTTCCCTTTAAAGGAATCACCGTCACAGTCAAACCTAACGAAACTTGTTCACGGACTAGAATCAATAATTGGTTTTCAGCCCCCCCACGTTCAATCGTGGTTATTACATGAACAACCTCATTCACTGCTTCAGCTCGCCTGAAAAGTATTCGATTGTTCTTCCTAGGCCTTCGTCGAGCTCAACTTCTGGTCGCCAATTTAGAAGGGAGATGGCCTTGCTTATGTCGGGGCGTCGCTGCCTTGGGTCGTCTTCAGGCAGAGGCAAGAAATCAATTTTACTATTTGATTTAGTCATCTGAATAACCTTGTTGGCCAACTCGAGCATTGTAAACTCATTAGGATTCCCAAGATTTATCGGTGTGTCTGGAGAATACGGAAGATTCATCATTTTCAAAATACCTCGCACTAAATCATCAACAAAACAAAATGATCTTGTTTGCGACCCGTCACCATAGATTGTTATGTCCTGATCCGTGAGTGCTTGGACTATAAAATTGCTGACAACTCGGCCATCAGCTATGGCCATGTTGGGGCCGTAAGTGTTAAAAATTCGAATTACACGGGTATCGATACCGTATTGACGTTTATAGTCGAAACAAAGGGTCTCAGATGCTCGTTTACCTTCGTCGTAGCATGATCTGATTCCGATTGGATTTACATTCCCCCAATACTCCTCAGGCTGTGGAGAAATATCGGGATCGCCATAAACCTCGCTTGTTGATGCTTGGAGAAGAGGGATATCACGAGCCTTTGAGAGATGAAGTAAATTTATCATCCCCAAAAAATTGGTTTCTATTGTTCTGACTGGGTCTGATTGGTAGTGAATCGGTGAGGCAGGGCAAGCAAAATTGAGGATTTGATCAACTTCTACAGTGATTGGGTCTCTAACATCGTGCTCCATAAATTCAAATTTGTCATTTTCAACAAATGGACCCATATTCTTGATTCTGCCCGTGGACAGATTATCAATCGCTACCACAGAGTGGCCCTCCGAAAGGAGTCGGGCGGTTAAGTGGGAACCTAAAAATCCTGCTGCCCCGGTGAGCAATATCCTCATCTGCTTATCATAACGGATTGGTTCGTCAATTTTGGGGCTAATTGAAGAAGTTTGCGATAGCTCTTGTCCAATTTTCCAAACTATGATTTTGTTCAGCAATCTCACGACGACTCTTTGCGATTTTGGCAATTTCGACTTTATCCTGATTTAAAAAAGATTGACACTCTTGAAGAAGTGAAGGGTTTTGTTTCCCAGACCACGATCCAAAAATCCTTATATATTCTGGGTTAACCGTTATAACTGGAATCGTGAGAAAAGTGGCTTCAATCAGAGTCTTATCAAGTGAACCTCTATAAGCATGAATGAAGGCTGAATGTTTTTCCATTTCACTCGAGATATCCGCCCGTAAAATTGATGGTAAGAACGAGACCCAGTCCAGCTCTCTGAACTCTTCGCGAATTAGGAACGCCTGCTTTTCATAAATATCTGTCGAAGGAGCACCAATTTGAGTGAAGATTATTTCTTGTCCAGATTCTCTCAAAACTTCACAAGTTTTGAGAATTTCTCTTATGTTCTTGCTCGGATCAAACCGTCCAAAATGTAAAAATCTTACTTTCTTTAAATCTGCGTCTAAATGGATTGGCAAAAATTTTGAGGAATCCACACCTTGACCTACTGGATGTACTTTGAAATCACTTATCGGGCAGGAACCAGAAGTCGAAGTAATAATTCCAGACGTCAACAAATGACACCATTTGAGAAAAATTGAATTTGATAGATGCGCGTACCAAAGATAGTGTCGAATTCGGAATAATCTTGTAAGTGGGGCAATTAGCGCAGATTGCACTTCGGTCATGTGCGAAAAGATTTGAGTATTTTTCTTCATTAACAACGGAATGACCTTAATGTAAAACTGACCAATATTTCGACATCTATGACCTGGCATCCATTCGGTGCTTATTACTCGAATATTTGAACTAGGCCGATAAGTTCCGATTTTTCCGGTGACCACCGTGATTTCTTCAAAGTAAAAAGCAAGTGATTCTACGGCTTGTGCTTGGTGGGCGAATATTGGACTGGAATCATCCATGACGTAATTAAAAATCAATAGCTTGTGCTTCAAATTGAACCAATCCACTCGACAAGACACCATTTTAACTCGGAATTCTCACTTATGGGTAGACTAGAATCGTGCGATATTTGGTAACGGGTGCAGCGGGCTTTATAGGGTCGCACCTAACTCGAAACCTCCTGTTATCAGGGGCAGAAGTTGTTGCTGTTGATAATTTTTCAGATTACTACTCCCTAGATCTAAAAAGGGCGAGAGAGTCTAATTTGATTTCTCCACTGGGCCTGAATATTTCAAGAATTGATCTAGCCGATGGAGAACAAGTCACCAAATTGTTGAATTCATACGTTTTTGATTCTGTAATTCATTTAGCGGCCCAACCCGGAGTAAGAGTCCCTTTAAGCCAGCACCAGAGGTATATATCAAGTAATCTCACGGCATACGCTAATTTGCTAACTAAGGTCCGAGAAAATTCAATTCCGAATTTTCTCTATGCCTCTTCATCAAGCGTATACGGAAACAGTAACGACCAGTTGTTTTCTGAGCAAGGTTCAATTACTGACCCATTAAGTTTCTATGGTGCAACTAAATTGACAAATGAAGTGCTGGCAAGATCCGGTCGACATGAATCGCCTACCAGGACGCGTGGCCTTCGATTCTTTACTGTATATGGACCGTGGGGAAGACCAGATATGGCCTATTTCCGAATTATTGCCAGCCTACTAAATGGGTTTGAGTTTCCCCAATACGGCAACGGGAGTGTCTTGAGAGACTTCACTTTTGTAGATGATGCAATAAACGCAGTCGTGAAATTGAATGTGCAACTGTCATCGGAAGAAGAAGGTCACTCTGACGTTGTGAACATTGGCGGCGGTCACCCCTATTCGCTGATGGACATGATTGAGACCCTACAAAATTTAGTAGCAAAAAAGGTAAAAACAAATTTAAGTCCCACTAATCCGAATGATGTGATTAGGACTTGTGCGGATTCACAACTTTTGAAATCACTGGTAGGAACTTCACCCGCAACTTCGCTAGAAGAAGGACTGAGCGAGGTAGTGAAATGGGCGCAGCGTCAAGATGTTCAATCAAAACTCACCGCATGGTGTGAGTCCGTTTCCTAATTTGCTGTCCAGCTCTCACAGATTCTTTTCATTGATTCGCGATCGATTGCCTCCTGGATTTTTCGTCCCTCGATGCACTGGGCGGGCGACCTATCTCCTGTTAGTAAATTTGTGATCATGCCGTTGGCTTCGAAGACCGTGTCGTAAAGGTAAATGCCGGATTGAAAGCTTTCCATGACTATTTGGGTTCCTTCATTTCTTCGCGCTACTACGATTGCTCCGGAAAGAAGCGCCTCTCGGATTGCAAGCCCATACCCTTCCTTTACTGCCGCACTAATCACAACGTCCACATCAGATAATCTATTTAACAGCTCGAGATGTGAGAGTGAACCTTCCAAAGTGATCTTTTCAGGGTGCTCGGACTTATATTTCCAGACTCGAACAATCTTTTCTAATGGACCGGAACCAAGAAAGTAAACTGTAGAAATCCTGGAGCTTCCTAGAAGACTATCAAGAATTTCAAGAATTTCAGTAACATTTCTTTCCATATGGAGCCGGCCAATCACTCCAATATTAATCGATTGAAAATCACGAGTGTGGAATATTGGGTAAACAGAAAATGGAATCGGTGCAATAAAAATTATTTTCGGGTCAACTCGAAATGAACTAATCATTTCATGCTTAACTTCAGGAGAAACCACGCGAACGCTCTGTACCGAAGGAAGCGAAAGTCTCAACAGCGCAATTCGCAAGAATGATTTTGCAAATGAAATGGGATCGCGCCTATGGCCAAAAAATGATCCATGAATCGAAATTTGAATAGGAATCTCAAGATTGCTAATGGACCTCGCTCGAAAACAAGACAACAGTCCTAATGATGTATCACCTGCAATAAATACATTGGGCTGTATTTGGAGCGTATCAAGAATTGCCATGCTTCGTTTCGCGAAAGATTGGAAATTAAGAGTCGGACTTGAAACACGAATCACCCGCAAGTGGGGGTAGCTGGAGCTCACGTTACCGGGTAAATCCGCAGAGTGAAGACCAACAAGTAGAGTGAGTTTGAATTCTGAGTCATCGATTTGGTTGGAAATGTTTGAAGCGTAGAGATTCATTCTCTCCAGAAAGTCAGATGGCCTTGTTGCAATCTTGGATAGGCGCGGATGAAACATCACAGGCATTGGAGAAAGAGATTTCTTCATTTGATACACAAATCCATGATCTTCCTATAATTAATTTCTAAGTTAAAACTCCTTTCAACTGAAAGTCTTGCAGCAACTCTCATTTCTTTACTATTTTCGTCTTTATATAATCCAATTCTCATTGCTTGGTTTAAATTGATCCCAGACTTTACGCCGCAAAGTAAGCCGGTCAAATTGTGTGTGATCACCTGTTCACTTCCAGTACTTTCATTGGCGATTGTGAGGAGTCCATTGGCTTGTGCTTCAATCAGTGCATAAGAAGTCGCCTCAAAATTACTATTTAACACAAACGTTGAACAATCTTTCAAATACTGTGGTACATCTTCGGGTGGAATCTCACCAACAAAAGTGACGTTCGCGTTTAATGAATCCGACAATTTTTGGAGAGAATCCCGTTCGGGACCGTCACCAATTACCAATAACTTCACGCCTAATTCCGAAACGTTTATTATTATTTCATCAACACCCTTCCAAGGCACTAATCGGCACACAGTCACAAAATCAAACTTCTTTTCTTCACTCGAGAAATCTGGTTTCGTAGGAAGAAAAACAGAATTATTTATCAGAACTATTCGAGATTTCTGTACACCCCAAGATTTACAAAGTTCTCCGAGATGCTCGGATGGCACGATTACCCATTCCGCTTTGCGCAGGGAAAAAGCGAAAAAATATCTCAAAATTTTATAGCTTAGCCCAAGTGGTTCATTTTGAAAATTGTCGATGTTCTTTGTAGTTTTGCCTAGATTTCGTGCTCGCTCCCACACTATGTCACCAGGAACCTTTGCCACGTATTTGAAATTCATTAGGTGGCGGGCAATTGCAACTTCCCAGAAACTCCCATTAACTAAGATTGAATTATTCGACTTCGCAGATTTAAGAATACACCAAGTCATTTGAAGAAATCGCTTTAAAATTGAATTCTCATTCGAAAGCAAAAAAATTTCAGCACAAGAATTCAATTTTGCAAATATCGGCAATCTCGAATATGCGAATACCTCAATGCATTGATCTTGCCTTGTAGCAAACTCGGAAAAAGTTTGCGCAAATTTTGCTGGGCCACCAGTCTCGGGAGCGTATATTCCTGAGAAAAGAGAGATTTTCCGTTTCATTATTCCAACTTACTACAAAAGCACCAAATCTAGCTTTAAGTTGGCTATTCTATGTATATGGATTCTAGATTCCAGCCCCTATCAAACTTGATGATTATAAAAAGATCAGCAAACGTTTTAACCCGAAGCGAGAGAATAAAAGTTCTAATTGTTGTTGCGATTCAAATATTCCTAAGTCTACTTGATTTGCTTGGCGTTGCACTTGTAGGCGTTCTGGGGTCGCTAGCAATTTCGGGGGTTGGTTCTCGCAAGCCGGGAAATAGAGTTTGGTCATTCTTGGAGTACTTGGGAATTCAAGACCTAACTTTGCAACGACAAGCTTTGATTTTGGGAATTATGGCTGCAAGCGTACTTGTGATAAAAACTGCTTGCTCAATGTTTCTTTTGCGAAAGGTAACTTTTTTTCTTAGCCGTCGAGGTGCTTTAGTATCTGCACGATTGCTGTCCAAACTACTATCACAGCCAATTTCCAGCCTTCAAAACCGTTCAATGCAACAAACGCTCTACTTAGTCAATACAGGCGTCGACTCCATTACCATGGGGATTCTCAATTCTGCCACCCAAATGACTTCCGATGCATCGCTTCTACTAATATTGCTGGCAGGACTTTTTTTGGTAGATCCAATAATTGCCCTGAGTACTCTTTTGGTTTTTGTAGGTGTAGCTTGGGTGCTCTATCGTTTACTAGAAGTCAAATCGAAGCAACTAGGAATTTCAGAAGCGTCACTGAGTATTGCAAATAACGAAAAAACTTTAGAAGTCTTGAATTCCTATCGAGAAATTATTGTAAGAAATAGAAGAAGCTTTTATGCACGTGAGATTGGAAAAATTCGAATGCTTGCAGCCGACAATGCTGCAAGTCGTAATTTCATGCCCAACATAAGTAAATATGTAATTGAACTTACCCTCGTTCTTGGTTCGCTTAGCATCTCGGCCATACAATTCATCCTTAATGATGCTGCACACGCAGTGGCGGTTTTGTCAGTCTTTATGGCTGCAAGCACCAGAATTGCACCTGCAGTTTTGCGAATGCAGCAAGCAGCATTGAATATTAAGGCACGAATGGGATCCGCAGAGCCAGCATTGGCTCTTATTGAGGAACTGGAGTCAATCCATCCGGTTGAAAAAGTTGATGACTCAATCCAATACACTCATCGAGGATTTGTACCAAAACTGACCCTCGAAAAAGTTTCATTTTCTTATCCAAATTCTAAATTAGCGGCGATTTCCGAAATTACACTAGATATTCAACCGGGAAGAATGGTTGCAATAGTTGGTCCATCTGGATCTGGAAAGACAACTCTCGTCGACTTAATGCTTGGAATACTCGAACCTAGCTCAGGGACTATTGGATTAAGTAGCCAGAAGCCTCTTCAAGCGATTTCACAGTGGCCTGGAGCAATCGGGTATGTTCCGCAAGATGTAATGATCTCGAATGGAACAATCGCAGAGAATATTGGGATGGGTTTTCCAACGCATGCCATAACTGACGAAGCGATATTGCAAGCCATTAAAGTCTCCCAGCTAAGTGATTACTTAGATTCTTTGCCTCGAGGCATTAATACCAAAGTGGGTGACAAAGGGAATTTAATGAGTGGTGGTCAAAGGCAGAGATTAGGAATTGCCAGAGCCATGCTCACAGTTCCAAAGTTGCTAATACTTGATGAAGCTACTAGCTCGCTAGATGGAGAAACTGAGTCCAATGTGACGAGCGCTCTCCTCTCATTAAAGGGAGAAGTCACGGTCATTCTTATTGCACACAGATTATCGACCATTCGGGAAGCGGACGATGTTGTATATATGGAGAATGGAAGTATTGTCGCAAAGGGAACTTTTGATGAAGTAAGAAATAGTGTCCCAAATTTCGAGAAGCAGGCTGCATTGATGGGACTTTAGAACCGTGTGAAGGTCGACATTTCTCTGGATTCCGACAACCTTTAGGTGATCTGCCAAGCAATACACGCTCTCGAGCGCCCTGTCGGAGTACTCCCAAGAGAGATTAGCTTCCTGTAAGTATGAAATGTCCGTTTTGTCCACTTCCCACTACAAACTAGACTGGAATTCGTAGTAGGGGATAGAGGCAGCGACGGCTGGCTCTGTAGGACATAACCGGTTAATGAAGGATCAATACAGTGGCACTTAGCGTATGGACAGTTGCTGAACTGGGGGCTTTTTACACTGAGCACCGTTCAGAGCTACTCGCGCATGCCAATCGCGTATTGAAGGATTCAGCTAAAGCTGAAGAAATCACCCAAGACTCACTTATTAAGTTCATGCTTGCTGCCCCTGAGCTTGAATCACAAGAACACGCACTCTCTTATTTGCACCGCACCATTGAAAACCTCTGCATCGACTACTTCCGCATTGAAGGGCGCCGTCCAAACCTTGTTGTTCTAGATGATGCCCAAGCTGAAGTTGAGGCTGCATGGCAGGTAAATGGTGATCACTCAGAAGTTCTTACTCAGGCTGAAGACGCAGCGATAATTCGCCAGGCTTTGGCTCTACTTTCTCCTGCCGAGCGCGCTGCGCTCGTTATGTGGGAGATGGAGGGTCGCTCAACAGAAGAAATCGCAGCTGAGCTTGGAATCAAAGAATCTGCAGTGCGCCACACTGTTTCGCGCGCTCGCACATCCCTTCGCCGCGTACTTTCAGAGCTTGTTATCGATCAAGAGCGTGGCCTTACAGCCCTCGACATGCTTTCAACTACCTACAAGAAGGCATCCGAGCTTGCAGCTAAGTCTTCGAAAGTTGCATTGTCCTTACTATTAGTAGTCACAGCATTCCTTGGCTTTAACTCAATGACAGGACGCGAAGGCGTACTTCCAACAGTTAACTCAAATGACTCAACAGGCGCAGTTGCTGGATCTGCTTCAACAGATTCACCGTCACCTGCTCCATCTATCTCGATGCCAGCTAAGAAGTCATCAACCATGGTTTCTGGCGTATACGTCAAGAGCGCAAAGGCCTACTGGCCTGGCCTTGATAACGAGGGCGTCCCAACAGGATTCACCGTCGCAGGTGAAAATGGTCCAATCGGAAAGATACGCGTAAACCGCAATACTCCGATTGCGACCGAAGAAGGCACAATTTTGGCCACCCAGGCCATCACATCTGGGGGTGGACCAAACGTGATGATCGATCAGACCATCACAGTCGATGGCAACGGCACAAAGTATGAGGTTAGTTACGTTGCGCTTGGAATGAAGGGCTCTTGGGCGGTAGCTAACGCTGACGCCACGAGCGTGGATTTTGAGCGTATGTCCAATGGCCAGTACCTTATGACCGTTACAATTTCCCTACTCTCTACCCCAACTTCAGAGTTCGTAATCCCCGTGGGCGACCGCGGCTACGACCTTGTTGGCACACCTAAGACGATCACGTCTCGTCTCTTGCTCAATGCGAGCAAGACCCAAATTTTAGCTCAGGCGGTATTAGTACCCGGAGCATAATTAAATAAGTTTCTTCACCGCGTCCGGATACACGGTGGAGAATTTGATTCATCAGCACGTGCGATGAATCGAGAGGAGTTAGGAAACTAATTCCAAGCCGACCTACGGAAATTCCGTAGATCGACTATCGAAAGGAAACAAATGTCTACAAAGACAACATTCAAGCGCATCGCGCTTGTAGCTGTTGCTGCGTTGGGCCTCGGAGTTCTCTCTGTTGCGCCATCATCAGCGACTGCGACTGCTGTTACGGTAACAGGTGCCAACGGTACCTCTACTCTTTCAGCTGATGCGGCAAATATCTCAGATTCAACAACAGCAGCGACTGTTACAGTTTCTGGTCTTCTTGATGCTGCAGTTCGCGCGGATACAATCACTGTTTACTTCCTGCAGAAGTCAGTTCCTTCAGGAGCTACAGGCACTGTCTACTCATACCTTATGGATACAACAACCCCAAACGGTAAGACTCTCGTAGATACAAACGCTGCAGTTGCAGCGGTACATCTACCTAACCCAGGCCAGAAGTACCTGAGTGCATTTGACACCAAGTCAGCAGCTGTACCAATTGGTGGAGCTACTGCTTTCCGCCTTATTGCTGATACAGCAGGATACGTTGGAGCTAAGTTTGCCGTTCAGCTTGACTCAGCTACATCTCGTATTGCTGGCACATACACATACACAGCTGTAATCAAGTCATATTCAGCTCTTGTTGCTGCCCCAGTAACAACCACACAGGATGTAAGCATTGTAGTTGCAGCTTCTGATGCAACTGTTGCGCTTACAGGTGCAACTGCTATTGATGCAGGACGTACCCGTGCGTGGATGAACGCTGGATCAACTTACACAACTGCTAACGATTCAGCGGTGTCTGTGGTCTCAACTGCAGCTGCAACTGATCACGCAGCGATTCGTGTGACAACATTTACGGCAGCTGGAGATGCAGCCCCTGAATCAGTAACTGTAACTCTTACAGGTGCCGGCGTTATCTGTCAGAGCACTGTCTGCGGAAAGAGCATTAAGGTTATTGGAACTGGTGGTTCTACAGACTTTACTGTTCGCGCAGATGGAACAGCTGGAACAGGTTCAATCGTTGTTGCTACAACTTCAAAGACATTCCCAGCTAAGACTGTGAACTTCTTTGCGAAGGCTGCAAGCACATTTGCTGCTCCTTCAGTAGCGCGTCCAGTTATCGACACAACAGCTACAAATGATGTTGTTCGCGTAACAGCAGCTGATGCAGCAGGAAACCCTTGGACTGGTGCGGCATACATCTATGCAACATCAGCAGCTTCTGCACTTATTGCAGGATCTGAGACACCAGTTGCATGTACTTTCGATGCAGCCGACAATCGCCACGAGTGCCCAGTAACAGGTAAGGCTTCAGGAACAGCATCATTCAAGATTATCGATGCTTCAACAGTCGCACTTGCTACAGCTACTTCAGCTGAAGTTTCAGTTCGTGTTTCAGTTGCAACTGCAGGTTCTGTAAGCCTTGCATTCGATAAGTCTTCATATGTTCCTGGAGAGCGTGCGATTATTCGTGCGACTGTCTTGGATACAGCGGGACTTGCAATGCCAGAGACAACTCTTGCAAACCTCTTCGCTACAGGCGCTATCTCGTCAAACATGGGTCTCACAGCAGTGAGCTCAAACGTTTTGACAAGCGTTTCTGGAACAGTCAAGGGCGCAAATAGCTCATCAGATGTAAACAACCTCGCAACAGCGGGAACTGTTACATACATCGTGACTATGCCACAGACAACTGGAACAGTTACTCTCACAGCTAAGGGCGGCACAAGCCTTGCTCTTGCTGGTCAGGTAACAGTTACAGCTTCAGCAGAAGTTACAAATCCTTCAGCAGATGCAGCTACAGATGCAGCTAACGAAGCTACAGATGCAGCTAACGCAGCTACAGATGCAGCACTTGCAGCAGCAGATGCAGCAGATGCAGCAACAGCTGCAGCTCAGGATGCATCAGATGCAGTTGCAGCACTTTCAGCAACTGTTGCTAAGTTGGTCGCAAGCCTCAAGGCTCAGATCACATCATTGACTAACCTAGTCATCAAGATCCAGAAGAAGGTCAAGGCTTAAGTAGCCCCTTTAACTGAAAAGATCAGAACCGAATCCCGGTTCCCCTTCGGGGGAGCCGGGATTCGGCCTTTCTAAAGATAAGATACGCACATGCTCAACAAGGAATCTGAATCATTACTTTCAAAGCTGCTATTAGTGGGACCTGCACTTGTAACTATCTTGGTTTTTACTTCGGGGGTTACTGACCCAGTCAATGTAAACAAATTACTTGCACTAGGAATAGTCTCTTGTTCAGCAATTGCAATACTAACTGTAAAGTCTTATCGCTTCATTTGGGCAGAACACAAATTCCTCATATTGACGCTTTTTGGATTCTTGCTTGCTTCAATAAATTCAATCATTCAAAGTGATTCTCCAATAACACAACAACTCTACGGCGTATATGGACGAAATAATGGTTTTCTACTTTACCTATTTTTGCTTCTCATTTTCATCGCAACTCTCTCAGCAGGGAAAATTTCAACTTCGAAAAACGTAGTTTATTCCCTTGTGGTAGCGGGTGCAGTAAACATCATTTATTGCGGATGGGTACTTGCTTTTGGAGATTTCGTAGGATGGACAAATCCCTACGGAAATATCCTGGGTACTCTGGGTAATCCTAATTTCATAGGCGCATTTCTAGGCATGTTTTCCTCTGTGTTGATTACTTTGGCTATTGCTAACTTTAAGAATCCAAAAATATTTCTTTTGATTACAACGACTCTTGGAGTTACAATCTTTGAGATTGTGAAGTCCAATGCCATCCAAGGTCGTGTTCTATTAGTCGTCGGTCTAGCAATCAATGGCTTCTTCTTCATCAGATCCAGATTTAAAAGCCAAATTCCTGCAGTAATTTACTCGGCCATGTGCACTCTGGGTGGCGTTGCAGGATTACTTGGGGCTCTGCAAATTGGTCCACTTGCAAAGATTATTTATAAAGATTCAGTCTCGCTACGTGGGGAGTACTGGAATGCAGGACTGAACATGGCAAAGACTCATCTATTTTCAGGGGTCGGCTTTGATTCATATGGTGATTGGTATCGATTGTCTCGCAGGGCGTCAGCTCTAGTTAAGCCTGGACCAGAAACAGTAAGCAATGCAGCGCACAATGTAGTAATTGACATATTTGCTTTTGGGGGACTTCCTCTACTCATTTCTTACTTAGCTATAATGGGGATCGTTCTTCAGTCAATCATCAGGCACACCTTGAGAAGCCAAGCGTTCGATTATGTCTTTGTCAGCCTTATTGGAGCCTGGCTGTGTTTTCAGCTGCAGTCAGTAATTAGCATTAATCAAATTGGATTAGCAGTCTGGGGCTGGGTACTTGGAGCAGCGATCGTTTCGTATGAACGGATTAAGCGAGTAGACAGCAGCCCAGAATTAACTAAATCTAAAACAATTAGATCAACAAGCGCAGAGGTCATCTCTCCGAATTTGCGTGCAGGCGTAGCCCTTGTTTTGGGAGCACTCATTGCAGTTCCACCCTTTTCGGCAGATGTTAAATGGCGTAGCGCACAAGTATCAATGGATGCGGCGAAAATCGAAGCGGTCTTAGTCCCCAGTTATTTCAACCCACTGGGTACCTTCAAATACCTTCAAATTGTTGGTGCGTTTGAGGAGAGCAACCTACCCAACTTGGCTCATAAATATGCAGTGGAAGCAGTAAATTTCAATCCACACAGTTATGAATCATGGCGCCTTTTTACCTTAATCCGAAGCACAACACCAGAGGAACTACAGATTGCATTGAGTAATATGAAAAAGCTCGATCCGAAAAACCCAAGAATTATCTCTGAATCTAAATGAAAATTGCAATTATAGGGCAGGGTTATGTTGGCTTAACCATTTCAGTATTTGCCGGTGAGTTCTACGAGGTTTTAGGTTTTGATAACAATTCAAAAATCGTGGATCAGCTGAATCGGGGTATCTCTCATATTGAAGGTGTAGCAAGCCCTACCTTGCAGAATTGGATCAAGGCTGGGCGCTATCGCGCAACTAGTATGGGAAGCGACATTGCTGATGCAGATTTGGTCGTGATTGCCGTACCTACACCGCTAACTAAAGATCGTAAACCAGATTTAACTTTTATCGATGCTGCATGTAAAACTATTGGTGAAAACGTGAAGAAGTCCGTACTAGTTATCAATGAGTCTACTTCTTTTCCCGGGACTCTCCGAAACTACATTAAGCCTGCCATCGAAAAGTATTCAAAAAGCCCAATTGAGCATTTGTATGCAATTTCACCAGAGCGAGTAGATCCAGGCCGCGGAGACTTTAATCAAAAGAACACCCCGCGTCTTTATGCAGGACTAACTCCTGAAGCTTCTGCCAAGACTTATACTTTTTATTCTAGGTTCTGTGACGAGCTAGTTGAGGTTTCTTCCCCCGAGGTTGCCGAGGCGGCTAAGCTATTTGAAAACTCATTCCGCCAGGTGAACATTGCACTTGTTAACGAATTTGCTCAGATTGCGCATTCACTCGGGATAAGTGTCTATGAGACTTTAGACGCAGCGAATACAAAACCGTATGGATTTATGAAGTTCACACCAAGTGCCGGAGTAGGTGGGCACTGCATCCCAGTGGACCCAACCTACTTGGCGGCTGTAGCTGAGGAACATGGGGCTCCTGCAACCTTCATTCGCCGAGCAAATGAAGTCAACTTAGAGATGTCGAAGTATGTGGTTGATCGAGTTCAAGCCGATAACGGTGGATCACTTTTAGGTAAGAGTGTTCTTGTTGTCGGAGTTGCCTACAAGCCAAACGTCGCTGATGTGCGAGAAACAGCAGCGAAGGTTGTCATTGAGCACTTGCGAGTACGAGGCGCAGTTGTTTCTTGGCACGATGACGTTGTCGGAAGTTGGGATGGCGAGAAGTCATCGCCGTTGTCGGGAGCAGATATTGCTCTTGTAGTAACCAAACACGATGACGTCAAGGAGAGCGATATCTTGGCAAGTGCACCGTACGTCTTCGATACGACTGGAAAAATTGCTGGAACTAAGGGGCTTTAAGCGAAACTCTTTGCAACGCTGTCGATAATTGAATCCAGAGTATGTGTTGGTGACCAGCCAACAGCTTTTTTGATCTTTGAAACATCAGGGACTCGGCGTTGCATATCTTCAAATCCCGCAGGGTAGGCATCCGAATATGGGATAAACTTAATACCTGAATTTGAGTGTGTTTGATATATGACTTTTTCGGCGAGCTGTTTGATTGTTACTTCACCAACTCCACCCACATTGAAGTAGTCGCCAATTGTTGAGTCAGAGTCCATGAGTGTAAGTACTGCCCGAACGGCATCTTCCACGTGGCAGAAGACGCGGGATTGGCTGCCATCGTCATAAATTGTGATGTCCTCGTTCTTCAGGGCTGCTTGAACAAAGCGAGGAACAACCATTCCGTATTGGCCGGTTTGGCGCGGGCCGACGGTGTTGAAGAATCGAACTGTGGTGACTTTGAGGCCGTGTGTCTTGTGAAGCGTGTGTGCGACGGCTTCTTCCAGGGCCTTTGCATCAGAGTAGGTCCAGCGTATTTTTTGAGGTGCGCCGACTACACGATCTGATTCTTCGTGAAGAGGTTGATTTGGATTCTTGCCATAAATCTCTGAGGTAGATGCGATGAGAAGACGCTTGTCATGCTTTGTAGCTGCATTGAGAACCACTTCAGAGCCTGTGAAATTGCGATCAATGGATTCGATGGTGTGCTCCATGATGTTCTTAACGCCAAGGGCTGCAGCCATATGGAAGACGATGTCGGATTCAGCGACTAACTTGTCGACGAGATCTTTATCGCGAATGTCGCCTTCGTGGATGCTGATCTTGCCTTCGAGATGAGTGATGTTCTTTTTCGAGCCGGTGGAAAGGTTGTCGAGGATTGTGACGCTATCGCCACGGGCGATGAGGGCATCGGTAAGGTGTGAGCCGATGAAACCGGCACCACCGGTGATGAAAGCGCGCATGGGTGTGAGTCTATCTTTTATGTTGGTTTGTCCAGACTTGTGTTACTGGGGGTGGCTCGGGTTTCATGCAGGTGGTTCTCAGGAAAGTAGGAGAAGGTTTGAGTATGAAAAGTACTGGGGCCACGTATAAGAAGTACTCATCAGCTGGGGTCGACTGGGCTTCGTGGTTCTTGGGGATTGGCTTAGGGCTGACGCTGGCAACAGCGTTGATGGTTGATGGGGTAGATGCGCAGAAGTGGATTGGGCGAGCAGAGCTTGCTGGATACTCTTTTTGGACAATCAATCGCCATGATGGTACTGCCTGGTCCTATGGTTCCAATAAGGGGTATTGAGTACGGCAAGATAGGCGAGTGGTTACAACCGGTGGGTTTACAAGTGAAGGTTTGGCTCTTGAGGCCAAGGCTTTGCAGTTGTCATCTTTGACGCAAGCAGAGGCACTTGAAATCGGTGCGATTGCACAGGCGATTGGTTTAGAGCGCAAGCTCCCGATTGCTGTTGAAGTTCGGATGAAAGATTGGATTGTCTTTCATGCATCGTTGCCGGGATCATCACCAGAAAATGATTGGTGGATTGGTCGCAAAGCTCGCGTTGTGAATTTAACGGGGCGTTCGACAATGCATGAGCGAGTGATTGCTGAAGAGCAAGGAATTAATTGGCATGTGAGCAAAGGCGTGGAAGAAGAGCTATATGCCATCCACGGAGGCGGTCTTGCACTTAACGTTGTGGGATTAGGATTGACAGGTATTTTGATTATTAGTGGCTTGCCACAAGTGGAAGATCACTTACTTGGAGTTGAAGTCATTACTGAATATTTGGCACGTAAGGGAGAACAGCAGTGAGCATCTGGGTGTGTGGTGAGGTGCTGATTGATTTAATTCCTGGCGCTGATGGTGTGAGAGTTCCGCATGTGGGTGGAGGGCCTGCAAATACTGCCAAAGCGCTGGCGCGCTTGGGTCATGATGTGCAATTCATTGATGGAATTTCCAGTGATCAGTACGGGCAGATGTCTCGTAAAGAGCTGCTCGATGATGAAGTGAAGTTAGATCTTGCTTTAAAGAGCGATAAGCCAACCTGCACAGCTGAAGTAACTCTTGCTGCCGATGGAAGTGGTTCCTATGTTTTTAACATTAATGGCACAGCAACTTTTGATTTCTCATTAGATTGGTTGCCAGATCCTTCTCGCTATAAGCCACAGGTGCTCCATATAGGCACCCTGGTCACTGTTATTGAGCCAGGGGCAGAAGTTCTCTATGACTGGGCTATTCGTGTGGCTGAGTTTGCACCCATTGTCTATGACCCCAATATTCGACCATCAGTGATGGGAGATCGAGATAGGTATCAAGCATCTGTGGAGAAGTGGGTTGCAATTTCATCAGTGATTAAAGTAAGTGATGATGATGTGGAGTGGTTATATCCAGGTGAGAGTGTTGAAAGTGTTGCACAGCGCTGGATTAACGATGGTGCTGCACTCGTTGTGATTACTCGCGGCATCAATGGACTACTTGGAGTAACAGCAAGCGGTTCTGTGGAAGTACCGGGTGTGAAGATTGAGGTTGCAGATACTGTTGGAGCAGGAGATACGGTGGGTGCGATCATTGTTGAAGCGATGATTGAAAAGGGAATCTTAAACTTGACCGATGAAGTATTGAAGGCAACTCTGCATCGCGCGGCAGTTGCTGCAGGGATTACATGTTCTCGTAAGGGAGCTCAACCTCCTTACAAGCATGAGTTGAAGGGTGTTTGATGCAATTTATTGATGATGCAGAGTTCCAGGTCGCAATCGATCTCGATGGCGGTGGAAAGATCACATCTGTTAAATGGCGTGAGATGGAATTTACTGTTCCATTCCGCGGCAACGTTCTTTCTAACGGTTGGTACCCAATGGCTCCGTGGGCTGGGCGTATTCGTGATGGATTGATTACATCTAGTTCAGGTGTTGAACATCAACTCCCCACGAACATTGACCCACCGAATGCAATTCATGGATTTGGTTTCTCCTCCTCTTGGCAAGCGATTGGTCCAGGGCGTTCTTTACTGCATTTACCAAAGCCATATATGGGCGCAACAGTTGAACAGACGATTGAAGTCTTAGATGATGCAATTCGCTGGTCTCTTGAATATGACGATAATGGTTGCGATATTCCTGTTTGGCTTGGAATGCATCCATGGTTTGCTCGTGATCTAGAACGAGGCGGAGCAGCTGAAATCGAATTTAGCGCAGCAAAGATGTTAAAGCGTGGCTCTGATGGATTGCCTACGGGTGAACTCATTTCACCAACGCCAGAGCCTTGGGATGATGCATTTACGCAAGTTCGTGGAACACCATCGGTTATTTGGGAAGATGTTGCACGTATTGATATTGAATCTGATGCGCCATGGTGGGTTGTCTATAACGAAGACCCAGATGGAGTTTGTATTGAGCCACAGACCGCACCTCCTGATGCGGCTAATTTAGGCATTAGTGGTGAGAACTACATTGAAGCCCTCTTTGTTTTCTCTGAAGGCTAATTAGGATTACTCGTATGAGCACTCAGATTAATCGCCAGCATCTTAAATCACTTCGCGCGAAGGAAGAACAGCGCTTTCTTGATACCCATAAGAAGTCAGCTGCAGCCTTTGAAGATTCGAAGAAGGTCATGCACGAGGGTGTGCCAATGTCTTGGATGGCTAAGTGGCCAGGTGCTCACCCTGTCTTTGTGAAAGAAGCCAAAGGTGCGCGCTTTACCGATGTTGATGGCCATACCTATGTTGATTTTTGTTTAGGTGACACAGGGTCAATGACAGGTCACTCACCGGATGCAACTGTGGCTGCAATTCGCGAGCAGGTTGGTAAAGGCATTACTGCGATGTTGCCTACTGGGGATGCTGCGATTGTCTCTGGTTTATTGAAGGAACGTTTTGGTCTGCCTTTGTGGCAATTTACGGTCTCAGCTACCGATGCAAACCGCCACGTTATTCGTTACTCCCGCATGATCACAGGACGCAGCAAGATTGTTGTCATCGATCGTTGTTATCACGGCTCTGTCGATGAAACCTTTGCAACTTTGGATGATGCAGGTTTTACGGTCAAGCGCGAAGGAAATATTGGAGCACCTGTTGATTTAGCTGAGACAACTCGCGTTGTTGAATTTAATGATTTAGCTGCAATGGAGAAGGCTCTTGCACACGGTGATGTTGCAGCAATCTTGATGGAACCTGCCATGACAAATATTGGAATTGTTCTGCCGCAAGATGGTTATTTAGTTGGTGTGCAGGCTCTAGCAAAGAAGTACGGCACGTATTTGATTATCGATGAGACCCACACAATCTCTGTGGGTCCTGGTGGAATGACAAAGGCGCTTGGTTTGAAGCCTGACTTCCTTACTATCGGTAAGGCACTTGCTGCAGGTATCCCAACAGGAACTTTTGGAATGACTCAAGAGATTGCGGATGCAATCAAGAAGATGGTTGAACTGGAAATTATCGACCTTGGTGGAATTGGTGGAACTCTTGCAGGAAATGCTCTGTCACTTGCTGCGATGAAGGCGACGCTGACTCAAGTACTAACAGAGGCAAACTTTGAGCGCATGATTGCTCTGGGTAACCGCTGGTGCGATGGCATTGATGCTGCAATTAAGGAGTTTGATCTTGATTGGCACTGCAACCGTCTAGGTGCACGCGGTGAGTACATCTTTAAAGGCAAGCAGCCTGTGACGGGTAAAGAAGCGGCTGATTCAGGTGACTTCGAACTTGAGCAGTACATTCACTTGCGTCTACTTAATGATGGTTACTTGATTACGCCGTTCCACAACATGGCTCTGATGTGTCCTGATACAACTCAAGGCGATGTTGATGGCCACACAGCAGCATTTAGGACAATGTGCGCGGAGCTTGTCTACTAATTCTCATTCGGCTGTAGTATTTAATCAATCGACTCAAAACAGAAAGTTGAAATGTGAATAATTCGCGATCCAAGTTAGCTGACAAACCCAGACTTTTTCTACTGGTTTCGAGTACTTGGAGATTTGTAAGATATTTTTTAATTGTTATTCGCCTGAAGGGTGCACGAAGTGTTGGTGTCGATGAATTTGAAAATGGATTACTAGTTCTGAATCGAACCACTTCTTTGGGTGAAAGGGGTGAACTAGTCACTACCCCTCGGGATGAAACCATTTACAGGTTTGTTGTTGAACATGGTGAGTGGGAGCCCGACGAATCTCGCTACCTCTCGAACCGACTAATCGCGGCCGAAGATGCAGGAGAGAATGGGCTGAAGATTGCACTTGTTGATATAGGTGCGAATTCTGGCCTTGTAACGAGGCAGGTACTAAACCTTTCAGGGAGCGCCTGTGAAGTAATTTTGGTTGAACCCATCCCGAATCATGTTCTTGCTATCCAAGCAAATTTGAAGAAGTGGGGTGACAGGGACCAGGTGCGAATTGTGGAGGCTGCGCTGGGTGAAATAAATGGCCAAAGCGAGATAAGTATCGAGAAGTCAAATAGAGGTAATTCTTCGCTTCTTTCAAGTGCAATGCCAGCAGCTGGAACTTTGAAGTTGTCCGTAGAAATTTTGGCAGTAGAGGATTTCTTTAAAAATTTCTTATCAAACCTTGACCGCTACATAGTTAAGTCAGATACACAAGGATATGATTCAAGAATTCTTTCTCTCCTACCCATTGAATTTTGGAATAAATGCCAAGGTGCGGTCATCGAAGTCTGGGCGCTTCCTGAAATAGAAGTTCTCCCGGTGCAGCTGTTGTTAACAAAGTGGCAGAGTTATTGGGATTTTAATTGGGCGGCAGATGGCTCATCTCCAACAAATCTTGAAGAAATCGGATCTTTCTGGTTAAGCAAGTCAGGAAAATCTAAAAACTTATTCATTAACTGTGCTAGATAGTTGTGTTTAATTGAATCCAAGGCTTTGATATAAGCCTTTCCCAGCTTCGTTATCGTCATCGACATACAACATGGCCTGTTTGATGCCCTTTTCCTTTAGGTAGATTAGACCCCCTGTGCAGACCGCTTTGCCAATACCTTTGCCTGATTCGCTTGGGTCAACGCCGATGACATATAGCTCACCGATTGGGTCCTGGTTAACAAATTCATGGTGAATCTTGGTCCAGCAGAAACCTGCAATCTTGCCGCCCTGAACACAGAGGAAGAATCCCTTTGGATCAAACCAAGCCTCTTGCATTCTGTTTTCTAGATCTGCCAATGCCCAATTTCCTTGGTCGGGATGTCCTGCAAAGATGAGGTTGTTGAGGTCGAGCCAGGCTTGGTCGTGAATTTCTGGGTCGAAGGTAATGAATTGATAGTTATGCGGAATGTGCGAAATTGGTGCTTCAAGTGTTCGGTAGAGCTTAAGAATGTGGCGCATGGTTAAACGAGTTCAGAAATAGAAGTTTCCTTGCCACCGTTTTGTACGGTGAAGCGGTATCCGACATTGCGGACAGTGCCGATGATTGATTCAAATTCAGGGCCGAGCTTTGAGCGAAGGCGACGGATGTGAACGTCTACTGTGCGAGTGCCACCGAAGTAGTCATAGCCCCAGATTTCTTGAAGAAGCTGCGCGCGAGTAAATACGCGACCTGGGTGTTGTGCGAGGTACTTCAGTAATTCGAATTCTTTAAATGTTAAATCAAGGGAAGTGCCCTTGATCTTGGCCGTGTAAGTATTTTCATCGATGACGACATCACCTTGACGGATTTCAGATGATGTGGGATCAAGGGACTCAAGTTGTGCGGCATGTGCCCCAACTGCGATGCGGATACGAGCATCTACTTCAGCTGGTCCCGCCGTATCGAGGATGACATCGTCAACGCCCCAGTCTGCAGTAAATGCTGAGAGGCCTCCTTCGGTTGTGATTGCAATAATGGGTGCACCGACTCCAGTAGTTGAGAGAAGTCGTGTGAGTGATTTTGCTGTGGGGAAGTCGCGACGAGCATCGACGAAGACAACATCCATAAGTGGTGTGTCGACGAGAACAGATGCTTCAAGTGGCATGACTTTGCAAGTGTGTTGCAAGAGGGCGAGAGCAGGAAGAACTTCTGCGCTTGCTCCTTGCGAATTAGTCAGTAGCAACACCTTGGCCATTGTGTGAGAATACTCTTGTGAAAACCTATCTTCCACTCGTCATTGTGCTGGCTCTTGCTTCAGCATATGGATTCTGGTGGAAGCGTAAACAAGGCGCTATCCGCTCCAATAAAGCTATTCCAGGCCATCGATTGACTCCTGCGGTACTGGGTGAGGCCCTGGGATCACGAGCGACCATGGTGCAGTTCTCATCAGCTTTCTGCACTCCGTGCAGAGCAACCCATGCACTGCTCTCTCAGATGGTCATTTCTATGGCTGATGTGAAGCACATTCATATCGATGCTGAGTCTCATCTTGAGTTGGTGCGAGAGCTCGATATCCGATCAACGCCAACAACCTTGTTTATCAATAAGGATGGGGTTGAGGTAGGCCGCGCTGCAGGAACACCTAAGCGTGAGCAGGTTCTGGCTGCGTTAGCAAGAATTGGATAAACGTTAATTAGGAATTTTCTTTTGCAGAATACATATGAGCATTCCGGTTGCAATTGGTTCTAGGATTATCTTAATTTCACAATCAACGAATAATTCCTGAAGCTGTGCTCTTGTTTGTATTCGTTCACTACCTTTCAGTATTCCTGGAACGCCATTCAACATCTGAATTTCTGAGACTTTTTCCACAGATATTGCAATTAGCCCCCCGGCGCTGGTAACTCTCATCATTTCCTTTGCTGCTTGTTTTGGATTAGCAGAATACGAAAGAGTCCATGAACAAAGCAAGTATGAAAATTCATTATCCGGGAAATTCATCTCATGCATATCACCGATATCGACCAGAGGTGAGTAAGAGAATGTGTCAAGAGTAGAAATAGACTTTAAGTCAAACCCTAGACTTCGAGCAATATAGATCTCATTTTCATATCGAGGGCCAAGAATAAGAAGTCTCTTGTTTAGTTCGGTTGGAATGCACATCATCGCGAATATTGGGTTATAAATTCGGGCGAGAGGTGTAAACTTACCGAATTGCTCTCGGGAGTATGAGACACCCAAAGTCGTATTCCTATTGACATCAAAATTTAATTTTCGTAGAATTTTGATGTAATAAAACCAGCGAAGAAAAGCAATTTGGTTCCCATAAGCCCAAAAAAACCCCGACCTTGTTCTTCTAAGAATCAGACTTGGTCTAAAGGTGTTCAGAAAATACAACAATGTTTCCATAGGATAAAACTACTTGTATTTGATCAGTCTCCCGGGATTTAGCACCTATACACCGACTCCCTTCGCAGTTGCCCAGAATTAGCAGTTGAAACATTTTTTGCAATGATGGCACCTCATGCCTTGGCCTCCATGCACTCGAGATTGCCACTAATCCAATAGTGCGAATCATTCGCAACTCGCTTATGTCAGGACGGTTCTCTACCCTATAGCCATGTCCGAAATTCTAGAAAAGCCAGAAGTGCAAAAGATTTATATCGATGCACGTGGTCCACGATTTTCTGCAAGCTTCACGGCAATCTTTCTTGCAACAGCCTTAGTAACTCATAACGTCTGGGTTCTTGTTGCTCAAGGGCTTGTCTTTCTTATCGGTGCTACTCGCGGTCCTCAGTTCACTCCCTACGGTTTGCTCTTTAAGAACCTCATCAAGCCTCGCTTGAAGAAGGAGGCTCCAACGGAGGATGTGCGCCCACCTAAGTTTGCGCAATCTGTTGGATTTGGATTCGCACTTGTTGGAACAATCGGCGCATTTGCTGGCGCAGATATCGTCTTCACGGTTGCAACCGCATTCGCACTAGCTGCAGCGTTTCTTAACGCTGCCTTTAATTATTGTTTGGGTTGTGAGATGTATCTGCTGCTCGTCCGTTTTAGATCTAAATAATTAAATACACATTTACCAACTAACCTAATAGGAGAAGAAAATGTCACGTGAAACATCGCTGGTTACCGCTGATTGGGTAGCTCAAAACTTAAATGACCCAAAGGTTGTTATCGTCGAGGTTGACGAAGATACAACCCTCTACGCACAGGGCCATATTGAAAATGCCATTACCTTCCACTGGCGCGAAGATCTACAAGATGGCTTGATCCGCGACCTCATCTCAAAGGAGAAGTTTGAAGCTCTTCTTTCAAAGAGTGGAATCTCAAATGATTCAACAGTGATCCTCTATGGAGGTAATAACAACTGGTTTGCTACCTATGCGTTCTGGTACTTCAAGGTCTATGGCCATGCAGATGTTCGCCTTCTTGATGGTGGTCGTAAGCGCTGGGAGCTCGATGCTCGCCCATTCGTAAGCGAAGTTCCTTCTCGCACACTTACTCACTACGTTGCAAAGGAGCGCGATAACTCAATCCGCGCATACCGCGATGAAGTGATTGCAGCTATTGGCACAAAGAACATCGTTGATGTGCGCTCACCTGCAGAGTTCTCAGGAGAGCTTGCAGCTCCTGCTCACCTTCCACAAGAAGGTGGACAGATCAAGGGACATATTCCAACAGCGAAGAACATCCCTTGGTCAAAGGCTGCAAATGAAGATGGGACGTTTAAATCAGATGCTGAACTTAAGGAGATCTACCAGAGCGCTGGTGTTGATCTAGCTAAGGACACTATTGCTTACTGCCGTATTGGTGAGCGCTCAGCGTTCTCTTGGTTTGTGCTTCACGAACTACTAGGTGTTAACAATGTAAAGAACTACGACGGATCATGGACTGAATACGGTTCACTCGTCGGAGTTCCTGTTGCAGTTGGCGCATAACTAACTATGCGTACTTGCGGTGCAACACCTGGTGGACCATCTCTTGATGGCATAGATCTATCTCAGCAGACCGTAATTCAGGGACAAATACTTCGGGACGGGAGTTCTGATTCAGTGCCCAATGGCACTGCGGTTGCTAATGGACATGTGCGATTACTTGATGCATCAGGTGAATTCACCGCAGAGGTTCCGACCAATAGTGATGGTCAGTTCTGTTTCTTCGCAGCTCCTGGTTCCTGGACTCTTGTGGTTCAGGCACCGGGTGCTCGCGTAGAGCAGAAGCTCATTGCCGCTCGTGGTACGCCTACAGATCTTGTTATCCACATTTGATTTAAGAAAGTAGACTTATCGCATGGCTGAAAAACACGAACTCCACGAAAAGGGCTTACGCCTTACGCCGCAGCGCGAACTTGTTCTCTCTGCTGTTCGTTCCCTAGGACACGCAACACCTGAAGAGGTGGCAGAGAAGGTGCGCCAGACACACCCTGGAATCAACCTTTCAACTGTCTATCGCAACCTTGAAACACTGGAAAACGTTGGCCTTGTTCAGCACACACACCTAGGCCATGGTGGTGCTACCTATCACGCAGCCGAAGAGCTAACCCATTTACACCTTGTCTGTGGCACATGCGGATCAGTGGGAGATGCTCCCATCGATGTTGCAGCGAACTTCGTGCAGAACCTTTCTGATGACTACGGCTTTAAGACCGATGTCACACACTTTGCCATCTATGGCACCTGTGCTGCCTGCGTTAAATAGCAGTTATTCGATGTCGCTCGTAGACTTACGAGCATGACAGCCGTATTTGTAGAAGATGGCCCCGATAAGGGCGCCATCTGGCATTTCGGTGAACCCAATAAAGAACAACGCGCACTGGCTGAAGGCAAAGCATGGGCGGATTTATCTCATCTTTCAGTCATTGCGATATCAGGAGATGATCGCCTGAAGTGGTTACACGATTTAACAACCCAGTACCTCGTTGATTTCGGTGCTGGCATGTGGCTATCTGCAATGGTCTTGGATCCACAGGGACATGTTGAGTATCAATTCAATGTTGTTGATGATGGAACCACTTCTTATCTTGTGATGGATCCACACTTTGTTGAAGGTTTGTCAACGTATTTGAACAAAATGCGATTTATGTTGCGCGTGGAAGTCCGCGATGCCACATCTGAATTTGCAGTCCTGCGCGCACCGGGAGCAGCCAATGAAATCGGTGGACCTTTTGCGCTGGTTCCCCGCGCAGAACTTGAAGAGATGAAGTCCGCATTTAACTCAACAGCCACACAGGTTGGCACATGGGCACTGGACGCCGAACGTGTTGCTGCAGGGCGCCCACGACATGGGATTGATACTGACTTTAAGACAATTCCTAATGAGCTCGGTGTGTTAAATGGCGCAGTCCATATGAATAAAGGGTGTTATAGAGGACAAGAGACAGTGGCAAAGATTTATAACTTAGGTAAGCCACCTCGTCGCCTTGTGATGTTGCACCTAGATGGCCATGCAGTTGTGATGCCACCAACGGGTACTCCTGTGATGAATGGTGAGACCCAAGTTGGATTTCTTGGGACTGTGGCTCGCCATCATGAATTAGGGCCGATTGCACTTGCAATTGTGAAGCGCAATACGCCAGTTGATGCGCAGTTGATGGTTGAGGGTGTGGCTGCATCACAGCAGATCATCGTGGAGGCATAAGGTGAAATTTATTGGCCAATTGTTTGTTGTTTCATTGGCTTGCCTTGCAATCATGTGGGCTGTTCGTAAGCTTTAACAGTTACTCTTACCCCATGGAGCTCTTCACAACAGTGGTACTGGCACTTGTCGCATTGGTTGTGGGTGTAGGGCTCGTTATCTATGGGATACGCGGTACTCGTGAATCTCAAGCTCGTGATGGGCGCACATATAAGAGAGGCAGGCTCTAATGGCCTTCACAATCCCTGAAGGACTACATCCTGATCTCAATCCACTTGCGTGGATGATTGGAACTTGGCGCGGTAAGGGCCGTGGTGAATATCCAACGATTGAAACCTTTGAATATGCCCATGAGGTGGTCTTTAACCATGATGGTCGCCCTTTTATGAATTACTACTCACGTTCATGGATTATTGATAAAGATGGGGAGATTATTCGCCCTGCGGCCTCTGAGACAGGTTTCTGGCGCGTGAAGGAAAATAATGTGTTAGAAGTTGTGATCTCACATAACACTGGAATCTCTGAAGGTTGGGTCGGACAATTTGATGGTCCCAAGATTCAATTAGTGATGGATCAGGGGTATTCAGCACCGAGCGCGAAGATTGTTACAGCGGGTGTGCGCTTGTATGGTCTTGTTGCAGGAGAGCTCTTCTTCGCCTATGACATGGCAGCTGAAGGACAAGAACTTCAGGCACATATCTGGTCAACACTTGAGCGTCAGTCTGAGTAGAGGCGAATAAATGAGTGATGCAGTATTAGCAGAGTATGTTCGCGATGGCGTTGTGGAATCTGTGCACCGCGGGTATTTGCTTGCACTCAACGCTGATGGTTCCGTCAACCTTGCTCTCGGTAGTTCTGAGCAGTTGATCTTTCCTCGCTCATGTGTGAAATCAATTCAAGGCGCTGCGATGGTGCGCGCAGGGTTGAAGTTAGAGCCGCGTCTACTTGCTCTCAGTTGTTCAAGCCATTCAGGCACAGCGGAGCATTTAACTGCAGTGCGCGAAATCTTGTCACTTGCCAAACTCGATGAGAGTGCGCTGCAGTGCATGCTAGATAAGCCGTTGGGGGATGAAGAACGTCGTGCTTGGGCAGATAAGGCACCTACACGTATTGCAATGAACTGCAGTGGAAAGCATGCTGCGATGTTGTTGACCTGCGTTACTAATGGTTGGCCTATTGCAAACTATTTAGATCCATCGCATCCTTTGCAAGTTGCTATTAAGAGTGAGTTAGAGGCGTTAGCAGGGGAATCAATCACACTGACATCTACTGATGGGTGCGGAGCACCGTTGTTCTTACTCTCTGTCACTGGTTTGGCACGTGCTGTTCGTGCAATAACTATCTCCAGTGATCCTGTGCATGTGAGTGTGTTGAGTGCATCGCGGACATATCCGCAGATGGTTGCAGGTAAGGGTCGTCTTACAACGCAGATGATGGAGGCTGTGCCTGGGCTCTATATGAAAGATGGCGCAGAAGCTGTTGAAGTTGCATCGATGCCTGATGGGCGAACACTGGTATTTAAAGTCTCTGATGGCTCATTGCGACCCTTTCGCGTATTGGTCCATGCAGGTTTGAAGCGATTGGGTATTGATAGCCCGTATGAGGCTGAGAACGTGCTTGGTGGTGACCGAGTTATCGGTGCCATTCGCGCAACCTTTTAATCGCGCGTACCCTTTCATCTATGACTTCTCGTCGCATCGCCACCTTGATGGTGCATACCTCACCTCTTGATCAAGCAGGCACAGGCGATGCTGGTGGCATGAATATCTATGTCGTTGAAGCAGCACAGAATATGGCTGCGATGGGCGTGCAGGTAGATATCTTCACACGTAGAACAAATACAGATATTGCAGATGTTGTCGATGTTGCACCGGGAGTGCGCGTCATACAACTCAACGTTGGCCCTGTCAGTGGTGTGACAAAAGAGCAGCTACCTAAGCTGATCCCTGAACTCTCAGTAGCTTTTAGTGATGCACTGAGCAAAACAAAGTACGACATCATCCATTCGCATTACTGGATCAGTGGCAAGGTTGCTATGCCGGTTGCTAAAGAGCTGGGTATTCCTCTTGTGCACACCATGCACACCATGGCAAGGGTTAAGAACTTGAATTTGGCAGAAGGAGAAACTCCTGAGCCAATGATTCGTGTGCAGGGTGAGACTCAAGTGGTTGCAGCAGCCGACGTACTCGTTGCCAATACCGATGCTGAGGCAGCATCTCTTGTCTCTCTCTATGAGGCATGTCCAGATAATGTTTTGGTGGTCAGCCCTGGTGTGAACCTGAAAGTCTTTACGGCCAGTACTGGGCGAGCAGCTGCCCGTGATGTATTAGATCTTGATAAGAGCGCTCATATCATCACCTTTGTGGGTCGTATTCAGCCGCATAAGGGCCCTGAGGTACTAATTCGCGCTATTGCAGAGCTTGTCTCGCACTCACCACATCTGCGTACTAAATTGATTACCAACATCATTGGTGGAGCATCGGGTGCTAACCAATCAGAAGTTGAAAGACTAAAAGAGCTCACCACATGGCTTGGTATTGATGATGTGGTGCGCTTTGCTCCTCCTGTGCCACGTGAAGATCTGCCGCAGTGGTATCGCGCATCTGATTTAGTCTGCGTACCAAGTTATTCTGAGAGCTTTGGTTTAGTTGCCCTTGAAGCACAAGCCTGTGGCACGCCAGTTGTTGCAACAGCGGTTGGCGGCCTTCGCACAGCGGTTGCTGACGGTATTTCAGGTGTTCTCGTTGATGGACATGATCCACGTGCTTGGTCATCTGTTCTCTCTCGCCTTCTTCAAGAGCCACAGCGCCGCGTGCTGCTCTCCATGGGTGCTATCGAGCATGCATCGCACTTTGGGTGGGATGCAACATCACGGGGCACCCTTGATATCTATGACCGTGTTCTCTCAGCCCGTGCTGATGCCCAGAAAAATATTGGATAGATGGCACTTGATCCACGGGAGGTCATTGAAGATTTCCTTCAATCCCACGATTTAGATTTTGATCGCAAGGATGCAAGCACCTTTATGGTGACGCTGCCTGGGGAGAAGAAACTACAGACTCATTGCGCTCTCGTTGTGGGAGATCACTCTTTGAGTATTAATGCCTTTGTTATTCGTAAGCCTGATACTCATGAAGATGCTGTGCATAAGTGGTGCATGACAAAGAATGCATCGATGTATGGGATTGCCTTTGCCATCAATGAGCTGGGAGATATCTATCTTGTGGGGCGTCTGCCACTGGATGCTGTGAATGCGCAAGAGATTGATCGTTTGATTGGATCAGTGCTGCAGTATTCAGATTCATCTTTTAATCCGCTATTGGAATTGGGCTTTGCAGATGCAATCCGCCGAGAATGGGCATGGCGAGTAAGCCGTGGTGAATCTCTTGCAAATCTTGAAGCCTTCAAGCATCTTGTGTGATGTGAGAAGATAGGCACATGTCTAACTACAACTTGATCTTGCTACGCCATGGCGAATCCGAATGGAATGCCCTCAACCTCTTTACAGGCTGGGTTGATGTGCGCCTATCTGAAAAAGGTATTGCAGAAGCCAGTCGCGGTGGAAAGTTACTTGCAGAGCGTGGTTTGTTACCTGATGTAGTGCACACATCTCTTCTTCGTCGCGCTATCCACACATCTCAACTTGCTCTTGATTCCTGTGATCGCCACTGGATTCCAGTAAAGCGTTCTTGGCGTCTTAATGAGCGCCACTATGGCGCGCTGCAAGGCAAGGACAAGGCGCAGACGCTGGCTGAATACGGCGAAGAGCAATTTATGTTGTGGCGCCGCTCCTATGACACCCCACCACCGTTGATTGAAAAGGGCTCTGAGTACTCACAAGATGCTGATGCGCGATATGCAGATCTTGGCGCAGAGTTGCCACTGACAGAGTGCCTGAAAGATGTTGTGGTGCGCATGGTTCCTTACTGGACCGAATCAATCATTCCTGACCTCAAGAGCGGCAAGACAGTGCTTGTGACAGCTCACGGCAATTCACTGCGCGCTCTCGTTAAGCACCTTGAAGGAATAAGTGATGCTGATATTGCTGGCCTTAATATCCCAACGGGTATTCCACTGCTCTATGAGTTAGATGCGAATTTCAAGCCAGTCATAGCTGGCGGTGAGTATTTAGATCCTGCGGCAGCTGCGGATGCAATTACAGCAGTTGCGAATCAGGGCAAAAAGTAATTAAGGAGTGACGTTTGCGTAATCATCGCGCTTATCGCGGATGATGACGTTGACTGTGACAACTCCTGCGCGAGCAAAGGCAAGTTGTAGTTCAACATTCTTACCAGCTTGTGCTCCAACGCCTGCAAAGACAGCTTTAGCGTTTGCAGAATCTCCTTCAAAGCGGATTGGCTTATCTCTCAGTAGGTTCTGCTCACCTGACAGGGTTGCTGTTGTGCCACCTGCTGAAATACCTAGGAGAGCATCTGCCTCATCCATGTAATTAACCATTGTGCCCACTACAACAGCTGATCCATCTTCTGTTGCAACAAGGAGAAGATTTGAGATGGAGAGATTGCTTCCATTTGTTGTGACTGTGGCTTCAGCACCGTCAGTAACGCGCTTGATTAAACGAGTAGCAGCATCTGGACCATAGCCACATGAAGTCAGTGAGAGAGTCAGTGCTACTGCTGTGATTGCAGTGGTGAACTTCTTAATATGTGGACGGCGCATGGGATGAATTATCGCATGTCAAATTAGCCTTATTTAACGCCGGTTTAGGCGCTTTAAATGGGGTTTTCTATGTCAGAGATGGCTGGTAGAATTGGTCGTCTATCGAAGGGCAATACATGTCATTTAAGGTCGGCGAAACCGTTGTTTATCCCCATCACGGAGCAGCTCTTATCGAGGCAATTGAAACTCGAGTCATTAAGGGCGAAGAGAAGACCTACCTCGTTCTCAAGGTTGCACAAGGTGACCTCACTGTGCGCGTACCTGCAGATAATGTGGATCTCGTCGGTGTCCGCGATGTCGTTGATTCAGCAGGCCTAGATCGCGTATTTAACGTCCTTCGTCAGCCATATACGGAGGAGCCAACAAACTGGTCACGTCGCTATAAGGCAAACCTCGAAAAGCTTGCATCCGGTGATGTCATTAAGGTCGCAGAAGTTGTCCGCGATCTCTACCGTCGCGATCTTGATCGTGGCCTTTCTGCCGGTGAAAAGCGCATGCTCGCCAAGGCGAAGCAGATTCTCGTCTCTGAGCTCGCTCTCGCTGAGCGCACAGATGAAGAGAAGGCTGCAACTCTCCTTGACGAGGTTCTCGCTTCGTAATTTAGTAACACTGTCATCATGATTGCCGCAATCGTCGCTGCCGCAGGTAGTGGCGAACGTTTCAGTGCATCTATTCCCAAAGCGCTCATTGCCTTAGGTGATCGCACACTCCTTGAACATGCAATCTCATCACTGTCTGCTGTCGCAGATCAGATTGTTGTCACAGCACCCGCAGGCTGTGAAGATCAGATCCGCGCGCTCGTTGGCGATGCCGTCACTGTCGTAACAGGAGGCGCAACTCGCTCAGATTCTGTGCGGGCAGGACTTGCGGTAATTAGCGGCGCAGACTTTGTCCTGGTTCACGATGCAGCGCGCGCTCTTGCAACACGAGAGCTAGCAGCCAGTGTTGTTGCAGCACTTCGTGCAGGAGAAGTCGCAGTAGTTCCAGCACTGCCGGTAGTCGATACGTTGCAGAACGTTGGCGCAGATGGGTATGTCGTAACGGCCGTTGATCGCACACCCCTTCGCCGTATTCAAACACCACAAGGTTTTTCATATGCAGTCTTGAAATCAATTCATGAGAG
Source organism: Candidatus Planktophila dulcis (assembly GCF_002288225.1). Lineage (NCBI taxonomy): Bacteria > Bacillati > Actinomycetota > Actinomycetes > Candidatus Nanopelagicales > Candidatus Nanopelagicaceae > Candidatus Planktophila > Candidatus Planktophila dulcis. The sequence goes on from NZ_CP016777.1 coordinate 83,607, forward strand.
TGCAAGTGATGCAACAGATGATTCAACGCTGGCGCTCAATGCTGGCCATAAGGTGCGCGTTGTAGCGGGTGAAGAGCGAGCACTGAAAATCACAACCCCATCTGATTTAGCAAGGGCTCTTACATTCTTAGGCGATGCCGCAACATTTACTACTGGTGTGGGAGTTGATGCTCATGCATTTGGTGAGGGGCGCGAGCTTTGGCTTGCAGGACTTCATTGGCCTGATGAGGTGGGCGTTGAAGGCCACTCTGATGGCGATGTGGCAGCTCATGCAATCTGCGATGCGCTCTTTGCAGCAACTGGCCTTGGCGATTTAGGTAGTAACTTCGGCACATCGCGTCCTGAATATGCCGGTGCATCGGGAGTGACTCTCTTGAAAGAGACATATGAGTTGATATCTAGCGCTGGTTATTCGATCTCGCATGTATCTGTGCAGATCATCGGCAATCGTCCTCGAATTGGTGCTCGTCGAGCTGAAGCGATTTCAACGCTGTCACAAGCCTTAGGTGGGGCAGAGGTTGCGATTCTTGCAACAACGACCGATGGCATGGGCCTTACCGGTGAAGGCAAGGGCATTGCAGCGATTGCATCTGCGCTTGTAATCAAGCGTTAGAATTGCCTAATGAGTTCGCTATCTTTATATGACACGCTAACGCGAACCACCTCCGAATTTGTCCCCCTTAAAAAAGGTGAAGTCGGAATCTATTTGTGTGGTGCAACTGTTCAAGCACCTCCTCATATCGGCCATGTGCGCTCAGGCGTTAACTTCGACATCTTGCGCCGTTGGTTAACAAAGTCTGGTTACAACGTCACCTTTATTCGTAATGTCACAGATATTGATGACAAGATTTTGCATAAGGCTGTGCACGAGGAGATGCCTTGGTGGGCAGTTGCTATGAAGTATGAGCGTGCTTTTACTGATGCTTATGCTGCTTTGAATGTATTGCCACCAACCTATGAACCACGAGCAACAGGCCATGTCACTCAGATGATCGAACTGATGCAGTTGCTCATTGAAAAGGGTGCCGCATATGCCCCTGGCAATGGCGATGTGTATTTAGAGGTTCGCAAACTCTCTTCTTACCTCACACTTTCACGTCAGAAGCTTGATGATTTGCAACCGGCTGCGGACGCTGATGAAACTTATAAGAAAGATCCGCGCGATTTTGCTCTGTGGAAGGCTGCAAAACCCGGAGATCCATCATGGCCAACTCCGTGGGGACCAGGGCGTCCTGGTTGGCACCTTGAATGTTCTGCGATGGCGCATCAGTATTTAGGTGAGAGCTTTGATATCCACGGTGGTGGACTTGATCTGATCTTTCCTCACCATGAGAACGAGATTGCACAATCAGAAGCAGCAGGATTTGCCTTTGCTAAGCGATGGCTGCATAACGCATGGGTGACAGCATCCGGTGAGAAGATGTCGAAGTCTTTGGGTAATTCACTTCAGGTTCATGAATTGTTGAAATCTGTTCGCGGAATCGAACTTCGTTGGTATTTAGGTTCTGCTCACTACCGTTCGATGCTTGAGTTCTCACATGAAGCACTTGCAGAATCTGCAACAGCGTTTCGTCGTATTGAAGGTTTCTTGACTCGCTCTGTTGAGATTCTTGGGTCAGAGCCAACACCAGTTATTAGTGCAGCATTTACGGATGCCATGAATGATGATTTAGCTGTGCCGACAGCACTTGCCTCTATTTCTGAGGCGCTACGCATAGGAAATAGCGCAATTACTGCAGGAGATACTGCTGTTATTGCTTCTGCTGCCAATGAAATCCGTGGAGCACTTGATGTCCTTGGCTGTGACCCATTTGATCCTGCCTTTGCAACCAATGGTGGAAGTGAAGACCTCACCGCGGCCCTTGATGGCACCATCACATTAGCTCTAGAACAGCGCACGGCTGCGCGCGAGCGTAAAGATTTTGCAGCATCTGATTCAATTCGTGATGGGTTGGCAGCACTTGGAATTACTATTGAAGACACTGCACAAGGGCCACGTTGGTCAATCTCTAGAGATGGAAAATAACAATGGCCGGTAATGCAAAACCTAGAGGTGCAGTTCGTAAATCTAAAAAGGGTCCTTCTGCTGGTACTGGTGGAAATAATAAGCGCCGCCTTGAAGGTAAGGGGCCAACACCGAAGGCTGAAGATCGTCCCTATCACGCAGCTGCTAAGCGCAAGAAAGCTGCAGAGAAATCTGCGGCTAAAAAGCCAGCTGCAGCAACTCGTAAATACACCAAGGGTGATGGACTCCGCGGTGAAATAGTTGCAGGGCGTAATGCGGTCCTTGAAGCTCTGCGTGAATCTGTTCCAGCAACTGAGTTGTTGGTCGCGCGCAGTATTGATGTGGATGATCGCGTCGCAGAGTCCTTACAGATTGCTTTAAACTTAGGTTTATCAATTCGTGAAGCACACCGTGCTGAGGTTGAAGGAATTTCACCTAATAGCCAAGGAATAATTCTTTCGATTAAGCCTTTCCAATATTCATCCTTTGAAGAGATTATTCAGCGCGCAAAGAAGCCGATGCTTTTGGTTGCACTCGATGGTGTGACAGATCCACGTAACTTGGGTGCAATTGTTCGATCTGCTGCAGCCTTTGGCGCATCCGGTGTCTTGATGACTGAGCGTCGCGCAGCAGGTATGACAGCATCTGCGTGGAAGTCTTCCGCTGGTGCAGCAGCTCGTCTGCCTATCGCACAGGTGACAAATCTTGCTCGCACTATTGATGAAGCAAAGAAGCTGGGCTGCTTTGTTGTGGGCCTTGATGGTGAGTCTGATACAGCGATTGCAGATATGAAGGTCGCAACAGAGAACATCATGGTTATCGTGGGTTCTGAAGGTAAGGGGCTAGCTCGCCTCACACGTGAGAAGTGCGATCTGATTGTCTCTATTCCGATTAGCGCATCAACTGAGTCACTGAATGCATCCGTTGCAACATCTATCGCTTTATATGCAGTCGATGAGGCACGCCGTAAGGGCTAAGTAGCTATGGCATTTCAACGTTTCATTGTCTGTGGAGATTCATACTCTGAAGGTATGACTGATGAAGTCATCGATGGCAAATATCGCGGATGGGCAGATCGTGTTGCAGATGTGATGACAACAGCGCATCCAGATTTCACCTATGTGAATTTAGCTGTGAGAGGCAAACTCATTGCCCAGGTTGTTGAGAGCCAAGTCCCAGTCGCACTCAAGCTTGTCACTGGCAAAGAGACTCTGGTTTCATTTCATGCCGGTGCCAATGATGCGCTGCGTCCTGGATATCAAGCATCGATTGCTATTCCGCTCTATCAAGATGCTGTGCGATTGATTGCCAAATCTGGTGCAACGCTGATGCTCTTCACTGTTCTTGAAAATACAGGCAATAAAGGAAGAGGCTCCGAAATTTGGGAGAAGCGATTCTCTGAATTTAATCAAGGAGTTCGCGCAGTGGGTGCTGAAGTTGGCGCGATTGTCGTTGATGCCAACCAAGAGAAGTTCTTTAGTGATCGCAGATTCTTAGCATTTGATCGATTGCACCTTAATGCCGAAGGTCATAAGCGATGCGCTGATGCTGTGCTTGAAAGAATTGGGCTGCCATTTGATCCATCCTGGCGCACACCTCTGCCGCCTGCGAGAAAGACTCCGTGGGTTATTGAGAAGGCAATCACCGTTGTGTGGTTTGTGACCTTTGCTCTTCCTTGGGTTGTGCGTCGCTTGATGGGTAAATCATCAGGTGATGGGCGTAGTGCTAAATACCCAACACCTGTGAAGTGGCCTCTTCGTTAAATAGCGCGAACTGTCCAGGTAAAGTTATAAGTACCGCCAGATACTAAGTATTGCGGCAGAGTATCTGGACCACAGGATGCTGTTCCCACACCGCGATGAGCGGCATCGATATGAACAATGGTGTTTCCTGTTGGCACTAACTCAACATCATGTGTGGCATCAGCTAGCTGCTGCGCCCTAAATGGTGTTGCAGATACTTGACGTGGTTTATCTAGATCGATGCGCACACCGTGGCCTGCGTGATCTGTGAGAGCAAACCAACGAACCCCAGCATGTCCACCATTTTCTTGTGGTCGAACATAGGGAACATATTGCTCTGCAACTGTTGATACCCACTTATGAACGCGACCGATCTTGCGATCTGGGTAGTTCTCGTGTGAACCGATACCGAAGTAGGTGTAGTTGCTCAAAGTTCCATCAATCTCAAAGTTGATACCGATGCGAGCTAAATCTGTGAATTGCTTAGGGACAGTGATTGTCTCCTTCACCGAATAGCCACCTGCAACAGGTGTCACAAGTTGAACTTGCTTAACCTTATAGCCGGTACTTGTCTGCCATTCGCTAACTACTTTGTATGACTTGGCAGTCTCTGTAATGGTGCAATCTGTGCGCTCGAGCTCGCGCACGCCATATTGCTCCCACTTTGTTGTGATGCGACCGATGCGATCGTTATCTGTGGGTGCACGCCATAGTGAAAGCTCAGGTGCTAGAACACCAAATGGAATCTGGATTTCACCTGCATCATCGACAGCAATCTCAAAGAGATTGTTTGTCTTAGCAGTTTGAATAGTCTCTTTGCGTGATGGAAGTGCGAATTGGCTCCAGCCCACTTCATGACCAGCTGGCGCCCAATCGGTGCGGTTCTTGCGCACGATGGTGAAGTTGATAAAGCGCTCACCTGCAGCATCTGGCTTTAGGAGAGATTTTGATTTCACTGAAATCTTTGCACTCTTTTGTGGTGCGATCTTTGGCAAGACAACCTTGCCGCTATCGATGACTTCACCGTTGCGGTTGATGCTCCAAAAGAGGTCAAAATCAGCTACATCCTTGAAGTATTGGCGGTTGGTGACTGTGAAAGAACCTGATGATGCCTTCGTTGTGGTGATGACTACAGGGGCTGCAATTGCTTTGAACTCATGCATCGCAGGCTTTGGTGTGCGATCAGGAAAGACCATTCCATCGCAGACAAAGTTTCCATCATGAGGAGCTTCACCAAAGTCTCCGCCGTATGCAGAACGCTTTGTGCCATCAGGCAGAGTCTGTTCAATTCCGTGATCCCAGAACTCCCAGATAAATCCACCTTGAAGTCCAGGTGTTGAATGGATGGCATCCCAATACTCTTTGAGAGTTCCATTGGAGTTACCCATTGCATGGGAGTACTCACACATAATCAATGGGCGATCTTGTTTGCCTGACTTCACATAATCAAGGATTGCCTTAATCGATGGATACATCGGGCTGACGACATCTGTGAGTGAATGTCCACCGGTCCAATTTCCGTTGATGCCACCCTCATAGTGAAGTGGTCGTGATGGATCGAGTGCGCGAGCAAAAGCTGCTGCACCTTCATGGTTCTTGCCACGACCTGATTCATTACCGAGTGACCAGAAAATTACTGATGGGTGGTGCATATCGCGCTGGACCATGCGGCCAACGCGCTCAAGGAATGCTGATGCATAACGTGGGTCATCAGCGATGGAGTCATAGAAAGCGTGGGATTCAATATTTGCTTCATCGATGACATAGAAACCGAGTTCATCGCAGAGATCATAGAAAGCTGGATCATTGGGGTAGTGAGATGTGCGCACAGCGTTGAAGTTCCAACGTTTCATCTCAAGAAGATCCTGGCGCATATCATCGCGAGTAAGGACGCGACCTGTGAAGCGATTGAAGTCATGGCGGTTAACGCCATAGAGGTAGATGAGTTTGCCGTTGAGCAACATCTCACGGCCCTTGATGACGATAGAGCGAAAGCCAATCTTCTGTTGAGAGACTTCAATGACAGTGCCACTAGGGCTGACTAATTCAATGCGAAGTGTGTATAAACTCGGGGTTTCAGCAGACCAGGCTGCAATCTTTGGAATGGTGGTTTCAAAAACAACATGCCCTGGCCATGGTGATTTGAGCTTAAGGCGCATCGCCTTAGCGGACTCTGGAATATCACCTCTCCAGTATTCGCCAGCGAAGGATTTACGATCTGCCTCGCGCATCTCCGCAGTCATCTCAGTGAACAGTGGTGAGACATGATCCTTATAGGTTTGTGAAAGCTGTGCTGACTTTGTCTTAGGAAGTTCATCGATAAATGTGCGAAGGGTGTAACCATCAATGCTCTTGCCACCGATGGAGCCGATGATTGCATCGATCTTTAGCGTGCCTGTTGTGCCATCTGCCTGAAGACCTGCAGTTGTTGCAAATCTTTCGATGAAGACATGCTCGGTTGCATAGAGTTTGACGGAGCGAGTGATGCCACCGTGCCACCACTGATCTTGATCTTCGATATAGGTGGCATCTGACCATTTAGTGACTTTGATTTCAAGATTATTCTTACCGCGCTTAATCTGGCCAGTAATATCAAATTCTGCTGCAAGACGTGAATCTTTTGTTAGTCCTACTTCAACACCGTTAACAGTAATGAGTGCAACAGATTCATATCCACCTAAGTGCAAGACAACTCGCTTACCCTCCCATGATGCTGGGATATTGAAATCTCTTTCATATATTCCTGTTGGGTTCAGTGCTGGAACATCTGGTGCAACGTGATCCCAAGGCATTTGTGTATTGGTGTAGTGAGGCTTATCAAAGAAGTCATCACTTGTTGGTTGCATTGTCCACAAACCAGGAACAGGAATTTTGTTCCATCGTTTGCGTGAATCATCAGTGGGCGAATTTAAGAGTTGGAAGCGCCATGTGCCATCGAGCGAAATAGTTTCGAAGTGCTCGATGTTGAGCATCCCAAGTCGATTGATTGAATTGGTCTCAGGGCTCATCCAGTAGTTAGGCAACATGTCAGCAATCCTCTCACTTGAACTTGCATAAACGAATTCAAAATTGGCCCAGAAGTGTTGTTTTATAGGGCGAATTTGCCGATTTTTACTATCTGCCAATAACTGCCATAATTACGCCCGCAGTACGCCTCCCTAGCTCAGTGGTAGAGCAGCTCACTTGTAATGAGCAGGTCATCCGTTCAATCCGGATGGGGGGCTCCAGTATTACTCCATCGCAATGGAAGGAGCCGACATGACTGATAACTCTTTCCCTCACGATTCCTTCGATGATCTCTTGGCAGCAAATGCTGAATATCAGAAGAGCTTTAAATACTCAGGGCTCACTGGATCTGCAGCTAAAGGCTTAGCAATTGTCACCTGTATGGATTCACGTATCAACCCATTGTCTGTCATTGGATTGCGTTCAGGAGATGCCAAGATTCTTCGTAATGCAGGCGCTCGAGTCACTGAAGACGTAATTCGTACTCTAGTTCTTGCGACCTACCTTCTCAATGTAAGCCGCATCTTGGTGATGCCACATACTGATTGCAAGATGGCTGAAAATGATGAGGCCGATTTCCATAAGCTCATTGATGAGCAATATGGCGTCAACACATCAAGTCTTGAATTTCGCACATCGCGAGATCAGCTCGGAGCCCTTGCCTCTGACTTAAATCGAATTCGCTCATACCCACTCTTGCGTGATGGCGTTGTAGTCGCAGGTGCGATTTATGATGTGAAGACTGGAACAATTACTCCGTACGAGGGTTAGTACGGCGCATCGGCATGCGAGTTACTGGGTAACTCAAATCTTCAAGAAATTCACGGATCAATAGCTGGGCTAGAGCTGGTCGCTCTTTAATAAATTTATGCGATGTTGCAGGCACGATGGCCAGTTGTCCTAGCGGAATATTTTCATAGAGCTCAACGGTGTGGTTGTGCTGGATGACATCATCATCTCCTGCCATAACCATTACAGGGCATTGAATTTTCGCTAAATCCTTTGGAGTTAAATCTGGCTCAGTTCTCTGGATATTAATCATCTTCTGAATCTTCTTAGCCAGTGTCTCTGGTGCGTCAGGGGATGTGCGGTTGTACTCCTCTTGATTCTCAGCGGAAACAACACCATCAAAGTCATCGATATGAACGACGCCATTAGGGTGAAAGTTGGCACCGAGTGTGATGATTGAGCGCACAAGCTCTGGGCGTTGCATCGCAACCATCAGAGCCACAATTCCGCCATCGCTATAGCCGATCAGATGTGCTGGCTCTTTCACAACTTCCTCTAAATATGCGATCGCCTCTTTGGTTTGAAATGCATAATGAAAACTCTCTGTGCGATCGCCGGTGAAGCCATGTCCTGTGCGGTCATAGGCATAGACATGAAAATCATCTTCAACTGCTGGAAGGATGTATGAATCCCAGTGGGATGTTTGGCTTAGGCCACCGTGAAGAAGAACTACTGCTTCACCATTGTTATCCCATTCGTATGAATAGACCTGATGTCCATCAACGGTGAGATAACGCTCCATATTGTTAGAGAGTATCCATGATGTGTCGATTGCCGCGATCGAAAGTTAAGTAGTTCCAGGTCCAGTCAGCGATGGTGCCAATCTTGTTACGGCCACCAAGGAGATAGAACAAGTGAAGGAAGAGCCATGCAAACCAGGCAAGAGGGCCAGTCATTCTAAAGTTACGTACTTCAACAACTGCCTTGTGGCGACCAATGGTTGCCATTGATCCCTTATCGCGATACTTAAAGGGTTTGAGAGCTTTACCTTCATGCTTGCGCAAGATTTGTCTTGCAACCCATTTACCTTGTTGCAGAGCAACAGGTGCGACCATGGGATAGAAGCGACCATCTTTACCCTTTGAGCCGTTGATATCTCCGATGGCCCAGATATTTGGGTAGTGATTTACTTCTAGGTTTTCATCAGTATCAATACGCGTTCCAGCGATAGGAAGGTTGAGTAACCCTGCTGTTGGTTCACCCTTCACGCCAGCTGCCCAGATGGTGACTTCTGCTGGGATGGGTTCTCCAGTTTTGACAATAATCTGACGTGATTTGATTTCGCGCACAGAAGTATTTGTCTTCACAAAGACACCCAACTTATGAAGATCTGACTCTGCGCGGGCTGAGAGCTTCTCACTAAACATAGGAAGGATGCGAGGGCCTGCTTCAATCAAATAGATATCAATATGATCTGCAGCATGTGCCAAATCGTTCTTCAGTGGTCCGCGCTTAAGTTCTGCAAGTGCGCCAGCCATCTCAACGCCTGTGGGACCACCACCGACAACTGCGATAGAGAGTCGAGTGTTATCTTCAAAGCGGCATAAATCTTCAAAGCGGCGCATAACCTCTGCGCGAATCATGAGAGCCTCGTGAACACTCTTCATACCAAGGCCATGTTCGCTTACACCCGGAACTCCAAAGTCAGCAGTGGAAGAACCGAGTGCGACGATGAGGTGATCAAATTCAAGAGTCTCTGATGAATCAAGTTTGACCATCTTGTTCTTATGATCGACAGAGATGGGTGATCCCATTCGGAATTTCACTCCCGTATCGCGAAGAGCTCCGCGCACTGGGTGGACTACGTGATCGGCAGCCAATCCTGCAGTTGAAACCTGATAGAGAAGAGGGAGGAATGTTTGAAAGTTATGGCGGTCAACGAGTGTGACATCAGCCTTTCCGGCCAGAGCCTTCGCAGCACCTAGGCCACCGAAACCGGCTCCGAGAATGACGACGCGAGGTCGAGTAGAAGAAGGCATGAGGTAAGTCTAGGCTCAGATACATGAATACGCAGAATCACCAGACATCGCCTGAGGGGCGTCTCTACCTTGTTACCGGCGCATCTGGATATGTGGGTGGTCGTTTAGTCCGAGATCTGCTCAGCGATAAGAAGCGTGTGCGCGTATTTGTGCGCGATGCCAAGAAGATTCAAGGTCAGAGTTGGGCCTCACAGGTTGAAGTCGTTGAAGGTAATGCAAGTAATGTGCAAGATCTCGAGCGCGCACTTGCAGGCGTGAATACTGCTTATTACTTGCTGCACTCCATTAACGTTGCAACAGACTTCGGAGATATTGAATCTGCGATGGCACGCAGCTTTGCACTCGCCTCAGAGGCAGCACATGTGGCACAAATTATTTATCTTGGTGGAATTGCTAACGATGAGAATCGAAGCCGCCACTTAACCTCACGAATGAATACTGGCTCTCAACTGGCATCGACATCAGTGCCTGTTCTTGAGCTGCGAGCCGGCATCATTATTGGTTCAGGGTCAGCATCCTTTGAGATGTTGCGCCACTTAACTCACCGTCTGCCGATTATGACTACTCCTAAGTGGGTCTCAAATCGCACGCAACCGATTGCTATTCGCGATGTGCTCTACTACCTGCGCAGCGCTGCCAATTTAACAAAACCTGAAAATCGCATCTGCGATATTGGTGGACCTGAAGTTGTTACCTATGCCGCGATGATGCAGAACTTCTCCAAGCTATCTGGACTTCGTAAGCGCATCATCATTCAAGTTCCAGTTCTGACACCAAAGCTTTCAAGTCTATGGATTGGCTTTGTAACGCCTGTGCCCACTTCTCTTGCAAGACCCCTTGTGGAGTCGCTGATTAGTGAGGTCGTTGTTGATTCTCGTAAGAGCGTTACTGAGTTAATTCCTCTTCCACCTGAAGGTCTTTTGACTGTCTCGCAAGCGATTGAGTTAGCACTGACCCGAGTTGCAGAAAATCACGTTGACACACGGTGGTCTGATGCATCTTTCCCCATGGCACCGTGGCAGAAGGCGCAGAGCGATCCTGATTGGGCAGGTGAGCTAATGCTCAAGGATCATCGCGAAATTGAATCCGATGTTTCTATCGAAAAGATTTGGGAACAGATCGAAGGCATTGGCGGAGAACGCGGATGGTTTGGCTCTGGCTGGCTCTGGTATTTGCGTGGCCTGATCGATCGCATGGTCGGTGGAGTTGGACTTCGTCGTGGTCGTCGCGATCCTGTGCACTTGCGTGTTGGTGACACCGTTGATTTCTGGCGGGTGGAGGCGATGGAACATGGAAAGAGTCTGCGTCTCTATGCTGAAATGATTCTTCCCGGCAAGGCTTGGCTTGAATTCACATTGAGTGAAAGCGATGGCAAGAGCGTTGTGACGCAAGATGCACTCTTTGAACCACGTGGATTAGGTGGCCAGATTTATTGGTATCTAGTCTCACCATTTCACTTCTTTATCTTTCCTACGATGCTGCGCAATATCGTTAAAGCTGCTCGTAAATCCCACACTTCATAGCCACTCCAATCTAAGATTAGGTCTATGTCTGCGCTAGAAAATAACGAGACGGCTGGTTCACACTTGACCGACCTCGAAACGCGCATCCTGGACTTCGAACGCAATTGGTGGCGCTTTGCTGGAGCTAAAGAGACTGCGATTAAAGAGCTCTTTGACCTCACAGCCCCTCGCTACTACCAACTCCTGAATGACCTGATCGATCGCGATGATGCCCTTGCCGCCTCTCCGATGCTGGTCAAGCGCCTTCGCCGCCTGCGCGAGGCCCGCATGCAAGCCCGCACAGCCCTCTAAAGCACCTCAAGCCCACCCCTCGTTTTGCCCCGTGGAATAAACCCGTCTAGATTTGGCGTTAGCACTCGAGGGTCGAGAGTGATAATTCGGCCCAGTTTCAATTGATACATAGGAGCTAACAACTATGGCAAAGATGATTGCCTTTAATGAAGAAGCCCGCCGCGGTCTAGAGCGCGGAATGAACGTACTCGCAGATGCAGTCAAGGTAACCCTTGGACCCCGCGGACGTAACGTCGTACTTGAAAAGAAGTGGGGCGCACCAACTATTACTAACGATGGCGTCTCCATCGCTAAGGAAATTGAATTAGATGATCCTTGGGAGAAGATCGGTGCGGAGCTCGTTAAGGAAGTTGCTAAGAAGACAGATGATGTCGCAGGCGACGGAACAACGACTGCAACTGTTCTAGCTCAGGCTCTCGTTCGCGAAGGACTTCGCAACGTTGCAGCAGGATCAAACCCAATGGCGCTAAAGCGCGGAATTGAAAAGGCAGTAACAGCGATTGTGACCGAGCTCGGTGCAATGGCAAAGAGCGTTGACTCTAAAGAGCAGATTGCAGCAACTGCATCTATCTCTGCAGCAGATGCGACGATCGGCCAGATGATCGCTGAGGCGATGGATAAGGTCGGCAAGGAAGGCGTCATCACTGTTGAGGAGTCCAATACATTCGGTCTTGAGCTAGAGCTCACTGAAGGTATGCGCTTTGATAAGGGTTATGTCTCACCATATTTCGTCACAGATACAGATCGCATGGAAGCAGTTCTTGAAGATGCTTACATCTTGATCACCAGCAACAAGATTGGAAATATCAAGGAGCTCGTTCCTGTGCTTGAGAAGGTCATGCAATCAGGTAAGCCACTTGCAATCTTGGCTGAAGATATTGAAGGCGAAGCACTTGCAACTCTCGTGGTCAATAAGATCAAGGGAACATTTAAATCAGCAGCTGTTAAGGCTCCAGGCTTTGGAGATCGTCGTAAGGCGATGCTTCAAGACATTGCAATCCTTACAGGTGCGACAGTGATCTCTGATGAAGTAGGTCTGAAGCTTGAAACAGCTGGACTTGAACTTCTTGGTCGCGCTCGCAAGGTTGTTATTTCTAAGGATGAGACAACAATCATCGAAGGTCTTGGCGATGAAGCACAGCTCAAGGGCCGTGTTACTCAGATACGCACAGAGATCGAAAACTCAGATTCAGATTATGACAAGGAAAAGCTTCAGGAGCGCCTTGCAAAGCTTGCTGGAGGAGTTGCTGTCATCAAGGCAGGAGCTGCAACAGAAGTTGAACTTAAAGAGCGCAAGCACCGCATCGAAGATGCTGTTCGCAACGCAAAGGCTGCGGTAGAAGAAGGAATCGTCGCCGGTGGTGGCGTTGCACTTCTTCAGGCAGCAACTGCAGCATTTAAGAAGCTCAAGCTTGAAGGCGATGAAGCAACAGGTGCAAAGATTGTTGAACTCTCCATCGAAGCACCACTGAAGCAGATTGCAGTGAACGCTGGTCTTGAAGGTGGAGTTGTTGTTGAGAAGGTTCGCCACTTAGATGCTGGCTTTGGCCTTAATGCAGCAACTGGAGAATATGTAGACATGATTAAGGCTGGCATCATCGATCCAGCTAAGGTCACACGTTCTGCTCTTCAAAATGCAGCATCGATTGCAGCTCTCTTTATTACAACAGAGGCAGTCATCACAGATAAGCCAGAACCAAAGTCATCTAACCCAATGCCACAAGGCGGCGGGGATATGGACTTCTAAACTACGCGTAATCCGTTAGAGAAGGCCCTCGAGATTAACCTCTCGGGGGCCTTCTGCTTTACGATTAGAACATGAAGACATTTGATGCACAGACCGTTGCACGCGATGCCGCACTTCTTGAGGCAGAGTTTGCAACACAGGTCGGCGACTTTGTCTCAGTTGATTACGATGATGACAATCGCGTAGCGACATATTTATTTATTGCAGATATCGCTGGATACCGTGGATGGCGTTGGTGCATCACCGTTGCAAAAGTTGATGACGATGCGCAAGCAACCGTCTGTGATGTTGTAATCTTGCCAGGGCCTGATTCACTTCTAGCGCCCGATCACATTCCTTATATGGAACGAATCCTTCCTGAAGATATACAGCCAGGAGTAATTGTTCCAAGCGTTCTTGAAGATACTCGCCTTGTTCCTGGCATTAATGCACTTGCGCAAGATGAAGGCCTTGATGCCACTGAAGTATTTGATTTAGGTTTGATGCGTCCACGCGTTCTCTCAATTGAAGGTCGCGATCAAGCAAGCAAGCGTTGGTATTTAGGTGATCGCGGACCGAATACTCCTCTTGCACAAGGTGCTCCTAAGCCATGTGCTTCATGTGGATTCTTTATTCCTATTGCAGGTTCACTTCGATCATCATTTGGTGTCTGCGCCAATGCGATTGCACCTGATGATGCACGCGTAGTTTCAGTCGACCATGGCTGCGGCGCGCATAGCGAAGCAACGCTCTAAGCCCATTCACGCCTAAAACTAGGTCGCACGCCCCATCGCAGATGCGATAAATTAGCCCCCTGTCCGAATCCCCTCGGCTACACCACACGGAAATTCTTAAGGAGTAAGTGCAATGCCTACAGGAAAAGTTAAATGGTTTTCCCTTGAAAAAGGTTTTGGATTTATTGCCTCCGATGAAGGCGAAGATGTTTATTTAGCATCATCAGCACTTCCTGAAGGTGTTTCAACTGTTAAGCCTGGCACCAAGCTTGAGTTCTCTGTGATTGATTCACGTAAGGGACCACAGGCAATGTCAGTGCATATTGTTGATGCACCAGTTTCACTTGCTGAAAATTCACGTGTGAATAACGATGATCTTGCAGCGATGATTGAAGACACCATCAAGATTCTAGATCGCGTTGGAAATGGTCTTCGTCAAGGACGCCATCCATCAGGTGCTGAGGCAGAACGCCTTGGCCGTGTATTGCGTGGCATTGCTTCTCAGCTAGAGGCTTAAATACCCGTGCGACGTGATCGTCGTATTGAGTAACGAATACCCATCGCACCTAAAACTGCGCCCACTACGCATGTCCAAATAATCTTGGACTCAGCCCCTGCTGCAATAGCAACTACTCCTGCTGCAAGCCAGCAGATGGAGCCAATAGCGATTAGAGTTACAACAGATTTAATGTTTGATGCCATGGGAAAAGAGTAATGCGAATTAAGGTTGATGAGAACGGAAACTGGCGCTCGTTTCGCCATCGCAACTTCCGCATCCTCTACCCAGCCAATGCGATGTCGAATATCGGCACATGGGCACAGCGCGTTGCACAAGATTGGCTTGTTCTAGAGCTAACTGACAATAACGGTTTCTATCTCGGCCTTGTCACAGCTATCCAATTCGCACCTGTGCTGCTCTTTAGTCTGCAAGGTGGTGCGATGGCAGATCGCATCGATAAGCGAAAGTTATTGATCTGGACAAATATCGTCGCTGCCCTTGCCTGTTACACACTTGGCATTTTGGTTGTGGCAGAGGTAATTCAACTCTGGCATGTCTTTGTTTGTGCAGCTGTCTTAGGTATTTCATCAGCGCTAGATGCTCCCATTCGTCAGAGCTTTACGGCTGAGATTGTCGGTCACTCAGATGTTGCTAATGCAGTCAGTCTGAACTCAGCGAATTTCAATGCAGGACGCTTAGTAGGACCGGCTCTCTCTGGTTTTCTCATCGCCCGCTTTGATACAGGCCCTTCCTTTCTTATCAATGCAACTACTTATCTCTTTGTAATCCTTTCGCTATTTTTTATGCGCTCATCCGACTTCTTTATCCAGAAGAAGGAAGAGACTCTTGGCACCATTCGAGAAGGTCTTCGCTATGCCAAAGCTCGCCCTGATCTCTATGTTGTGATGGCGCTAGTCTTTTTTGCAGCAACCTTTGGTCTGAACTTTCAAATCTTTAATGCGTTGATGGCTTCTAAAGAATTTGGAAAAGGCCCTGCAGAGTTTGGCCTTCTTGGAACTTATATTGCAGTGGGTTCATTAACGGGTGCGCTACTGAGTGCTCGTCTTGAGCGCTTTAGAGATGCAAAGCTTGTGATGCGACTTGGTGTGTGGTTTTCAATTGTGGTCATTGTTCTATCAGTGATGCCTACCTATACCTGGTACTCACTCTGGTTACCTGTTTGTGGAATATCAGCGCTCACAATGTTGATTAGCGCTAATTCTTATGTGCAGGTCAATAGCGATCCTGCTGTGCGAGGGCGCGTAATGGGTATTTATCTCTTGGTATTTATGGGAGGAACTCCGGTTGGTTCACTTCTCATTGGTTATCTGACTGAAGCGCTGGGAACGAGAGAGACGATTGCGCTCTGCGGTGGATTCTCGTTGTTGATGTGTGTGCTGATCTGGGTCTTCTTCAACGACAAAGTTGAACGTCCTGCAGATTTACGAGTCTCTAGCGTCCTAAGAGAACAATAAGAACTAGCCCAATGAGTGTCAGGGCTGTGATTAATCTGCGGCTCTTAAAGTTCATTATCTATAAGGACTTTCTGTGGGACATATGATGGCGCAATCTTCACGATGCCATAAGCAATAAGAATCAATACCGGCACCATCAAATAGGCACGAGATATGCCGAAAGCATCACCGAGAACACCGAGTAAGAATGGTGATCCACCGATTGCAATACCTGCAGCGATAGAGCTGCGACCAATTGCAAGATCTGGTCTGTTATCGCTAAAGGCAATCATGCGAAGGGATGCCAGTGCGAATTGGTTAGAGATACCAAGGCCAGCAATGAGCACACCAATAAAGCTGATCTGTAAATTATGTGAGAACCAGACGATGGTGAAACCCACAGCTTGAATTCCAATAAAGGTATTGAGCTGCGTATCGATCTGCCAGCGCTTTAATATCCGCCCGCCATACCAACGACCCAGCGCCATTCCAGTGCCGAGTGCTGCAACGGTCAGAGTTGAAATAGCAGGTGTTGCACCTGTGCGATCGATGATGAGCGCTGCTGCCCAGAATGAAATAGCAAACTCACTTGAAATACAGGCAACATAGCCAACCCATGAGATCCAGAAAGCACGAGAGAGCTTTCCTGATTGAGAACCATCTTCGTGAGGAATGTGTACTTCTGTTGTCTTATCGCGCATTCCAAAGAAGAGAAATGCTGCAAGAGGAAGTGCGATGAGCATTCCAAAGCGCCAGAAGTCGCGGTAGTTATTGGCAATCGTTCCAACAATCAAAGTTCCTGAGACATACCCGCATGATGCAATGGCATTTGCTTGTGTGAGCGCCATAGGCGACATCTCTTTGTAGTGAGTGGTAATTGCAGTAATTGCATTGTTAATTGTGATGGAGATTCCAAAGCCTGCGATGAGGGCTGCGGGAATAGAGAAGAGAACAGAAGGCGATGCAACGAATGCAATAAGTCCCACGGAGAAGAATCCAATACCGATCCATGCAGTGACAGGGCGTCCAAAGCGATGAGCTAGGTGAGGATTAACAAGGCCTGCCAAGATAGATGCAACACCCATCGCAGTTCCGTGAAGGCCTGCAATAGTTAGTGATGTTCCTTGATCTGCACGTAGGAGTGGCTGAGAAGGACCAAAGCTTCCAAGGAAGATATTGACGCAGACTGTTTGTAGAGCGACAGTCCAGAAATATCTGTCGCGAGTGATCTTATGAGTCACTATGAAAGGTTAGCTACGACGTAGTCGATAGATGCTGTGAGGGCATCAATATCTGATGGGTCGATTGCAGGGAACATTCCAATACGAAGCTGGTTCTTACCGAGCTTGCGATAAGGCTCTGTATCAACAATTCCATTGGCGCGAAGGGCAGCTGCAACCTTTGTTGCATCGATTGCATCATCGAAGTTGATTGTGCCAACAACCTTGGAGCGCTGTGCTGGGTCTGTCACAAATGGAGTTGTGTAGCTTGTCTTTTCAGCCCATCCATAGAGGCGAGATGCTGAATCTGCACTACGACCTGCAGCGAACTTCAAACCACCGTTTGTATTCATCCACTTGAGCTGCTCATCGAGCAACATCAAAGTGATAAGAGCTGGAGTGTTATAAGTCTGATCAAGTCGTGAATTTTCAATCGCTGTTCCAAGATCGAAGAATGCTGGGATCCAACGTCCTGATGCTTTGATCTTCTCAGCACGTGCAATGGCAGCAGGGCTCATCAGTGCAAGCCAGAGACCACCATCTGATGCAAATGACTTCTGTGGTGCGAAGTAATAGGTATCAAATTCTTTTGCATCAACATCAAGTCCGCCTGCAGCAGATGTTGCATCAACGAGCACAAGTGCGCCATCTGTTCCTGCTGGGCGCTTGATTGGCATTGCAACACCCGTTGAAGTCTCGTTATGAGTGAGAGCGTAAACATCGATGCCTGCTTCAGCGCTAGCTGTAGGGTGTGTGCCGGGTTCAGATTTAACAACTGTTGGCTCACCAAGAAATGGTGCTTCCTTTGCAGCAGATGCAAACTTGGATGAGAATTCACCGAAAACTAAGTGCTGTGAACGATCTTCAATGAGACCAAATGTTGCGATATCCCAGAACGCTGTCGATCCACCGTTGCCGAGTATTACTTCATAACCTTCAGGTAGTGAGAAGAGTGAGTTCAGACCTTCGCGAACGCTTTTGACAACGTTCTTCACAGGCTTTTGTCTGTGTGATGTTCCAAGGATGTAGTTACTTCCAGGCGCAGTTAGTGTTGCAAGTGCTTCGGGGCGAATCTTTGAAGGACCACAACCGAAACGACCATCTTTTGGCTTGAGATTATCTGGAATAACAATGTCTGCGCTCATGGGGCAAGACTACGGGTAGTACCTATGTACTTCCCAATCGGATGCGATGTTAGACCGCTCATAGCGAAGGCGATCATGCAGGCGTGAGTAACGGCCCTGCCAGAATTCAATGTTGACCGGCGTCACACGATAGCCGCCCCACTGTGGTGGACAAGGAACTGTTGTTCCTTCAGGCCACTTCTCCGATGCGCCCTTAAAGCGTTGTTCGAGTTCTTCGCGAGATGCTAGGGGAGCCGACTGCGCAGATGCCCATGCACCAATCTGTGATGACCATGGACGCGTTGCAAAATAATCTTCTGATTCTTGCCGCGCAATTTTTTCTGCAAATCCGCTGATGGAAACTTGTCGCTCCATCGCATACCAAGGAAACAGGAGTGTGACTTGCGCATTCAATTCGATTGCTTGAGCTTTGCGAGATCCATAATTGCTAAAGAAGGTAAAACCACCTTGTGAGACATCTTTAAGCAAAACTGTTCGTGTGGTGATGGCATCTGCGCCGTTCTCATCTGTGCCAAGAGTTGAGAGCACCATCGCATTTGCTTCGACGATAAAGGCATTGGCTGCAGCTTCACGTAGCCACGAGTGAAAGGCTTCGAAGGGATCGTTGGGTAACGATTCAAGGCCAACCTCGCCATAGGAGCGACGCATTGCCCGGATGGCATCGCGTTCTAACTGTCCGTTTACCTGTTGGTCATCTTGGCTCATGGATGTATCGAACCTCACTTTCGGTAGGAGTGCATCCCCGTAGCAAGTGGTGGTCAGCACCCCTGCGGGAGGTGCAGAATTGCCCACAGGATTACAAGAGGAGCTCACCGTGTCAGATGATTTCAAGCCAGGTCTTGAAGGCGTAATTGCATTCGAATCAGAGATTGCAGAGCCAGATAAAGAAGGTAGCGCGCTTCGTTACCGCGGTGTTGATATCGATGATCTCGTAGGTCGCGTCTCATTTGGAAACGTATGGGGACTTCTTGTTGATGATGAATTTAATCCAGGGCTACCTAACGCTGAGCCATTCCCACTTCCTGTTCACTCAGGTGATGTGCGCGTAGATATTCAATCTGCGATTGCAATGCTTGCACCAGCCTGGGGCTTTAAGCCAATTCTTGATATTTCAGATGAAGAAGCTCGTAGCAACCTTGCACGTACTTCAGTCATGGTTCTTTCATACCTTGCACAAGCGGCTCGTGGACTTTTCAATCCAATGATTCCTGAGTCTGAAGTTGATAAGGCACATACTGTTGTTGAGCGCATGATGATTCGTTGGCGCGGAGAGCCAGATCCATTACACGTTCGCGCAATCGATGCTTACTTTGTATCTGCTGCAGAGCACGGAATGAATGCATCAACATTTACAGGCCGCGTTATTGCATCTACTGGTGCTGATGTGTGTGCTGCACTCTCTGGTGCAATCGGTGCAATGTCAGGTCCACTTCACGGTGGTGCGCCATCTCGCGTATTGCACATGATCGAAGAAGTTGAAAAGACTGGTAACGCTGAGGCCTACGTCAAGGATCTTCTAGATCGCAAGGAACGCCTTATGGGATTTGGTCACCGCGTCTATCGCGCTGAAGATCCACGCGCTCGCACACTTCGTCGTACAGCGAAAGAACTTAACGCTCCACGTTACGCAGTAGCTGAAGCGCTAGAGAAGGCAGCGCTTAAAGAACTTCACGAGCGTCAACCAGATCGCGTTCTTGAGACCAACGTTGAATTCTGGGCAGCAATTATCTTGGACTTCGCAGAAGTTCCAGCACCGCTCTTTACATCGATGTTTACAGCAGCTCGTACTGCTGGCTGGTCTGCACACATCCTTGAGCAAAAGCGCACCGGTCGTTTGATCCGTCCATCTGCTCGCTACGTCGGAAAGGCTCCTCGTAAGCCTGAAGATGTACAGGGCTGGGATGCTTCTGTTGAGCAACTTCATAAGTAACTAAGTACTCTCGCTCCATGCGAAATATCGTCTGGTTCCGCCGAGATTTACGTATCGGCGATCACCCAGCGCTCATCGCTGCCATGGAAGGCGCCGATGAGATAGTTCCTGTATTTATACTCGATAAGCAGCAGATTTCTGAAGCAGGAAGCAAACTCCTTGCCTATATGAGCCAATCACTTCGCGCACTCGATGAATCCCTGGGTAACCGCTTACACATCATTGAAGGCGATCAAGTAGAAGTATTGAAAGAGTTGATTGATCTTTATGATGTGAAAGAAGTTCATATCTCAACTGAGTATGAGCGCTATGGCGCAGAACGCGATGCACGCGTTGAAGCAGCTGGCATTCCACTTGTTCGCACAGGTTCTCCCTATGCAGTTGCACCGGGTCGAGTTCTCAAACCAAGTGATGCAACGCCATACAAGGTTTACACACCGTTCTATAAAGGTTGGTGTGCTCACGGTTGGCGTGCTCCTGCTAAGACGCCGAAAGAGATTAAGGCGCCGAAGCCCTCAGATAAATACCGCGCATTTCCTGACTTTCCTGTCCCTGAGGGAACAACAATTATTGAAGCGGGTGAAGCTGCTGCGCTCAAGCGCTTTAAGGAATTTACTAAGAATGGTCTTGATAGTTATGACGAGAACCGTAACTTTGCAGGAATAGATGGCACATCAAAGATGAGTAGTTATCTCAAGTTTGGCGAGATTCACCCGCGCACACTGCTTTTAGGTCTTGGTGAGACCAAGGCTCATGACACATTCCGCAAGGAGATTGCCTGGCGTGAGTTCTATGCAGATGTTCTCTTTAACAATCCCAATACCGATACTGAGTACTACGCACCGAGATTTAAAGAGATGCGTTATGACAAGCCAGGTAAGCAATTTCAGGCTTGGTGTGAAGGCAAGACTGGTTATCCATTTGTTGATGCTGCAATGCGTCAATTAGTTATTGAAGGATGGATGCATAATCGCACGCGAATGGTTGTTGCATCATTCTTGGTTAAGGACCTCCATCTTGAATGGCAGCTAGGTGAGCGATTCTTTGCAGAACACCTGACTGATTACGACCCAGCATCAAATGCCCATGGTTGGCAGTGGACAGCCGGCACTGGCACAGATGCATCTCCGTATTACCGAGTCTTTAATCCCATCGAACAAGGGCGACGTTTTGATGAAAATGGCGATTACATCCGCAAATATGTTGCAGAACTGGCCCACTTAAGTGCTGCTGAGATTCATGAGCCTTGGCTATTCCTCGATGGATATTCACATGGATATCCAGAGCGCATCGTCGATCACGCAGTAGAACGTATTGAATCTCTTGAAAGACTTAAAGAGATTAAGGCTGATAAGCCTGAACAACCCATAAAGAAATAATTGCTAAATACTCATTTTTACTATCTGCAAGTAATTTGCAATTTTACAACTCTGGATTAACTCTCTATCTTTCTCGTAATTAAGAACCTAGCGAGAGGTGGTCACGATGTTCCTTACTAAGCGTCGCGTTATTGACTACTGCCGCATCACAAGCACCAGCTGCTGATCTTTCCTTTTTTCTCATCCCTGTAACACAATTTTTTAAAACCCAAAAAACTAACAAAGGATAAAAATGTCAATTTCAAGAAAGTTAATCGCAGGAGCAGCAGTTGCTGGTCTCCTTTCGACGGTCGGAATCGTTCCTGCCGAAGCACGTCCAAAGAATCAGGCTCGCGCAGTTGCACAACCAGATTGGCTTGAGCAGAACATCGATAACCCTAAGGTTCGCATCATTGAAGTAAGCACTGAACCTGGTATCTATGAGCGCGGACATATCAAGAACTCAATCAAGTTTGTGTGGCACACAGATCTTGTTGACACAGTCAACCGCGACATCATCAGCCAGGCTAACTTCACAGCACTTGCCCAGAAGGCTGGCATCAGCGATGACACAACAGTTGTTCTCTACGGAGATAAGAACAACTGGTTTGCTGCATGGGGCGCATGGATCTTTAACATCTACGGTCAGAAGGATGTTCGCATTCTTGATGGTGGACGTGTGAAGTGGGAGAAGGATGGTCGTGCTCTCACAACAGCAGTTCCAACATTTAAGGCTGGTAACTTCAATGCAAATCCAGCTGATAAGAATCTTCGCGCAAACATCATCAAGGATGTAATCCCAGCAGCAAAGAAGACAAAGGTTGCAGCACTTGTTGATATCCGTTCAGCTGATGAATTCAGTGGAAAGATCTTTGCACCTGCTGGTTTCCAGGAGCTTGCAGTGCGCGCAGGACATATCCCAGGAGCGGTCAATATTTCTTGGGGACAGAATGTCAATGCAGATGGAACCTTTAAGACTGTTGCAGAGTTGAAGAAGCTCTATGCAGATAAGGGCATCACCGGAACAGATCAGATCATTACCTACTGCCGTATTGGTGAGCGTTCATCTCTCACATGGTTCGTGCTCAGTGAAATCCTCGGATTCCAGAAGGTAAAGAACTACGACGGTTCATGGACTGAGTACGGAAACACAATCGGTGCACCGATTAGTAATCCTTCAGGCACAATCTGGGGAGCAGCGTAATTTCCACCCTTCCAACACAGAGCAGCAACCTCGGAGATCCCGGGGTTGCTGCTTCTGCGTGGACGGCTAAAGAGAAGGTTCGCACTGCAATCTCCTTTGCAGTGATTGCCGCACTTCTTCTCCTTGCATTTATTCTCTCTTCAAATATATCTAATTCAACAGCGCCAATCTCACTTCTTATCGGTATGAGCCTTGGCTTATTGCTTGAGCGTGGTCGCTTCTGTTTCTTCTGCATCTTCCGTGATGGCATTGAAGATAAGAACACCACACCATTTCTCTCAGTATTGGTTGCGATTGCAACAGGATCTATTGGTTACGCACTCATCTTTGGTCAATTCCTTCCTGATACCAGCACCGATCGACTTCCACCGGTGGCACATATCGGACCGGTGAGCTGGGTCTTAGTAGTTGCAGCCTTTGCCTTTGGAATCGGAATGTCCTTATCTGGAGCCTGCATTAGCGGTCATCTCTATCGTCTTGGTCAGGGATACCTTCGGGCAATTCCCGCACTCATTGGAACATTGATTGGTTTTGTTCTTGCATTCTTATCCTGGAACTGGCTCTATCTCAACGCTATCTCTGATGCACCAACTATCTGGTTGCCACATTACGTTGGTTACTCAGGTGCTCTACTCATCACCTTATCTGCGCTCCTTCTCCTTGCCTTTATTGCAATTCGTAGAGGCACCAACTCAGATCCGATTCGCAAGGTGAGCGCTGCACCTCTCTCGCTCTCAGGAACTCTGAAAAATCTGATCACAGAGCGATGGAGCCCTATTGCGACAGGTGCTATCGCTGGAGTTCTAGGAACCATTGCTTACCTTCGCGTTGAACCACTCGGTGTGACACGTCAGCTCAGCACTACTGCTCGAACATTTATGGATTCCAACAAGATTGGACCTGAATCTCTTGTTGGCCTCGATCGCATGGCTGGATGTGTTGCAGTTGTTGCCGAGGCAATTACCAATAATGGCTGGCTTGTTATTGGAATTATTGGAACCTCATTTGCCGCTGCCCTTGCTGGGGGACGCTTTAAATTCTCTCGCCTGACTCCTACAAATTCAGCCACAGCACTGATTGGTGGAATCTTGCTCGGTTGGGGCTCGATGACATCCCTTGGTTGCACAATTGGTGTTCTTCTCTCTGGAACACAAGCATTTGCACTCTCTGGTTGGGTCTTCTTCGCCTTTGTATTCCTCGGTAGCTTTGTTGGAATCAAATTGAAATTTCACACAACAGGCTGAGCCTGAACAACCCCCACACCGCTCCTCTTAGCTTCATACATCGCAGCATCTGCACGTTCTAGTAGCTCTCCAGCTCCATCATTATGAACATGGCCGATGCTCACACCGATCTTTATTGAATGGCCTTCAAAGAGAAATGGATAACTACAGGTTGCTTGCAGCGCATAGGCAGCCTCCAAAGTCTCTTCATAACTTCCGTTTATCAGGACTCCGAATTCATCTCCACCAAGTCGGGCAAGGACAGAACCTGTGGGAAGTGAACGGGTGAAACGTTGGGCAACTTGTTGCAGAACAACATTGCCAATTTCATGGCCGTAGGTGTCATTGACTGGTTTGAATGCATCGAGATCAAGTAGTAGTAGCGCACCTTCTGTCTTTGAAAAGGTTGCGAGCTCTGCAATCAATCTGCGTCTATTGGGAAGACCTGTAATGTCATCGGTGCGGGCAAGTACTTTCTCTTCACCTAAATTCTTTGCTTGACGAATAACGATACTCATTCTAAAGAATGCCATAAACAGCGTTGCAACTGCAGGGGCCACGATGTAGATGGGAAAGATTCCAGGGCGCAGGGCGATGAGCGCTAACAAAGTGGGGCTAATGAAAATGGAGAGTGCAAGAAATGCAGGATGGATTCCCACATCGTATTCACTTTTACTTTGTGGCAACCAGAATGATGATGCAATCAGAACTATTCCAATCAACCATCCATCATCGGTGAGTTGGCCAAATGTGTAGGTTCCATTGACTGTGAGCCAGAGATAGAGAAGATCTGACATTGAAAAGAGTGCAATACCGAGAAAGAGAATGGCTGCCCGCATCTGAAGTCTGTGTGTGACAAGTGCAATGGAGGCGATAATCAGAAGGAGTAGGTCGCAGATGGGAAAGAGCAGTGAGAAGAATTGGTCCTGCAGATTAATCAGTGATTGCGGAAAGACGCGATTAAGAAAGAGCGCTGTGGCGATGGAAGAGATTCCAAGGCCGAAGATCGCTGCATCCAGAAGTTCAAGCGGGTTGAGCTTTCGACCTCGCGCTAGTGATCGTGGAATGGCAATAAGAGCCAAGGGATAGAAGAGGGTGTAACTGAGCTGGGCCAAGAGCCCTGCACTTTGAGGAAGAGAGTAGAAATCGCTATAGCTATTGAGTATTGAACCAAAGCCCCAGAAAGTAATTGCAAGACAAGCTGAAGCAAGTGCAACAGGATCATTGCTCAGTGGTGATTGTGCTATTGCTGCAATCGCGCAGATCCAGATTGCGTTATAGAGAAAGAGGTCCAGAAGTATGGAGCGCTCTGTGAAAATAGATTTAAAGGCGATATGAGAGAGCAAGAGCCATAGTGGCGCCCATCGAAGTACTCGGTACACCTGTCACATTAAATAAGTAAGGCTCCCACCTATAAATAGGGGAAGCCTTACTTTCGGGGCGTTGAAAAAACTCTTATACGTTAGAAGCCCTTAGCGCAGAGGAGATTTGCTGAAGCCTTCGCATCTGCTGCATTGGTCTTGAGCTGTCCTGGAGCGCCCAGAAGTAGCGCCTTCTTCGCTTCAAGGTCCTTTACCTGTGCAGAAAGTTTTGTCTTAGAAGCGCTCAATACAAGAACTGCATTGGCAAGCTTTGAGATTGCACCAGCAAGCTTCTGCTTATCTGCAGCATTTGTGGATGCATTCATCGTTGCCTGGAATTGGATTACTTGAGTACGCGCTTTGTCATAGGCGGCTGTGGTGCTGGCAAGGGCTGCTGCTGCTGCGGTGTATTCAGCATCAAGTGCTGCAGTCTGATCAGAGACATTGGCAAGATCTGCTTGAGCCTTTACCGCTGCTTGGAACTGTCCTACTGCAGTGAGGCACTCAGCTGAGAGCCATGTGAGCTTTGAATTCTTCACCAATGGGTTCTTTGCACACTTGTACTTATACCCAGCAACTGTCGTTGTTGCATTGACCTTCTTGCAGGCTGTGCCGTTGCTGATCTTTGCAGCAGCTGATGCTGGAACTGCAGAGATACCGCTTGCGACAATCACGGCAGAAAGTAGAGTGATAGATACCTTGCGAAACATAAAGTCCTCCATTAGATATGTTGCTATGGTATCGAGCCAATATTGAATTTTGAGCGTAACTCGGCGGTAGGACTATGGAATTTCATGTGAATTAGCACTGTCTTGCATCCTGTATGATTAAGCCATCGAAGCATCCCGCATCGATGTACTTCCCCCCAAAGTGCGCCACATGGCCACTTACTTGCGAGTCTTATCAAGACCCTGATGGCGCTGGTTTTTTAGCCAGTTTGAGACCATCTAACCGAGACGCGCTTGTCGTCTCGATTGGTGTTGAATTTTCTATGTCTCTACAATCCCGTACTGCTGCGCCCGGAAAAGCTCGTCGCGCTGCCAAAGGTAAACCCCGCCACACAACTGCCGAGAAGGCTGCCCGTAAGGCAGTCGTTGCAAAGCCAGCTGCTCGTGGAACTGCAAAGCGAAGCGCTCCTGTGAAGGAAGCAGCATCTACTGCAGCACGCACAACAGCTAAGACCACACGTTATTCAGATCGCGAGACTGGTACTAAGAAAGAAGTACGTCTTGCAGATCGTTCCAAGCTACGCGCACAGCGTTTTCAAGAGCGCACAGCATCAAAGTCTAAGAACGTCGAGGGTGCCATAAAGGGCAACCCAAAGCAGTCTCGTGAAGAGCGCACCTTCGAAAAGCCAAAGAGAGCCTTTAAGCCAGCTGGTGCAAAGCCTGTTGTGGGCCGTACAGCACCTGAGAGAACTGCAAAGCCACAATCACGTGCTGCAAAGTTCATTGCAGATCGCACAGAACGTTCAGAGCGTCCATTTCGTCCAGAGCGTTTAGAGCGTCCAGCAAAATCTGATGTTCGTCCAACAACTCGTCGCGAAGCGGTGAAGGCAAAGGTTGCTCACTCAGATGACGGCCGTCCAAACTTTGTTCCACAAAAGCGTGAAAAATATAATCCAGCAGCACCACAGTCAGCTGCGCAGCGTCGTGGAGATTCTCCTCGCACACCTGCAAAGCCACCACGCGATCGCCGCAATGATTCACGTGGTGAATCACCAGCATATGCACGCGATGATTTCCGCGCATCAAAGACTCATAACAAGGCAGCTGTCGATTTCGGCGCTGATGATAATTACATTTCAGTAAACCTTGCCGATGCAAACCTTGTTGAAGCAACACCGCTCACTGAGGTAACAACATCATTCCGCGATCTCGGTATTGCACCGGCGCTCGCAAATGCACTCAATGCTCAAGGCATTACGCATCCATTCCCAATCCAGATTGCAACACTTCCCGATGCTCTTGCAGGTCATGACATCTTGGGCCGTGGACAGACTGGTTCAGGAAAGACTCTGGCATTCAGCCTTGCACTTCTTACAAATATTTCAGATAAGACAGCGCGCCCTCACAAGCCACTGGCACTTATCTTGACCCCTACACGTGAACTCGCGCAGCAGATTGACGAAGTTCTTCGTCCATTAGCACGCGCTGTTGGCCATGAATCAGTAGTTATCGCAGGCGGAATGCCATATGCAAAGCAAATCACTGCAATGCGTAAGGCGACTGCAATCTTGGTTGCAACTCCTGGTCGCTTAATTGACCTTCTCAATAAGAATGAAGTTCAGCTCGATCAACTTCAGATCACTGTTCTTGATGAAGCAGATCAGATGGCAGATATGGGATTTCTTCCAGTAGTGAAGGAAATTCTTGATCAGGCTCGTCTTGATGGACAGCGTCTTCTCTTCTCAGCAACTCTCGATCGCGGTGTTGATTCACTCGTTCGTCAGTACCTCAAGAACCCAAAGACTCACTCATTGCAGAATGACCGTGCTTCTGTTTCAACTATGGAGCACCACGTTCTTCAGATGCACCCTGGCGATAAAGATGACATCACATCACAGATTGCAGCTCGTAATGGAAAGACAATTCTCTTCGTAAAGACTCAGCGCGGTGCAGATCGTCTTGCTGACAAGCTTGCTAACGCTGGTGTTCCAGTGGGTGCGTTGCACGGTGGAAAGTCACAGGCAGTTCGTACTCGCACACTTGCACTCTTTAAGGAGCAAGATAATTCAGCTCTCGTTGCAACAGATGTTGCAGCACGCGGAATCCACGTTGATGGAATCTCACTTGTTGTTCACGTTGATCTTCCACAAGATCACAAGGATTACTTGCACCGTTCAGGTCGCACAGCTCGCGCTGGCGAATCAGGAACTGTTGTTACCTTGTCATCATCAAAGAATCAGCGTGCAGTATCTGGTCTTCTCGGTCGTGCAGGTGTGACACCGAAGTTCCACGATGTGCGCCCTCTCGATGAGAAGCTCATGGTTATCACTGGTGCTCAAGAGCCATCAGGTGTTCCATATATTCCGCCAGTAATGGAGCGAAAGAGCCCAGGTGGTTCACGTTCAGGTGGCGGAGCTCGTCGCGGTGGTTCAGGTTCAGGTAAGTCTGGTGGATACCGTGGTGGCAATAGCCGCCGTGGCCGCTAACTAACGCTGCTTCTTACGAACATTCATTCCGATCTGGCGTACAAATTTTCTTGGAATAGTTGAGATAACTCCCACAAGAAGTTTGTATTGCCAGCCAGGAATGCTCACTGGCTTATTTGCCAGGGCATCTTTCCACGATTGAGCAACTAACTTATCGGCGTTAAGCCACATAAAGTTTGGTAGCCCGCCCATCTTCATTCGCCCTCGCTCGTGAAATTCTGTGCGAGTAAATCCAGGGCAGAGCGCTGAGACTTTTACCCCACTGCTTGCAAGTTCGGTATTCATGGATTCAGAGAGCACAGTCATATATGACTTGGCAGCGCTATATGTGCCACCTGCGATAAAGCTTGCAACGGATGAGTTATTGATAATGATTCCAGATTTGCGCTCTTTCATTCCAGGGATGACGGTGTGCATAAGGCGCATAGGTGTTCGCACCAATACATCAAACATCTGTTGTTCTGCATCCATCTGACTTGCACTAAATGCCTTATTGATTCCAAATCCAGCGTTGTTAATCAACACTTCAATCTCATAGGTGCTGATGTAATCCTCAACTGATCGACAACCTTCATTAGTTGAAAGATCTGCAGGCAATACAAATGTCTGCACGCCATACTTTTCACGAAGCCCCGCTGCGCGTTCATGAAGACGAGCTTCATCGCGCGCAACGAGTGCGACGTTATAACCCTTAGATGCAAGTAAGCGAGTGAAACTTTCACCAATTCCAGCAGTTGCACCTGTAACAAGAGCCCATTGCGCCATTTAAGCCACGATCCCCTTTGGTTCTTCTTCGCGGATATGCCATGAAGATCCGTACTCGGAGATTAAATCAAGGAAGGGCTGTGCTGGGAACCATTCAGGGCCAGATATTCCTGTTGGCTTCCATTCACCACTTGCAATGAGCTCCATTGCAATCAATGGGTTGATAGCTGTCTGCCATACAACTGCTTGATTGCCATAATTCTTCATCGACCATTCGTTATCGACAACGTTATAGATATAGACAGCCTTTGGCTTGCCGTCCTTACCTAAACCTTTAACGAGAGTTCCTGCACAGGTTTTTCCGTGCATTTTGTCACCGATAGTTGCAGGATCTGGAAGTAGGGCTGCAAGAAGTTCGCGAGGTGACACCTCAACTCCTTGCACGGAAACCTTCTCCTTCTTATCAAGTCCCAGTGTGTGAATAGTCTTCAAGGTCTCAATAAATTGAGCGCCAAGTCCATATTTAAAGCGAACTTCCTTCGCCTTGACCTTCATTGGAATCAAGACAGCTTCTTCATGTTCAACGTTGACGCATTCAACTGGTCCAATGCCATCTGGGAAGTCATATGTTTCTAGTTCGCTAAAAGGCTCAGTTGTATACCAACCGCGACCTTCTTCGAAGATCAAGGGTGGATTCAGACACTCTTCAATCGTTGTCCAGATAGAAAACGATGGTGCGAAGTCATAACCATCAACGGTGAGGTTCGAGCCATCCATGACAGCTAAGTAATCAATGCGAGAGAAGAGTTCATCTTCGGCATAACGGGCAAAGACATCGCTCATTCCAGGTTCAATACCCATTCCAACAACAGCGTAGTTACCGTTCTTGTTCCAAGCATCTGCACGAGCAAATTGCTCATCACCTAACTTAACTCCAGGCTTATTCATCGGATCTGTTGGATGCGGCGTCGATAGTGACATCGCCATATCCATGTAATTAACTTTCTCTTCTTCACATGCCAAAAAGATTGGCATAACAAAGCGCGGATCTACCGCGTTCACGACAATATCGGGAGCAGCTTTACGAATGAGAGCGCGAATATCGTTCACATCAGAGGCATCCACCTCCTGCGCAGAAAATCGTGGGTCATTGACCTTTGTTACGGCTGCTTGAGCTCTAGACAGGCTGCGATCTGCAACGACCATTGACGTAATAAATGGTCTACGTGATGCGATATTTGCGATTGCACTGCCAACTCCGCCTGCGCCGATAACGAGCGCTTTCATGGGTGGCCTTTCATTCTTAGTTATACGCGCTTGAAATAAGTGCGTTAAGGCAAGGCTATCTATACCGATAACCTTTGCCAAGTAACTTCGCTATTGAAGTGCCCACGTCCCCGTAGCTCAGTGGATAGAGCAACCGCCTCCTAAGCGGTAGGTCGCAGGTTCAACTCCCGCCGGGGACACTCACCTAGGATTGCATTATGAAATTTCGAATTGCAATTGTTGTGTGCGTCATCACAGCCTTTGCAATTCTTGCAACACAGCCCATATCGAGTCCATTAAAGGGCAATAAAAGTAGAGATGTAGTTATTAATGTCGTTGGCGATATTCATGGCGAGAGCGCCATTGATCGCACTGCAATTCCAGCCTTGAAGCGATATTTTGCAGATGGCAATCTCAATATGTTTAATCTGGAAACCGCAGTCACGAATGAAATGAAGAAAGAAGTGAAGGAATATAACTTCAAGACAGATCTTGAATTTCTTCAATCACTTAAATCTGTGGGATTAAATGTTGCAACCGTTGGCAATAATCACAGTTTTGACTATGGCTCACAAGGCTTCCTCGACACTCTGCAGA
Source organism: Candidatus Planktophila dulcis (assembly GCF_002288225.1). NCBI lineage: Bacteria > Bacillati > Actinomycetota > Actinomycetes > Candidatus Nanopelagicales > Candidatus Nanopelagicaceae > Candidatus Planktophila > Candidatus Planktophila dulcis. Next base: position 114,518 of record NZ_CP016777.1, read on the forward strand.
ACCTGACAAAAGCTGGAATCTCCTATGTTGGTGGTGGGGTCAATAGCGATCTCGCATATCAAGGTCAGATTTATAAGGTGAATGGCTTAAAGATCGGCGTCTTAGGTCTTGCAAAGGTCAATGGTGGACCTGGCTCAATTGCAAAAGTAGATAGAGCTGGAACAACAAATGGTTATGACGCACGTTCCACAGAGCGAGCAATCACAGCCATGAAGAAGGTCAGTGATGTATTGATAATTCTGACCCACTGGGGCGAAGAAGGCTTCTTCTGCCCAAGAGATTATGAACTCTCCAGTGCGAAGAGATGGAGCGCACTAGGTGCTGACATCATTCTGGGAAGCCATACCCATACTCTGCAGCCGATTACTTATGAAGATAACAAGCTTGTGGCCTACTCATTAGGCAATTTCATCTTTTACTCATCAAATATCGAAAATAGAAGTACTGGGATATTGAAAATTCGAATTACTCCCAACAAGGAGATTACCTACACACTTCAGCCAATGCTAATCAATAACCAGACCAAGGTTCCAGAGATAAGTGCCGCTTTTTACACACCCACTATTAATTGCGAAGATCAGGCAAAGACAACGGTGCGATGACCGACGATAAAGATTCGATCTTCTGCATAGAGCTTTACTGCGCGCGCTAGAACACGTCGTTCGATATCGCGACCAAGAGCAATCATTTCCTCTGGTGTTGCTGAGTGATTTACGTGTGCAACATCTTGTTCGATGATTGGACCTTCATCCAAGTCAGCTGTAACAAAGTGGGCAGTTGCGCCAATGATCTTTACGCCACGCTCATGTGCTTGGTGATAAGGCTTTGCACCCTTAAACCCTGGCAAGAATGAGTGATGGATGTTAATTATCTTTCCAGGCATCGCAGCTGTAAATGTGGAAGAAAGAATCTGCATGAAGCGAGCAAGGACAACGAAATCAATCTTGAGTTCTGAAATCTTTGCAAGCATTACTTTCTCTTGCTCAGCCTTATTCTCTTTAGTCACTGGAAGGTAGAGGAATGGAATTCCATGGGATTCAACAAGTGATTTAAGTTCTTCGCGATTTGAAATAACAAGTGGGATTTCAATGGGAAGTTCGCCAAGTTCAAGCAAATACATCAAGTCACGAAGACAGTGGCTCTCTTTTGTAACTAAAACAAGTGCGCGAGGCTTCTGAGCCGTTGGACGAATATGCAGAGCAGGTGAGAATTTACCTAGGCTTTCATTGAGGCTCTTCTGTGCAGCTTCAAGTCCTTGAGTTGTTTCAAAGCGAGTGCGCATTACAAAGGCGTTAGTGGTGGTGTCGGTGAACTGTTGGTTCTCAATGATGTTGCCGCCGCAATTGAGCACGGCAGTAGTCATCGCGTGAACGATGCCTGGCTGATCGGCGCATTGCAGGGAAGCGATGAGATCCATGCGATGAGTTTAAAGGAAACTAGTGGGTAATCGTAAATCGCTGTAAACGCTTAGGAGCCCACCAGTTGCGCTCACCGAAGAGTCGCATCAGAGCAGGCACGAGAAGGGCACGAACGATGGTTGCATCCAGTATTACCGCGAGTGCAACACCAAAGCCCATCGATTTAATCGATGTGACACCACTTGTGATGAAAGCTGCGAATACAACAGCGAGCAAGACTGCAGCCGCAGTAATGATTCGTGCTGAACGCTGAAGGCCAGTTGCAACTGCTTCAACATTGCTCTTACCTGCCAAGTGTTCTTCACGAATACGTGAGAGCAAGAAGAGTTCATAGTCCATCGATAATCCGAAGACAACGACGGCAATCAAAATAACAATGGAGGTATCAAGTGTTCCCGTGAGGGTGAATGAACCCACCAGCCATTGCAGATGTCCATCGATAAATACCCACGTGAGCACACCCATCGTCGCTGCAAGAGAGAGCACGTTGAGCAAGACTGCCTTGATTGGCAAGATGATGGAACCGGTGAAGATAAAAATCAGAACAAAAACGCTGAGTGCAATCCAACCGAGAGCCCATGGAAGTGTGGATGAGATTGCATCTTGAGAATCTGTGTAGTCAGCGGCAACTCCACCAACAAGGGCACCTTGTGGCGCTGGAATATCTCGAATTGTGTGGATCAAGTTCTGAGCTTCGGGAGTTCTGGGCAACATTGCTTGGTATGCAACGAGTCGAACGTCCTTGCCGATTACCTCTGGCGCTGCAACGCCAATTACTCCGGAGACTGCTGCAATCTTCTTGGCATATGTTGCAACTTCACCAGTTATCTCTGCACCATCAAAGATAACTATTTCGATGGGAGTTCCAGTCTGCCCAGGAAATCTCTTATCTTGAAGTGCAGTTGCAATAGCTGCTTTATTGGTAGCGGGCAGCATTCGAGAATCACCTTGCGCGAATTTAATGTTCTGCACTGGGGCAGCAAGAACACCTAGAACTATGAGAGAGACAATTACGACAGCTGCAGGGCGTTTCATCACCATGCGTGCTGTATCAGCCCAACGCCCATCTTCTTTAGGTGTGATTGCAGATTTTCTCACTACACCTTTATCAATTTTCTCACCCATAAGAGCAAGGATTGGTGGAAGTCCAAAAATTGCACCTATGACTGCAATTGCTACTACTGATACTCCTGCATATCCAAATGATTTTAAGAATGGAAGTGGGAAGAAGATGAGCGAAACCATTGTGACGAGGACAGTGAGCCCAGAGTAAAAGACCGTCTTTCCTGCTGTGCCCATTGTGGTCACTACTGCATCTTCAACACTCTTTCCATGGTGGATCTCTTCGCGGAAACGATTGACCATAAGTAAGGCGTAATCGATACCGAGTCCAAGACCCATACCTGTAGTGAGGTTGAGTGCATAGACACTGACATCAGTGAAGAGTGACAAGAGGTAGAGAATAAAGAATGCTCCCAAGATTGCGGCAACACCGACTATGAGTGGCATTGCAGAGGCAGCTAATGCACCAAAGACAAATGCAAGGAGTATGAAAGTCAGTGGAATTGAGATTACTTCAGCTAACTTGAGATCTTTTGAAATCTTCTCTGTGATTGCGTTACCAACAACGCCAACTCCGCCTGCATAGAGAGTCAAGCCATCAATCTTGCCGTCATATTTTTCCTGAAAAATCGCTCCGAGCCTCTGGCTTTGTGGTGTGAATGCTTCGCCTTCACCGTAGATGAGTACGAATGCAGCCTTTCCATCAGAGGATTTCAGTGTTGCCTCACCACCAGAGCTCCAGAATGAAAGAGTCTTGGTGACACCATCTTCTTGCGACATCTTCTTTTCAAGAGCAAGAGATTTCTGTGTAACAACAGAATCTGTGACATCGGTGTTTCCCGCATCAATGACGACGACAACAGCAGGATCTTGAACCTTTAATTCATCGCGCAAGTACTCGTATACCTTGTATGAATCACTCTTTGGGTTTGAGTAACCACCTGAATCAAGTCTGCTGAAGATCAGTGAACCAATCGCCCCTGCCAGCAGAATGCCAATGACAAAGAGTGCTACCGCCATCTTGCGATAGCGGACTAATACATGACCTAGGCGCTCGAACATAGGGTTAAGTATGTAGGATGGTGTAACCGCTATCGAATTGAAAGAACAGGTGTTCCCTCATGAGCGATGTGTTTCCTACAACACCTGATGATGAACGCGACCCTCGTGAAGACCAGAAGGAAGATAAAAAGCGAGAAGAAGAGATTAAGGGCGATAAGCCCCCACACCACGGCTAACTTTTATCAGTTGTAGCTGCAGGTTTTGTAACAGAATCGGTTTTATAGAAACCAGATCCTTTAAAAACAACTCCGACTGCCGAATACACCTTGCGAACTTCACCCTTACATTCAGGGCATTCAGTAAGTGGTGATTCTGAAAATGACTGGAAAGCCTCAAAGGCATGGTCACACGCAACGCATGCATATTGATATGTAGGCAATGTGTGACCTTTCTCTTCTCGGGTATCTATGCCTAAGTCTAAAGAAGTGAGACGATAGGTGCGAATCCGCAGGGGTTCTGAGCACAATCGCCGATGTTTAAGAGGAGCATGAAGACTATGAAGAAGGTCAGCGCTATTGCAGTGGTTATAGGAGCAATTCTCTTCACGCCAATAGCTGCCTTTGCTAACTCTCTCGTTGCGACATCTCCAATGTCCGGTGCGACACTTCAGAGCGCACCGAGTGCAATTACCGTCACCACTGAAATTGCTCTCATGGATGCGGGTAATGAAATCTCTGTAACTGATCCAACGGGAGTTCGTGTCGATGATGGCGCGCTCACCATTGATGGAGTCAATGCTGTCATTGGTTTAAAGCAATTAGTGAAGACTGGAATATATACAGTCAATTATTCGTTGCTTGCCGAAAATGACATCCCACTCATTGGGAAATTTACCTTTAACTTCGCTGAGCCAACGGTGATTGCAACAACTGCTCCTGCACCTACAAATGCACCAACTCCTTCAGGAAATAACCTTGGAACAACAATCTTTGTTCTTGGCCTTCTTGCAGCGGCAATTGTTGTGACTGTTGCACTCTCTCTTTATGCGCGAAAGCTCTATCGCGACCGATGAACCTTCTGTCAGGAAATCTGACTGCTGTTGATCCTTTGGTAAGTGCCCTTGGCACACTGAACAAATCAATCTCACTCTTTGCAGCTTTTAGTCTTGTTGGCGTATTGCTCTCACTCTCATTCTTCTTAATAGAGCGCGAAGGTAAGTTAGAAGAGAATGCGCTTCGACTTCGCAATATTGGCAAAGTCCTTGCTGGAGTCTGGTTTCTTACCAGCGCCTTTCAAATCATTATCACCTTAGCCAATATTTTGGGAACTTCTCTTGGTTCAGCCCTCGATCCAACAACGCTAAGTTCATTTGTGCGCCAGATTGATCTGGGCAGATTCCTTGCATTTCAAACTTTCCTCGCAGGCGTTGTCTTGATCAGCCTTACCTTTCTTCGACGAGTATTGCCTGCAACTGTTCTTCTTGGAATCTCATTACTCGCACTTGTTTCACCAGTCTTTCAAAGTCACTCAGCATCAAGTGGATCGCACTCTTTAGCTATCGGGTCACTAGTGATTCACGTTGTTGCCCTCTCACTGTGGGTCGGTGGAGTTTTTGCTCTTGTTCTGCTCAATGATTCAGATCGCAAAGTAGCGCTACCTCGCTTTAGCCAGTTAGCTCTCTGGGCTGCAATTGCAGTGGTGGCAAGTGGACTCATTAATGCGTGGACACGACTTAACTTTGCATCCGCGTGGTCTTCTTCCTATGCGCGCATCATCATTGTGAAAGCACTCCTGACTGTTGTACTTCTTGTGATTGGTTACCGCAATAGAAAATCACTTGCTCAAGGAGATAAGACGGGATGGAATCTTCTCTCTCGAGTAATCATCGTGGAAGCGTTGATCATGGGAGCCGTCGTTGCACTTGGTAGTTGGTTATCGGGTTCTCAACCACCGGCTGGAAAAGAGTTGCCGTTTAATGCAGCACTTTCCATTGTTGGTTATCCAACTCCTGCTGCTCCGAATTTCACTCGATTACTGACTCTTTACGATCCAGATGCGCTCATTATCGGAATTCTCATCACACTTGTTGCTCTCTATATCAAGGGTGTAGTGATCTTGAAAAAGCGCGGTGACTCATGGCCTGTGGGTCGCACGGTTGCATTTGCATTGGGAGTTTCAGCAATGGATTTTGCAACAAGTGGTGGTCTTGGTGTTTATGCAAAGTTCTCATTTGAATATCACATGATTGCTCACATGGTCATTGGAATGGTTGCACCTATTGGATTAGTACTTGGAGCACCAATAACGTTGGCACTTCGTACACTCCCACAAGGGCGAACACCTGAGGAGCGTGGAGTTCGCGGAATGCTGATTGCGCTCCTACATTCGCGCTACTCAATCGTGTTGACCAATCCGATAACAGCTCTTGCACTCTTTGATGGCTCACTCTTTGTTCTCTACTTCACCGATCTCTTTGGTAACTTGATGCAATCTCATGTGGGACATCTCTTTATGAATGTGCATTTTCTTTTGGCTGGCTACCTTTTCTTCTATGTCATTATTGGAATCGACCCAAATCCGCGCAAGGTTCCGCACTTATTTCGCATAGTCATTCTCTTTGCTGCAATGAGCATTCATGCCTTCTTTGCTATTTCACTTCTTGCGACTACAACGCTGATTGATAAGGGTTACTACGGCTCTCTCAATACTCCATGGCTAGGTGATTTATTAGCTGACCAACATGCAGCCGGTTCGATTGCCTGGGGGATGGGTGAAGTTCCCATCATCTTGGCTTTGATTGCAACCTTTATTCAATGGATGCGTGATGATTCACGCGAGGCAAAGCGCATCGACCGCAATGAAGCCCGCATGGCTGCACTGGGTGAACCTGATGAACTTGCTCAATACAATAAGTACCTGAGCCAACTGCAGAGCCGCGATAAGAAAGAAGGTGGGTCATGAGTTTAGAGAACATATTCACGCTACCCTCTGAATACAACGATCTTCGCGATTCAGTTCGTGCTCTCTCTGAAAAAGAGATTGCACCTCATGCCCATGCAGTAGATGAAGACCATCGCTATCCACAAGAGGCACACGATGCTCTTACCAAGGCCGGACTCTTTGCAGCACATGTGCCCACTGAATTCGGTGGCGATGGCGCTGATGCACTTGCTGCATGCATCATTATTGAAGAAGTGGCACGAGTATGTGCATCATCCTCACTTATTCCTGCAGTGAATAAATTAGGTTCATTGCCACTTATTCTTGGTGGAAATAAAGAACAGAAAGAACGTTGGCTTCGCCCATTGGCACAAGGAAAAGGTTTTTCTTACTGTCTCTCAGAATCTGAAGCAGGCTCTGACGCCTCCGCCCTAAAGACAAAGGCTGAACGCAAAGGCGATGGATGGGTTATCAATGGAAGTAAGAAGTGGATTTCAAATGCAGGAGAATCACATTTCTATACCGTCATTGCTCAAACTGATCCTTCACTTGGATCCAAGGGCATCACAGCATTTATAGTTGAGAAATCTGATCCAGGTGTTTCATTTGGGGCGCCAGAGAAGAAGATGGGCTTTCGTGGATCTCCCACCCGTGAGGTCTATTTCGACAATGTGAGTATTGGCGATGACCGTCGCATCAGTGAAATAGGTAAAGGTTTTTCACTTGCCATGGACACTCTCGATCACACACGCATCACTATTGCGGCCCAGGCTCTTGGAATTGCACAAGGTGCCCTAGATACTGCCAAGAAGTATTCACATGAGCGTAAGCAATTTGGCAAAGAGATCTTTGATTTCCAAGGTGTTCAATTTATGTTGGCAGATATGGCTATCGCTGTTGAGACTGCGCGCCAGATTACCTATGCAGCAGCTGCAAAGAGTGAGAGATTAGATAAGGATCTGAAGTTCTTCTCCGCCGTAAGTAAGACATATGCAACAGATGTGGCAATGAAGGTCACAACAGATGCTGTGCAGATTCTTGGTGGATATGGATATGTCTCTGACTATCCAGTTGAGCGCATGATGCGCGATGCCAAACTAACTCAGATCTATGAGGGCACAAATCAGATTCAGCGCATTGTGATTGCGCGCAATCTTCCTTAATTACTACCTTCGAAAGCGCAGAACCAGATCTGGAGTTGCTGCTGCATTGAGCGGTTGATCCCATTCTTGGCGAGGTAAATCTTCACTCGATATCTCATCAGGATGAATCAAACCAATAGACCATGCGCGAAGTTTTGGTAGAGCGCGGTCGTAGTAACCACCACCTTGACCTAATCGATAACCACTTCGGTCAATACGTAGTGCTGGAACAATGACGACATCGATTGTGGCAAGGTCGTTGAAGACATCACCAGCTGGTTCAAGAATTTTCTTCTTGGCAACAAGGCTAGATTTTGATCCATCCCACTTCACCCAATCGAGTTGGTCGCCATTGATTCTGGGTAGTAGAAGAATCTTTCCCGCTTTGATAAGAGCAGTATTTAATGAAGATGTATCAGGTTCATCGCCATAAGACATATAACTTGCGATTATCTTCGCCTGTGAAATTTCAGGGGATGTAGCCAGAAATTGAAAGCTGTGTTCCATGTAACGCTCGTTACGTTCGTGACGATATCGAGTGCGAAGTGCTGACTTTTCTTCGCTCTGACCCATGGAAATCCCCTAGTAGTAAGTGATGTACAAGTAAGGTTAGTGATTATGTCAGAACGTATGCGTGTAGATGAAGTACTTACCTCTCTTCTAGATCTATGCCGTCCTCTTGAGCCCTTTGATATGCCGCTACTTGATGCACACGATGGAACTCTCGCTGAAGATATCTATGCGGGAGAACGTCTTGTCATGAAGGCCGGCAGTCGCATTCGTTCAACCCAGATTGGTTTGGCTGCATCGATTGGCCTTGATCATCTTCCTACGCGCCCGCATCCACGCGTAGTTGTAATTTCAGCAGGTCCTGACTTAGTTGAACCTGGCATCCCACTTAAAACTGATGAAGAGTATGAAACTAACTCCTGGTTACTCACAACTGCAGTTCGTGAAGTTGGTGCAGTTGCCTATCGCGTGCACTCCATTCCTGATGATGAGTCGCAATTGCAGAGTGTGATTGAAGATCAGCTCGTACGCGCCGACCTCATCATCATTAGCGGTGAACGCCATGATGATTCATTTGATCTCATCACTCGCACCTTAGAGAAGATGGGTGAGATTAAGACTGTTGAAATCTCCATTGAATCAAGTGGCCGCCATAATTTTGGAACTATCGGACCCGATAAGACTCCGGTTGTCACACTTCCAGGTGATCCGATTGCTGCATACATCTCCTTTGAACTTCTGATCCGCCCGATGATTCGCACAATGCTTGGCACAGTAAATATCCATCGCCCATCAGTGAAGGCAAAGCTTGAGAAAGCTCTGACTTCTTCAGGCGGTAACCGTTCTTATGTGAGAGCAATTTTGAGTGAAGATGGAAAGTCTGTGGCGCCACTGAGTTCTCAAGATGAACAGGCAACGCTTTCGGATGCTAATTGTTTTATTGCAGTTCCTGAAGGTGAAACTAGTTTGTCTGCAGGTGCGCAGGTCACTGTCGTAGTTCTTGAGCGACGTTATCTCTAAGCAGGTGAGTTGATCTCATGTGGCCGGTAACGCTTTATGGTGATGAAATCACTCTTCGCCCGGCCCGTTTCCGAGATCGCACTGCATGGAATGATGTTCGTGCAGAAAATAAAGAGTGGCTCACTCCATGGGAGGCAACCCTTCCTGTGCTTCCGCAGGATTCACCCGCATATGAGAATCAGGGCCGACCATCCTTCTATGAAATGGTCCATCTCCTTCGTCGCGAGGCCCGTGCTGGGCGTTCCTACTCATTTCTAATCTGGAATGAATCCAATCTCATCGGCCAGATAACAATGGGTGGCGTTATGCATGGCGCACTTCGTGGGGCGCATATCGGTTATTGGATTGATCGAAACTATGCCAATCGCGGCTTTACTACGCAGGCGGTAAAGCTAGTCACTGCTTTTGGATTCTCTCAAATAGGGCTGCATCGCATAGAGATAAATGTGCGCCCTGAGAATGCTGCCTCCTGCAGAGTTGCCGAGAAAGCTGGGTATGTTCTAGAAGGTGAGCGCAAGGCCTTCTTACATATCGATGGTGCATGGAGAGACCATCTGTCCTATGTAAAGAGCAATGAATTAATCCAGTAAACCCCCCTTGAAATCCACAGAGTTACGCTCAGTCGCCTCTAACCTTTACCCATCATGGCCTCAGGAATTATCTATCTAGCAATTATTGGCATGTGGGTTGCCTATTTTCTGCCACGCTGGGTACATAACAAGAATGAATTCTCCGGTAAGAGCGTCGAACGTTATAAGAGCGCACTCCGAGTAGTTGCAAGTACTACACCGGGTGCACAAATTGGCTCTGGAGCAATTTATACAGATGTAGATCGCGCAGGACGCGTAGCACAACAACTCATGCGCCGCAGAATTATCTTCTCACTTATTACTACAACACTTATCCTCACAACGGCAGGTGCCATCATGCAGACATTCACATACATCGCAATCGCTATTCCTGTTACTGGATTAGTTCTCTATATTGCCCATGTTCGTCGTCAAGAAAATAGCGATCGCATCACGCGCCGTCGTATGGATCAATTGCATCGCACAACCGAAGGTGTTTCACATACCAATCTTGCAGATGTGCTTACACATAATTCTCACAGTGAAGTTAAAGTCAATCAAGATCACTGGATTCCTTTGTCAGAACGCGAACTCACAGGTGTCACACTTCTTCCTAAGGGAACAGCGCAATCACGTGCTGAGTGGCAACCTAATGAGATTCCAGTTCCAACATATGTAAACGCGCCAAAGGCTGTTCAGTCAAAGCGTGTCCTTGATTTAACCGAACCAGGTAGATGGACTGAAGAGCAAGAACGTTTAGAACGCGAAGCGCTCGCTGCAGCTGCTCCATCACGCGATGAAGTATTTGATCAACAGCTTGCAGATGAAGCAGTACAGAAGCTTCGCGAAATGCGCGCTGCTAACGAATAGCTAAATCCAGCTCTCAAACCACATGCGTGCATGCCATGCGTCATAGGTGATCAGATCGCCCATATAGAGCGGTAAGAAGTATAAGAAGTTAAAGAAGAGCACGATATATACCCCTGCTACAACAACTTCTCCCAAGCGACCGTAATTAGTCAGTATTGATCGAGTGCAATAAATGAGTGCAAGAATCAGAAAAGGCTCAAAGACAATTGCATAGAAAGAGAACACCGTGCGCTCTTGGAAGAAGAACCACGGCAGATAACCTGCAGTAATTCCCGTAACAATGACTGTGAGAGCGGGATCTAATCTGTGCTTAGCAATACTGCGAGCCCATAAGCCAAAGACAACCACGATTGCAATTGTTCCAAGCCACCACAACAGCGGTGTTCCTAAAGCAAGGATTTCTTGTGAACAGCTGTCGGCGCCACACCCTTTCGGTGATTCGTAATAGAACGAGGTTGGTCGTCCCATGACAAGCCAACTCCATGGATTTGCTTGGTAGACGTGTTTCTCCGTTAACCCTGTATGAAAGTCCAACATCTGTTGGTGGTAGTAGATAATTGATGAAATTACATTTGATGAGTAATCACGATTCCAACCACGGTTACTAAGGAACCAGCCAGTCCATGATGTTATGTAAACGAGAAGTGGGACTGCACCAAATTGACCAATGCGGGCAAGAGTCGGCTTTATCAAATCTTTTCCTGAGTAATGCGTGAATGCTCGGTAGAAACCAATTGCTGCAAATGCGATGATGAAATAGAGAGCGCTCCACTTTGTGGCCAGAGCTAATCCCAGAACAACGCCTGTCCACCAGTAGCGTTTTGTCAGGAAGAGATAGGAAGCAAGCAGAACGAAGAAGGTTAAGAAGTTATCGAGAAGTGCTGTGCGTGAATGTACTAGTGCTAAACCATCAATTGCCATCAGTGCACTTGCAAGTCCAGTCAGAACTGCACTCCTAAAGAGGCGATGTGCAATAAGTGCAATGAGCAGAATCATCAAAGAACCAACAAGGGCTGTTGTAAATCGCCATCCAAAGCCAGTATCGCCAAATACTTGTATACCAAGACCTATCAACCATTTACCCAGTGGAGGGTGCACAATGAATTCAGGTTTTGATCCCGCTACTTCAACGCCATATTTCAGTAAGTCACGGGCGCCATCGACGTAATAGACCTCATCGAAGATAAATCCCTTCACTCTTCCAAGATCTGAAAGACGGAGAATAAAGGAGAGCAGTGCGATGAGTACCGGAGCGATACCAACAACCATATGTAAAGAATATGGGAGGATTCGCATATGGCCCTAGTTCTTGCAGCGACTCCTCTTGGAAATCCGCTCGATGCGAGCCAGCGACTCAAAAATGCAATCGAATCAGCGCAAGTTATTGCCGCTGAAGATTCACGCAGATTTCATCGATTGGCATCAGATCTAGGTGTGACATTTACAGCGCGCATCATCTCCTTCTTTGAAGGCAATGAGACAGATCGCACGCAAGAGATATTGCAGCTCCTTCGCGAAGGTAAAGAAGTCCTCGTCGTGACAGATGCAGGCATGCCAACCATCAGCGATCCTGGATTTCGCTTGATGCGCGATGCGATTGCAGAAAACCTTCCCACCGTTGTTATCCCTGGCCCGAGTGCGCCAACAATGGCAATTGCGCTATCGGGTCTTCCGACAGATCGCTTTACCTTTGAAGGTTTCGCACCTCGCGCACAAGGCGCTCGCAATACTTTCTATGAGAACCTTCGATTTGAAGAGCGCACCATGGTTATCTTTGAAGCACCACATCGCCTTCATGAATCACTTGTCGATGCTGCTGCGATTCTTGGGGATTCTCGCAAAGGTGCCATCTGTCGCGAGATGACAAAGACCTATGAAGAAACTATTCGTGGCACACTCACTGAATTGATTATGTGGGCAGCAAGCAAAGAGGTCCTTGGTGAAATCACACTCGTGATTGCAGGTGTTGAGGCAGGTTCTGCGAACAAGACGGCAGATGATGCCGTTGCTCGTGTTCGTGAATATGAGGCTGCTGGAATGGACCGAAAAGGTGCGATTGCTACAGTCGCCGATGAGTTCGAGCTTCCTAAGAAGATCGTTTATGCAGCCGTAGTCGATGCGAATAAGATGAGCAGATGAAGTCTTTCTACCTGACTACGCCGATTTACTATGTAAATGATGCGCCGCATATTGGCCATGCATATACAACGGTTGCCGGCGATGTCCTTACTCGTTGGCATCGCCAACGTGGTGAATCTGTCTGGTTCCTTACAGGAACAGATGAGCACGGTCAGAAAGTTATGCGCACTGCAGAGCAGAACAACGTCGCCCCTCAAGCATGGGTCGATAAGTTAGTTGCTGATGCGTGGAAACCTAATTGGCAAGCGCTCAATATCGCAAATGATGACTTTATCCGCACCACTGAACCTCGTCACACAGAGCGTGTGCAGAAGTTCTTGCAGTCGCTGAAAGACTCTGGCCATATCTATGCCGGTAAATATGAAGGCCCTTACTGTGTTGGCTGCGAAGAATTTAAATTACCTGGCGATCTCATTGATGCAGATGGTGAAAAGCTCTGCCCGATTCACAGCAAGCCAATTGAGCTAGTCAACGAGAACAACTGGTTCTTTAAACTCTCTGAGTTCACGCAACCACTTCTTGATCACTATAAGAATAATCCTGATGCATGCCAGCCAGAGAGTGCTCGCAATGAAGTTGTCTCATTCCTTGAAGGTGGAGTATCAGACCTTTCTATCTCTCGCTCCACATTTGACTGGGGAATTCCAGTTCCGTGGGATACCGATCAAGTTGTCTATGTTTGGTTTGATGCTCTACTTAACTATGCGACAGCTGTAGGACTTACCGATGCGTCAGATTCTGAAGGTGGCAAGAAGTTTGCAGCCACCTGGCCTGCAGATGTTCACCTGGTTGGAAAAGATATTTTGCGATTCCACGCCGTTATTTGGCCAGCGATGCTCATGGCCGCAGGTATTGATATTCCTAAGAAGGTCTTTGCACACGGTTGGTTACTTGTCGGTGGCGAGAAGATGTCGAAGTCAAAGCTGACAGGTATTGCGCCATCAGATATCACCGATCACTTTGGCGTCGATGCATTCCGCTATTACTTCTTGCGTGCAATTCCATTCGGAAGCGATGGATCTTTCTCTTGGGAAGATATGAGTGCTCGTTACACATCAGAGCTGGCTAATGACTTTGGAAACCTCGCCTCACGTCTTGCTGCGATGATTGAAAAGTATTGCGGTGGAAAGATTCCAGCTGTTGCTAAAGATGAAACCCTTGCACAATCACTGCAGGCAACTGTCGATAAGGCAGATGCTGCAATGGTTGCACTTGATTTCCAAGGTGGAATTAATGCTGTGATGGATTACTGCAAGCAGGTCAATGGTTATGTAACTATCAAAGAGCCTTGGATTCTTGCTAAAGATCCAGCAAACCAAGCGATTCTTGAAGAAGTTCTCTATAACACTGCTGAATCACTTCGCGCACTGGCTGTCTTACTCCACCCAGTAATGCCTGCAACAACTGAGATCTTGTGGGAAGCGCTGGGCGCGAAGGCATCACTAGGTGAGATTGGTAAACAAGAAATTTCTAAGGTTGCGACCTGGGGTCAGTTGCCACAAGGTGCAACTGTCACAAAGACTCCGGTCTTGTTCCCACGGTTAGAAGTTAAAGAGTAATTTTCTTATGACAGATCGCCACAAACGCGATATCGATCGTCAACCTGCTCCACTTCCTGAAGCACTTCCTGTTCCCACGGTAGATGCGCATGCTCATATTGAAATTGTCACCAATGATGCGCCTGATTCAGATGCTGTTCGCCAAGTTCTTGATGATGCGAAGTCAGTTAATGTCGATCGCATCGTGCAGGTTGGATATTCGGCAGAACAATCACAATGGTGCGTTGATATGGCAAACGCCTTTCCGGGTCGTGTACTTGCAGCAGTTGCACTCCACCCCAATGAAGCACCCGTTGTTCCTGATCTAGAAGCTGATTGGGCAATCATTGAAAAACTTGCACAAGATCCTCGTGTGCGCGCAATTGGTGAGACTGGACTTGATTACTTCCGCACCGAGCCTGCGCTACGCAAGCGTCAACAAGATTCATTTAAGTGGCATATTGATTTAGCTAAGCGCACCAATAAGGCCCTAGTCATTCATGATCGCGATTCTCATGATGATGTTCTCTCTATCTTGCTTGAGGTAGGAGCTCCCGAGAAGACTGTCTTTCACTGTTTCTCAGGCGATGTTGAAATGGCAAAGATCTGCATAGATCGCGGATATATCCTCTCTTTTGCTGGCACTATGACATTTAAAAATGCGCCTGCTCTGCGTGATGCACTCAAACTTGTTCCACATGATCAGCTCTTAGTTGAAACTGATTCACCGTTCTTGGCACCGATGCCTCATCGAGGAGCGCTCAATACTCCAGCACAGATTGCCAATATCGTGCGGGCAATGGCCACAGAGCGCAATGAAGATGTGGCAGAGCTTGCAACAGCGCTATCTGTGAATGCCGAGCGCATCTTCGGTTCTTTCGCATGAGCCTTCTAGGAGCTGCAGAGATTCGCGAGCTTGCAGAAGCTCTTGATCTCAAACCTTCCAAATCACTAGGGCAGAACTTTGTTCATGATGGCAATGTCTGTCGCAAGATTGTTCGTACGGCAGGGCTGACAGAAACAGATATCGCACTGGAAATTGGACCAGGTCTTGGATCTCTGACTCTTGCAATGATGGAAGTGGCTCAAGCAGTTGTTGCCGTTGAGATTGATTCCCGCCTTGCCACACAACTTCCCATCACTGCAGCAAGGCATTCAGAGCGTGCAGATATCTTGACTGTGATTAATCAAGATGCGCTTGCCTTAAAAGAACTTCCCGTTGCACCCACTGTCTTGATTGCAAACCTGCCTTATAACGTCTCTGTTCCAGTATTTCTGCATCTACTTGAAATCTTGCCATCACTGCGTAGTGGTGTCGTGATGGTGCAGGCAGAGGTTGCAGATCGTTTAGCTGCAAAGCCAAATTCAAAAGAGTATGGAATTCCTAGTGTGAAAGCTGCATGGTGGGCTGATGTGACAGGTGCTGGCTCTGTCTCACGCAATATCTTCTGGCCACAACCTAATGTGGATTCAAAGCTTGTGGGATTCATAAGACGTGCAACACCAGGTGATGAAGAACTTCGTAAGAAAGTGTTTGCCATTATCGATTTAGCCTTTGCTCAACGTCGCAAGATGCTGCGCTCTGCGTTGTCATCGATGTATGGAGGCTCTGCCGCGGCAGAAGCTCATCTGACAAAAGCAGGAATTGATCCCACACTTCGCGGAGAAGCACTTGATATCTCAGCCTTCTGCGCGATTGCCAGAGAAGAGTAGAGTTTTCACGTGGCGCATAATTCAGTGACGGTTCGAGTTCCTGCAAAGGTTAATTTGCAGCTCTCTGTTGGACCTCGCGAAGCAGATGGATTTCATAACCTTGTCTCTGTATTTCAGGCAATCTCCATCTTTGATGATGTCACTGTCACTAAATCCAATCCTGGAAGTGGCGTGACTATCTCTGTCACAGGTGAGCACACACACGGTGTGCCTGAAGATCACTCAAATCTTGCCGTCAAAGCAGCTCAATTGATTGGTGAGAAGTTCGATTTTGCCGTAGATGTTCATATCGAAATCAAGAAATCGATTCCTGTTGCAGGTGGCATGGCAGGCGGAAGCGCTGATGCTGCAGGCACCTTGGTTGCTATGGATTCACTCTTTCAACTAGAGATGTCACGCGAGGAGCTTCATGCACTCGGTTCAGAGTTAGGTAGTGATGTGCCATTTATGATTTCAGGCGGCACTGCAATTGGTCAGGGACGCGGAGATCAACTCACTGCTGCACTATCGCGCGGCACATATCACTGGGTACTAGCACTCTCTAGCGTTGGTTTATCTACTCCTGCTGTCTATACAGAGTGTGATCGCATGCGCGCAGAACTTGATATTGCACCCCCACAAGTTTCAGATGCCTTGATGCAATCTCTGCTTGCTGCCGATAGCGATGCTGTGGGTCGCGCACTCACCAATGATCTGCAGAACGCGGCATGTTCTCTGCGCCCTGCCCTCAGTCTTGTTCTTGAAGTAGGCAGAGATTACGGAGCACTCGGTGCAATTGTCTCTGGCTCCGGTCCCACAGTTGCGTTCTTGGTGGCCGATGAAGATTCAGGACTTGATTTAGCTGTGGCCCTTACGGCGAGTGGCGTTGTGGGAAGTGTTGCGCGAGCACACGGACCTGTGCATGGAGCAAAAGTAATCTAGTTTTCGTCAAACTCCGCAACGAGTTTGCTCAATAAATCAGCAAGTAGTTCGCGATCTTTAGCAGTCAGCGTTCCTAGCAATTCACGTTCATTCTCAAGCAGACCTTCCAGCGCAGCATCAACAGCGCGCACCCCAGATTTTGTGAGTGTGACAAGTGAGCCGCGACCATCATCCGGATCTTGTTCACGAGTAATCAATTGCAACTCTTCAAGTCGATCAAGGCGATTAGTCATCGTTCCACTCGTCACCATCGTCTCTTGCATTAACTGACCAGGGGAGAGTTGATGTGGTGCACCTGCACGACGCAGAGCTGCAAGAACATCGAATCCCCACGTCTCAAGATCTGCGAATGCATCACGACGAGCAATATCCAGGTGGCGGGCAATGCGGGTAATGCGGCTTAGGACTGCAAGGGGAGAGAGGTCGAGATCTGGGCGCTCGCGCTTCCAGGCCGCTATGAGGCGGTCTACTTCATCTCGATTATTCTGCATAGTAAATGGAGTTTAGTGGTCGCCAGCACTACCGAAGATAAGGGAGAATATAGGTTCCGCCATTGTGTAGTGGCTAGCACATGGGCCTTTGAAGCCCAGGGTCCAGGATCGATACCTGGTGGCGGAGCCACCGTTTCAATCTCAGCCCGAGCAAGTAGACTGCACACATGAGCCTTGAAACAGTAGTGATTCTCGCTGCTGGAGAAGGTACTCGCATGAAGTCGAGCACTCCCAAGGTTCTTCACTCAATCGCAGGTCGCTCACTTGTTGGCCATGTTCTCAGCGCAGTGAGTGCACTCTCTCCTAAGCAGGTGCGCGTAGTTGTTGGAGCAGGTCGCGAACAAGTAGAGGCACACCTTTCAGAAGTAGCACCACATGTCACAACAGTCTTTCAAGAAAAGCGCGGCGGCACAGGACATGCAACACAGCTCGCACTCGATGGTTTGAAAGCAAGCGGAACAATTCTTGTACTTGCAGGCGATACACCAATGCTCACAGGATCATCTCTGACTCAACTTCTTACAGAACATCATGCAGGTGGTTTTACAGCATCCGTTCTCACAGCAGAACACCCAGATCCAACAGGCTATGGCCGCATTATTCGCGCTGATGATGACTCACTTCTTCGCATTGTGGAAGAGCGCGATGCCGATGAGATTCAACGTGACATCCTTGAAGTAAATTCAGGTGTGTATGCATTTGATGCAGTCAAACTTGCCAGTGCTATCGGCAAGCTGAAAAACGATAATTCACAGGGCGAGCTCTACCTCACCGATGTCATTGAAATCCTTCGCAATGAAGGCGGCAAGATCGCAGCAGTTCTGATTGATGATTTCATTGAAATCCTAGGAGTCAATGACCGCGTGCAGCTTGCAGAATCAGCGGCCCTCTTGCGCGATCGCATTAACGAAGATTTGATGCGCGATGGTGTGACCATTGTGGATCCTTTGAGCACATGGGTTGATGCAACTGCGACTGTGGCAAGTGATGTAGTGCTTATGCCTGGTACTGCTATTAGTGGAAAGAGCACAGTGGCAACGGGCGCCGTCATCGGCCCTCGCACAACACTTGTTGATTGCACAGTGGGCACAGGCGCTCGCGTAATTGAATCTCGTTGCACAGAAGCCATCATCGGCGATGGTGCAAATGTTGGCCCTTTCACATTCTTGCGACCTGGAACAAAGTTGCTACCGAATTCAAAGGTTGGCGCATACGTTGAGATGAAGAATGCGACTTTGGGCGAAGGCTCCAAAGTGCCTCATCTTTCCTATGTGGGAGATGCTGTTATCGGTGAGGGCTCCAATATTGGCGCTGCAACTATCTTTGTTAACTATGACGGTGTTGAAAAGCATTACACCGTCGTGGGCGATCACGTTCGAATCGGAAGCGATTCGATGTTAGTAGCCCCGGTCACAATCGGAGATGGCGCATATACGGCAGCCGGATCTGTGATTACTGAAGATGTTCCGCCCGGTGCAATTGGTGTCGGTAGGGCAAAGCAGCGAAATGTAATAGGTTGGGTTCTGCGTAAGCGAGCCGGCAGTAAATCTGCTGAGGCCGCAATGCGCCACAGTAACGATGAGCAGAAAGGCTAACTTCCTTGAGCGAGATCCGTTTATCTTCAGAGAAAAAACTTCGTCTTTTTTCAGGCCGCGGATTCCCAGAGTTATCTGAACAAGTTGCTACCGAACTAGGTATTCCCCTCACACCAACGTCTGCATATGACTTCGCTAATGGTGAGATCTTTGTTCGCTTTGAAGAATCAGTTCGTGGCTGCGATGCATTTGTGATTCAGTCACACTCAACTCCTATTAATAAGCAAATCATGGAACAACTCATCATGATTGATGCTCTCAAGCGCGCATCTGCAAAGCGCATCACTGTTGTTGCACCGTTCTATGGTTACGCTCGTCAAGATAAGAAGAGCCGTGGTCGCGAACCAATTACTGCGCGCCTGATGGCAGATCTCTTTAAGGCAGCAGGAGCTGATCGACTTATGGTTGTTGATCTGCACACTTCACAAATTCAAGGATTCTTCGACGGACCCGTCGATCACTTGTTCGCACTTCCTATGCTTGCAAATTATGTTGGCAGCAAGGTCGATCGTTCAAAGCTCACGATTGTTTCACCTGACTCAGGTCGCGTCCGCGTTGCAGAGCGTTGGTCTGAACTTCTTGGTGGCTGCCCGATTGCATTTATCCATAAGACTCGCGATCCACTTGTTCCTAACGAAGCAGTTGTTGGAAAAGTTGTGGGAGATGTTGAAGGTCGCACATGCGTCGTTATCGATGACATGATCGACACAGCAGGCACCATCACAAAGGCAGTAGATGCTCTCTTTGAAGGGGGCGCAAAAGATGTCATCGTTGCTGCAACCCACGCTGTCTTCTCTGGTCCGGCCGTTGATCGCCTCAAAGAGTCTCGCGCTGTAGAGGTCGTTGTCACAGATTCTCTTCCTCTGTCTGAGGATCAAAAGTTCGACAAGCTGACTGTGCTCTCCATCGCCCCACTCTTGGCTCGCGCCATCCGTGAGGTCTTCGAAGATGGCTCAGTAACCAGCCTTTTTGACGGGCATAGCTAACTCACGCTAACCTTCACCTCGTTCCGGCGAGGGTGAAATTTATCCGTGATCGACGGCGTAGGTATCAACTCCTGCTGGAACTTCGCAACACAAAGAGGTTTCGATAACAGCAACGAGGGAGTTTTAAAATGGCAGAAGTATCAATCAAGGGAACTACACGTACCGAATTCGGTAAGGGTGCATCACGTCGCGCACGCGTTGCAGGTCTTGTTCCTGCTGTCATCTATGGACACGGCGAGAAGCCAGTTCACATCACTCTTCCAGCTCGCGAACTCGGCGTTGCTCTCAAAGAGTCAAACGTTCTTCTTAATATTGATATTGATGGAAAGGCTGAACTGACACTTCCAAAGTCAATCGTTCGCCACCCACTCAAGCAGATCCTTGAGCACATCGACCTCGTACTTGTCCGTCGCGGTGAGAAGGTTGTTGTTTCAGTTCCCGTTCACCTTGAAGGTAAGCATGATCCAGACGGCATCCTTGAGACTCAGCACAACTCAATTGAAGTTGAGGCAGAGGCAACTGCGATTCCTAAGTTCCTTACACTTGATATTGAAGGAATGGCTGCTGGAACTTCTAAGCATGCTTCAGATGTTGTTCTTCCTGCAGGCATCATTCTTGTGAGCCCAGCGAACACAATCATTGTTCACTTGTCTGAGCGCTCAACAGTTGTTGAAGAAGTTGCTGTTGTGGCACCTGCTGCAGATGCAGCTGCTGCGGCACCTGCTGCAGATGCAGAGAAGAAGGACTAACAACCCTTACGATTTCGCATATGACGTGGTTGGTAGTGGGTCTCGGTAATCCCGGGGATGAATACGCTGCCACCCGTCACAATGTGGGTCAGATGGTCATTGATCATCTTGCTAAACGCCACAACGTAAAACTCTCTTCGCATAAATCTCGCAATGATATTGCAGCCTATAAATTAGGTGTTGGCGCAGATATGCACTCAATCATTCTCGCAAAGTCTAAGAGCTATATGAATGAATCAGGTGGGCCGATTAAGGCACTTGCATCTTTCTATTCAGTTGAACCTGCCAACATTATTGTTCTTCACGATGAACTCGATATTGGTTATGCAGCAATTCGCACCAAGGTTGCAGGTGGCGATAATGGCCACAATGGTTTGAAATCACTGACTTCATCATTTGGAACAGCAGAGTATTTCCGAGTTCGCCTTGGAATTGGTCGCCCTATGGGACAGCAGGATCCAGCTGACTTTGTCTTGAAGCAATTTAGTAAAGAAGAGAAGAAGACCCTTGATGAATTTATCGACCGAGGAGCAGATTGTGTTGAGTACTTGATTGCTAATGGGCTTGATTTAACGCAATCTAAATTTAATAGCTAAAAATCAGCCGGTATTACGTAGACCTGCAGCCACACCGTTAATAGTCAGAAGTAGAGCACGAATCAGCGCTGGATCTGCTTCACCTTCAGTGCGCACGCGGTGCAGGAGATTTACTTGAAGCAATTGAAGTGGCGCGAGGTATGTATCGCGCACTTGAAGTGTGCGAGCAAGAACTACTTGATCGCCCAGTAGCGATGTCTTTCCTGTGAGTGCAAGTATCTCTGAGACAGTTAAATCAAACTCTTCCTTGATTGTGCCAAGGAAGTGCTGCAGCTCAGCTGGAACAAGTGTTTCCACATAACGCTTTGCTGTTTCAAGATCTGTCTTAGCAAGTGTCATCTCGACATTGCTGATGAAGGTTGAGAAGAAGTGCCACTCTGCGAGCATCTTCTTAAGCACTTCACTCTGACCTGCCTCACGCGCTGCCTTCAACCCTGAGCCAACTCCATACCAACCAGGAACAATCTGACGTGATTGTGTCCAGCCAAATACCCAAGGAATAGCGCGCAGTGAATCAAGACCACCTGCAGCATCAGGGCGACGTGATGGACGGGAGCCAAGGAAGAGATTTCCTAGTTGTTCAACGGGAGTAGATGCATAGAAATAGGCAGGTAGATCTGGATGATCAATGAGTGAGCGATAGCGAGTAAATGCGTTATCGCTAACCATATTCATGCATTCATTCCATTTAGCTAAATCTTCTGGACTTTGACGCGGTCCACGGTTAAGGACTGTGGCTTCGAGAGATGCTGCAAGTGTGAGTTCAACGTTCTCGCGTGCAAGAGCAGGTAGTGCGTATTTATCGGAGATAACTTCACCTTGTTCGGTCATCTTGATTTGTCCATCAACAGATCCCCAAGGCAGTGCAACGAGAGCTTCATATGTTGGTCCGCCACCGCGACCGACAGAACCGCCACGACCATGGAATAAACGAAGCTTCACGCCATACTTCATTGCAACATCGCGCAGCTTGCGCTGAGCACGGTGGATCTCCCACTGCGATGTTGCGATACCGGCATCTTTATTGGAATCTGAATAACCGAGCATGACTTCTTGCACATTCTCGCGCAGCTCAACGAGCTTGCGATAGGTGGGATCTGAGAGAAGCGTTTCAAGAATTTCACCAGCTGCGCGAAGTTCTGCAACTGTTTCAAGAAGGGGAGCAAAACCAATCTTTGCAACCTTCTTATCAATATCAACAAGGCCTGCCTGCTTACCAAGGACAGTTGCAGCAATGAGGTCATCTGCGCCCTTTGTCATAGAGACGATATAGGTCTCAATTACTTCAGGACCAAAGCGTTCAATGAGATCTTCAATTGCAACAAAGGTATTGAGGGTCTTAAGCCCTGCAGCATCAAGCTTTGATGAATCAAGCTTTTCAGATGAGGCCAAGTGCTTGATAAGAAGAGGGAATTTATCTGCATGAGAGAGTGCGATGTACTCACCTGAAATCATCTGTTTGAGAGCGTTGTGGTGAGCATCTGAGTGCTCGCGAATATCTAGCGTTGCATGTGTTAATCCAAATGCTGCAACGGTGCGGATGGTGCGCTCGAGTAGGCCTGTGGCAAGGAGTTCACCACGGTGCGCAAAGAGTGAATCGCGCATCAAGGTGAGGTCTGCAAGGAGCTCTGCAGTGTTCTTGTAATCGCGACCTGGAACATGTGGGCTGCGATCTGCGTGACGTGTGCGTGTAGCAGCAAGTCGATGCACGATTGCAGTTGCCTTAAGTCGATATGGCTCTTGTGCATTTAGGCGCAAGAAGCGTGCTTCAAACTCTGGAATATTCTTGAGATCTTCTTCAACAGATGCGCTCAGCTCTGGGGTTGCACCTGTGATGCGCGTTGATACAGAGAGCATCTGGCGCAGTCGGTTCATCGCAGCCATGGTTGAGCGAATTGCATGGGCTACTTGTAGAACAACAGCCTCTTCAGTGATTTTAGGTGTGATGTTGGGGTTGCCATCGCGATCGCCACCGATCCATGTGCCAAATGTCAGTGGACGCGCAGTTACGGGCAAATCAATCTTCAGACGCTTGAGTTCGCGGGCAAAGTCATTGAGAACTTCAGGAACAGTCTGTGCTGCTAGGTCATCGAGGTAATAGAGCGCATTCATCGCTTCATCAAGAGGCTCTGGGCGATTGAGACGAAGCTCATCTGTCTGCCATAACAAATCAACAGTTTCAGCAAGACGTTCATCTTGAACGACCGACTTTGGAGTATCAAGCAGTGATGCAATCTCACCGAGCTTAATCAAGATAGAGCGGCGCGCTGCTTCGGTTGGGTGCGCTGTGAAGACGGGGCGAATATCGAGATCGTTAATCCATTTTGATAAATCAGCATGCGAAATTTCATGCCCTGCAACAGGGTTCTTCATCGCCTCTTCAATTTTGTCGATTGCTCGAGTAATCCATGAACCACCTTGTGCGCGAACTTCTGCCAATACGCGAGAGCGGTGTACTTGTTCTGCAACATTTGCTAAATGGAAATAGGTGCTGAGTGCTCGCACGAGTTGCGTTGCATCATCAACTGAAAGGTTTTCAAGGATTTCAATTCCGCTACCTTCGCGGACTCCCTTGCGGACGCTCTCTACGAGATCAAGGAGGTGTTGTCCTTCTTGGCGGACAAGTGATTGGCCGAGGAGATCGCCGAGGCGGCGCACATCGCTGCGCAGCGTTGCATCATCTGATTCAACGATCTGCTTCGTCTTGGAGGTCTCGGTCACTGGAGAATTATCACAGATGGAGCAGGCCCGATAGACTGTAATTGTTCGCCCCCCTTCTTTTTGAAGTGGGGCTTTGAGTCGTTTAAAGGAGCGTGCAATGAGAGGAATTCTCGCGGTATTACATAGTGATACCGAAGTAGCTTCCGCGCTCCTTGATTCCTCCAAGATCATTGCACCAGCATCGAGCTACCCATTCCTGATTGCTCTCAAAGCTCAAGAGAAGCCTGTGCTGGTCATCACCAGCTCCAGTCGTGGCGCAGAAGATGTGAGTGAATATCTCAGAAGCCTTCATTCACATGTCTATGAATTTCCTGCATGGGAAACACTGCCCCATGAGCGCTTAAGTCCGCGAAGTGACACCGTGGCGCGCAGACTCTCAACTTTGTATTTGCTGAAAGAAAAGCAGAACAACCCCGTTGTTGTCGCACCCGTGCGCGCAGTAATTCATCGCTTTATTGCATCCCTTGCTAAGACAGAGCTGTGGACTTTAGAGATTGGTCAAGAGATTGGCCTTACCGAACTCATCAACCATCTGACTGAACTTTCATTTACACGAACTGACCTTGTTGAAAAACGTGGGGAGTTTGCCGTGCGTGGCGGCATCGTCGATGTATTCCTTCCTCTTGCAATGCACCCAGTGCGTATTGATTTCTTCGGCGATGAGATTGAAGAGCTTCAGTATTTTGAGGTTGCAGATCAGCGCACCAGTGAGCCGGTCGTAGGAAAGCTCGCAATCTTGCCTTGTCGTGAGTTACTTCTTACAGATGCTATTCGTAAGCGAGCAGAGAAGTTAAAGAGCCAATATCCAAGTGCGTTAGAGATTCTCGACAAGATTGCACAAGGCATGATTGTCGAAGGAATGGAATCACTCATTCCACTTCTTACCGATGACTTTGAAACGATTTTAGATCGCATGCCCCAGGGCACCGAAGTATTTTTTATTGATGATGAACGCATCCGCTCTCGCACAGCAGATCTCATTGAGACAAACCAAGAATTCCTCGAAGCATCATGGTCTAACGCTGCAATCGGTGGTGTGGCGCCTTTGCCAGTTGAGCAAGTGACTTATTTGGATTGGAAAGCACTACAGGATGAGATTGCACGCCTTTCTCTTCCGGTGCGCGCATTTAATGCTTTTGGAAGCGATCTCGATGAAGATGCTCGTTTTCTCGATATCTCAGCCATTGACCCGATGCGCGCAAATGTGGAAGCGCTCTGCGAGCTACTGCGCACTGGCTTAGAGGCGCATCACAGCGTTGTGTTTTCAACGACAGGCCATGGAATGGCTGAGCGATATGCAGGAATCTTCCGTGATGCAGATCTGCCAGTGCAGATGGTGGAGACCCTTGCGGCCCAACCAACAAAAGGCTCAATTCATGTTACTCAATCCTCACTCGGATATGGCTTTAAGAGTGATCATGCGCAGATTCTCTTTGTTACAGAACGCGACTTATCTGGAAGTAAGACGAGTACGAAAGATGGTGCACGCATGCCATCTAAGCGAAAGCAAGCCATTGATCCCCTTGAACTTCACACAGGTGATTTTGTAGTCCATGAGCAACATGGAATCGGTAGATATGTTGAATTAGTCCAGCGCACTGTTGGGGGAGTAACCCGCGAATATCTAGTTATTGAATATGCCCCAGCAAAGCGCGGGCAACCAAGTGATCGCATCTTTGTTCCAACCGATACGTTAGAACAGGTAAGTAAATATGTGGGTGGCGAGACTCCCACTGTGCACCGCATTGGAAGCGGTGAATGGCAGAAAGCAAAGGGACGTGCTCGAAAGGCTGTGCGCCAGATTGCTGGCGAACTCATTCGATTGTATGCAGCCCGCACAAGTGCACCAGGCTTTGCCTTCTCACCGGATACTCCATGGCAGCGCGAATTAGAAGATGCATTTTCCTATATTGAAACCCCTGATCAGCTATCAACGATTGAAGATGTGAAGCGGGATATGGAGCGCCCATATCCAATGGATCGCATCATCTGTGGTGATGTGGGATATGGAAAGACGGAGATTGCCATTCGCGCTGCCTTTAAAGCGGTGCAAGATGGAAAGCAAGTAGCAGTCCTTGTTCCAACAACGCTTCTTGTGCAGCAGCATTCCAAGACTTTTGCAGAACGTTATGCAGGCTTTCCCATCAAGGTAGCTGGCTTATCTCGCTTTAATACAGCGAAGGAGAGTAAGGAGATTCTGGCAGAGCTGACATCTGGCGTTGTCGATGTTGTTGTGGGTACGCACCGCATCCTTTCGCAGGATGTGCAGTTTAAGGATCTAGGTCTTGTCATTGTTGATGAAGAGCAGCGCTTTGGCGTTGAGCAGAAAGAATCCCTTAAAAAGATGCGCACGACTGTCGATGTCTTAGCGATGTCTGCAACACCTATTCCTCGAACCCTTGAGATGGCTGTAACGGGAATTCGCGAGATGTCGACGATTACAACACCGCCAGAGGAGCGCCATCCCATCCTTACCTATGTGGGGCCAGCTGAAGATGCGCAGATTAAGGCTGCTATTCACCGCGAACTACTTCGCGATGGTCAGATCTTCTATATCCATAATCGCGTTGAATCAATCGATCGCGCTGCATCAAAGTTGCAAGAGTTAGTTCCCGAAGCACGTATTCGTATTGCACATGGCCAGATGTCTGAAGGACAGTTAGAAGATGTGATTCTTGCTTTCTGGAATCGCGACTTTGATGTTCTGGTCTGCACGACAATCGTTGAGAGCGGACTTGATATTGCCAATGCAAATACTCTGATAGTTGAGCGCTCTGAGAATTTTGGTCTCTCACAGCTTCACCAATTACGAGGGCGCGTGGGCCGTGGACGTGAGCGTGCCTATGCCTACTTCCTCTATCCGCAAGATCAACCCTTATCTGAAGTTGCACTGGATCGATTAAAGACGATTGCTACAAATACCGATCTTGGTTCAGGAATGAGAGTTGCACTCAAAGATCTTGAAATTCGTGGAGCCGGCAACTTACTAGGCGGTGAGCAATCAGGACATATAGCTGATGTGGGATTCGATCTCTATATGCGCATGGTCGGTGAAGCGGTCAATGACTACAAGACAGGCTTTATCGAAACGGAGGAGAAGAACCATGAGTGCAAAGTGGAACTTCCTATTAATGCGCACTTGGCAGAAGAATATGTTCCAGGTGAGCGTCTGCGTTTAGATCTCTATCGCCGGTTAGCTGATGTTCGCACCAGCGCCGATGTTGAATCTATTCGCGAAGAGCTCGTTGATCGCTTTGGTGAACTTCCACAAGAGGCACAATCACTTCTGCAGGTTGCACAATTGCGAGCATCTGCAAAGGCGCTGGGAGTGAGAGAAGTTGTTGCTGCTGGTAAATTCTTGAGAATTTCACCGCTGGTCTTGCCGGAATCAAAGCAGCTGCGGCTCAACCGACTTTTCCCTGGTTCGCTCTATAAAAGTGCGACAAATACTGTGATGATTGCAATTCCACGTGCGGCAGCATGGACGCCGACTGCACAAGGCTCTCAACTTATAGGGGATACTTCTCTTCTGGAGTGGGCGGCTAAGTCCCTCGATGAATTAACGAAAGCGAGCACTACGTGAAGAAGATCCTTGCACTCTTGGGTGTTATCTCAGTCTTAGCGCTCTCAGGATGCGGCAAAGTTGATAGCGCAGCAACCATTGGCGATATCACCATCTCGCAAGCTTCAGCACAATCAATTATTGATGAGATTCTTTCAGAGCGCACAAAGATTGACACAGCAGGGATGCAGATTCAGACAGGTAATGCACTCAACCGTGCTCAGCTTCGCTTCACAATCGTTACAACACTCTTTGATGAAATTGCAAAGGAACTTAAGCTTGAGATTTCTTCTACTGAAATCGAGCAGGCAAAGTCAGATCTGATTGCTCAAAGTGGTGGGCAAGAAGCACTTGCCAAGAACTTGGTCGCTGCAGAAATTGCACCGTCAAACTTTGATAACTATGTGCGCGCAATCGTCACCTCAAATAAACTTCAGGACGCACTCCTAGCATCAGGAGTTGCCGAAGCCGAAGTGTCAGCGCGTATTAATCAGCTCATCAATGCAAAGGCAGCTGAACTCACAGTCAAGGTCAATCCACGTTATGGAACATGGGACCAAGACACTGGCGATATCGTGGCGACAGATTCAGCAGGATCTGCAGTCGTTCCCTCAGGCAAGTAATTCAGATGGCTGATTCACAACTTCAACGCCTTGTTGAAGTCATGGATCGACTCCGCTCACCCGGAGGATGTCCGTGGGATGCCGAGCAGACGCACGAATCACTGATCAAGTACTTGCTGGAAGAGTCCTACGAATTTATTGATGCGATAGAAACAGATGATCGTGCCGGCATGCGTGAAGAGCTAGGCGATGTTCTCTTGCAGGTCTACTTCCATTCACGTATTGCCCAAGATCATCCATCAGATCCCTTTTCTATTGAAGATGTTGCAGGTGCGATTGCAGATAAGTTAATTAGCCGCCACCCACATGTCTTTGAAAACCTTGAAGTCAGCGGCACCGATGAAATCATTGAAAACTGGGAAGCGATCAAAGCTCGCGAAAAGGGGCGCACATCAGCAATTGATGGCATCGCGATGGCCCAACCTGCTCTTCCACTTGTTGCAAAGATTCTCTATCGCGCTGAGAAATACAACGTTGATCTCCACGTCGATCAATATTCTTCAGAGAAAGCTACTGAGAAGTCCGTCGGTGAGGCACTTGCATCAGTGATTGCCTGGGCTCATGAAAACGGTATTGACCCTGAAAACGCCTTACGTGCTCAGGCTCGAGAGATGATTCGGCAGATTCAGGCGGCCGAACAGCAAGGTAAGTAGTCGCGGTAGACTAGCCACCTGCCGTTCAGAGTTGAGCGCTGACGTTCATAATCTCAAGTTTTTAGGAGACATCTCATGGCAATTATCGATGCAATCTACGCTCGTGAAATTCTAGATTCGCGCGGAAACCCAACTGTTGAAGTTGAAGTAACGCTCGAAGATGGAACACAAGCACGCGCTGCAGTTCCAAGTGGTGCATCAACTGGTGCATTCGAAGCATCAGAGCTGCGTGATGGCGATAAGGGCCGTTACCTCGGTAAGGGTGTTCAGAAGGCCGTTGCATTCGTTAACGATGAAATCGCTCCAGCAATCGAAGGTTATGACTCACAAGATCAGCGCCTGATTGATTCAGAGATGATCGCACTTGATGGCACACCTAATAAGTCACGCCTTGGTGCAAACTCAATTCTTGGTGTTTCACTTGCTGTTGCTAAGGCGTCTGCTGACTCATCTGATCTCTCACTCTTCCGCTACCTCGGTGGCCCAAATGCACATGTTCTTCCAGTACCAATGATGAACATCCTCAACGGTGGAGCACATGCTGATACCAATGTTGATATTCAAGAATTTATGATTGCTCCAATCGGTGCAGAGACATTCCGCGAATCACTTCGCTGGGGCGCTGAGATCTATCACGCACTTAAGGCAGTTCTTAAGAAGCGTGGACTTGCAACATCTGTCGGCGATGAAGGCGGCTTTGCTCCTAACCTTGATAGCAACCGTGCAGCACTAGATTTAATTATCGAAGCAATCACAGCTGCAGGCTTTAAGCCAGGTTCTGAAATTGCACTTGCTATGGATGTTGCTGCAACAGAATTTCACGATAACGGTAAGTACAAGTTCGAAGGCTCACTTCGCACGTCAGATGAAATGATTGCGTACTACGCAGAGCTTGTGAGCGCATACCCAATCGTTTCCATCGAAGATCCACTCAATGAAGAAGATTGGGCTGGCTGGAAGTCAATGACCTCATCCCTTGGCTCAAAGATTCAGATTGTTGGCGATGACCTCTTCGTAACAAACCCAGTGCGCCTTGCAAAGGGAATTGATACTGATACAGCAAATGCTCTTCTTGTGAAGGTTAACCAGATTGGCACACTGACAGAGACTCTCGATGCAGTAGATCTTGCACACCGTGCCAACTACCGCAGCATGATGTCTCACCGTTCAGGTGAAACAGAAGACACCACAATTGCTGATTTAGCGGTTGCAACGAACTGCGGCCAGATTAAGACTGGTGCTCCTTCTCGCACAGAGCGCGTTGCTAAATACAACCAGCTTCTTCGCATTGAAGAAGAGCTTGCTGATGGCGCTATCTATGCAGGTCGCCAGGCATTCCCACGCTTTAAGGGGTAATTTTTAAATGGCGCGCAGATCCTCTGGGAGCAAGAGAAGTAAGAGTTACCGTTCACGTAACCTGAACTTCAATCGCAATACTGGATCTGGGCGAACATTTGCCGTTGCTGCAATCTTCTTTATGTTGGCGCTCTTTCTAGCACCTCCAATTAAGAGTTACTTCGTTCAGCGGGCCCAGATCAGCGCACTCCAATCACAGCTTAAGAGCGATAACACAGCGCTGGATGAAGCTCGTAAAGAGTTAACGCTCTGGCAGGATCCTGATTACATTAAATCTCAAGCACGTGAACGTCTTCACTTTGTCCTGCCAGGTGAGCGTCAATACATCGTCACTGGAACTGATGGCACTAATACAGATGAAGCAGCACAGACAGATGTTGTGAAGAATCTTCCTGAAGGACAGCCTTGGTATACACGCTTGATTGCATCCATTACAGAGGCAGGTAAGGCGTGAGTATCGAAAGCCGTAAGGCAACAGAGGATGATCTGAAGACAATTGAAAACCAATTGGGTCGCACGCCACGTGATGTCCATGCGATTTCCTATCGTTGTCCATGTGGAAAAGCTGCAGTTGTTGAAACCCCACCGCGACTATCAAATGGTGAACCTTTCCCAACTTTCTACTACGCAACATGTCCGCGTTTAACTGCAGCCATTTCCACCCTTGAAACAACAGGGATGATGGAGGAGATGACCAATCGCCTTGAGACTGATGCAGAGCTTGCTGGTGCATATGCAGCAGCACATGATGATTACATTGCAGCACGTTCAGCGCTAAAAATAGATGTCCCTGAAGTTGAGAATATCTCTGCAGGTGGAATGCCTAATCGCGTGAAGTGTCTGCACTCACTGATTGCGCACTCACTTTCTGCCGGCCCTGGAGTTAACCCACTCGGAGATGAAGCACTGGCTGAACTTCCTGAGTGGTGGAAGCACCTTTCATGCGAGTAGCAGCCATTGATTGCGGCACCAACTCCATCCGTTTACTCATTGCAGATGTTGAAGGTAGTAACTTTCGCGAAGTCTTTCGCGATATGGAGATTGTTCGTTTAGGACAAGGCGTCGATAAGACTGGCCAATTCCATCCAGATGCAATCGTTCGCACCCTTGCAGCCGTTGATAAATATGCACTTGAGATTGCAAAGCGAGGCGTTGAAAAGATTCGCTTCTGTGCCACCAGTGCAACACGCGATGCCACCAACCGTGATCTCTTCATTGATGGCGTCAAAGAGCGCCTCGGTATTGCACCAGAAGTAATTCCCGGTGAAGTAGAAGCTGCGCTCTCATTCCAGGGAGCCACGAAAGATTTTGATAAGGCAGAAGGTCCATTTCTTGTCATCGATATTGGTGGAGGATCAACTGAATTTGTCTTTGGTACAGATAAAGTCGAATTCGCAAAGAGTATGAATATTGGTTGCGTTCGCATGTCAGAGCGCCACTTCACCAATGGCGACCCAGATCCAGGACAGATTGCTGCCGCTATCGAAGATATTGATGAAGCAATTAAGCAGGCAGGCAAAGTAGTTCCTATTACCCAAGCAAAGACTCTAATTGCAGTAGCGGGCACAGCCACAACAGTCTCAGCAGCTGCTCTCGAACTTGGCGCCTATGACCGATATGCAATCCATCTTTCTCGCATCTCTGCTGAGAAGACTCATGCAATCTCAAAGATGTTCTTAAGTGCAAAGCGTGAGGATCGAGAAGCACTCGGATATATGCACCCGGGCCGCGTTGATGTCATTGGCGCAGGCTCCCTTGTTCTCTCACGCATCATGCTTGCTACTGGTGCAACTGAATTCGTCGCATCTGAATCAGATATTCTCGATGGAATGGCTTGGTCGCTTGTATAAGTCGATCGAACTTCTCGATAAGGCGATTGTTAAGTGCCATAAGTGCCCGCGGTTAGTCCAGTGGCGAGAAGAAGTAGCTGTTGTTAAACGTAAGGCATATGAAAACGAGAAGTACTGGGGTAAGCCTGTTCCAGGATTCGGCTCTAGCAAACCAAAGATGCTTATTGTTGGATTAGCACCTGGTGCACATGGTGCAAATAGAACCGGCCGTATCTTCACTGGTGATTCATCTGGCGATTGGCTCTATGGATCTCTCCACCGCATCGGTATTGCAAAGATAGCAACATCAACATCTCGCGATGATGGACAAGAGCTGTGCGATACACGCATCTCAATGGCGGTGCGTTGTGCTCCGCCTGAGAACAAACCAACTACCGAAGAGCGCGATGCATGTGCACCATTTTTTGAAAATGAGCTAGAACTGATCGCACCGACTGTTCGTTCATTTGTAGCACTCGGTAGCTTTGGTTGGCAGGTTTTAATCAAATCGCTTAAGGCCCAAGGACATAAAGTTCCCGCTGGAAAATTCGGGCATGGGTCAACGATTAAGTATTCGTATGACGGCATTAACTATCTAATAGTCGGTAGTTATCACCCAAGCCAGCAGAACACATTTACAGGCAAACTCACCAAACCAATGTTGGATTCAGTACTCAAAAAGGCAGCAAAGTTCGCGGGAGTTCTCTAACTTTTCACCTAGTAGACTTTCGCCTCTATTGGCCCCCGTAGTCCAATGGCAGAGACAGAGGACTTAAAATCCTTCCAGTATCGGTTCGAGTCCGATCGGGGGCACACTTCACAACATTTTCTAAAGCTTCACGCTCATCCTGAAGTGGAAATCCTGCGGCTTTGCCGTATTTTAGGAACTGTACGGAGAGCCTTTCTCCGCACGTATATAAGGAGAAATTAATGCGCAGTTCTAACCCAGTCCTTACCGGCCGTGGTTTCGCTCGTATCAAAGAAAGCACGACCACAAATACGGATCTCAATACCCTCGAGACCCGTCCAACATCTGCACCAATGTCAATTGACGATGTCGTCATCAAGACAGCTGGACTCTTTGCAGTCCTCGTTGCAGTAGGAACATTTGCATGGCGTGCAAATAGCCCTGGTCTTGCACTTATCGGATTCATCGGCGGATTTATTCTCGCGATGGTCAACTCATTTTCTAAGAAGGTTCGTCCTGCGCTCATCGTTGCATATGCAGCATTCCAGGGACTTGCTCTCGGAACAATCAGCGCAATCTTCGAAGCAACTTATCCAGGCATCGTAAGCCAGGCAGTTTTAGGAACTGCATGTGCATTCGGTGGAGTACTCCTTGCATATCGCAGCGGAAAGATTCGTGTAACACCTAAGTTCACACGCATCATGATGGGATCCCTCATCGGATACTTCGTCTTCGCACTCATCACAATGTTCACAGGCCGCCCAACAGGTGGTCTCGGACTACTGATTGCAGTTGCTGCTGTTGGTCTTGCAACGATGTTCATCGTGATGGACCTCGATCAAATCGAAAAGGCAGTTGCAGCGCGCGTGCCACAAGAAGAGTCATGGCGCATGGCATTTGGCCTCATGGTTACTTTGGTCTGGTTGTATCTTGAAGTATTGAGACTGATCTCAATCCTTCGTAGCAACGACTAAAAGTTATTTACTAGATTGCCCGAGATGCGAAGCCCGCGTCTCGGGCAATTTTGTTGCCACAAGAACTGCAAGCGACATAAGTACGGCTGTAACTAAGAATGCAGGCCTATATCCATAATGGTCGGCAATAAAGCCAAGAATGATGGGCGCCACCATTGCGCCTGCATCGCCTGACATCTGAAAGAGGCCAATGACCTGGCCGCCTTTGCCTTCCAAAACATCTCCCACGATTGCAGATGGGGTAGTTGATAGAAAAGCACCACCAAAGCCAACAATGACACTAGCTGCGATGAAGTGCCATGGCTTAGTTGTGAATGCCAGCGCAAAGATTGACAGAGTGACGAAGGAAGTTCCGATCACGGCTGAATAGCGGCGGCCATTGAGATCCGATAACTTTCCCGCTCGCAGCAAGAAGAGCCCATTAATGATTGTGGTGATCGTAAATCCAAGTCCCATAAAGCTAGGAGTTACTTTGATTTCCTCCACCATAAATAGCGGCAGGATAGAACGGCTCATTCCGAAGAGAACCCAGGAAGTAATGAAAGAGATGATGAGTGCACTGCGATAAGGGCTTAAGGCCAGAGCAGATTTAAGAGTAATTGTTGCGCGCTCTTGAGTGGCAGTTGGTTTTGCAGCCAGAACTGAATTACGTAACAGGATGGCACCAGATGCACTTGCTGCGATAAGAAGGAAACCATAAATAATTAGCGGTGCACGCAGTGAAACAACAGAGAGTGCGCCACCAACGACTGGACCTGCCATCATTCCAACAAGAAATGATCCGTTATAGAGAGATTGTGCTCGAGCGCGATGATCATCATCGACTGCTCGAAGCAAGATAGATCCAGCTGCAACAGAGAACATCGAAGACCCAAAGCCACCAACTGCACGGAAGATGAGTAGCTGCTCGTAATTCTGAGCCATTCCAGCTGCAAATGATGTGATGGAAACAAAGCCAATTCCAAATGAGTAGACAAGTCGCTCACCGAAGTGATCTACGAGTTTGCCGCTGATAAGGCCTGTGGCAAAACGCGCAAAAGCAAAGGCAGAGAGGATCGCACCTACCTGTGCGTTATTGACTCCGAAGGAGCGAGCGAAGAGTGGAAGCGTGGGGGAGATGATTCCAAAGCCCACTGCAACAAAGAAGGATGCGAAAACAAGAACACCAACCTCGCGTGGAAACTCTGCAAAGGGGTTGGAGAACTTGTTTTTCAAGATCTTGCGAGATGAAAATCGCTGTGATTGTGCGCCCGTAGTCATTAGATGTAAGTTTACTCTGTGAAATCAGTTATCGCCGAAAACCTTGTTAAGACCTATGACAAAGGCAATGTCCGCGCACTTGATGGCCTGAGCCTTGATGTTGAAGAAGGCACTGTATTAAGCGTATTAGGACCAAATGGCGCGGGTAAAACAACTGTTGTTCGTATTCTGACAACGCTATTACGTGCAGATTCAGGTAGCGCAAGCGTGGCAGGCATCGATGTTATAAAGAATCCTGAGAAAGTTCGCGAAGTTATTGGTTTATCTGGTCAATATGCAGCAGTTGATGAAATTCTCACAGGTTATGACAATCTAGTGATGTTCGGTGAGTTGTATCACCTTGGCAAGAAACAAGCAGTTGTCCGCGCAAATGAACTCCTTGAACGCTTCTCTTTAACTGAAGCTGCAAAGCGCCCCATCAAGACTTATTCAGGTGGAATGCGCCGCAGACTAGATCTAGCAGCATCGCTCATCGTTAAACCAAAAGTTCTCTTCCTTGATGAACCCACAACAGGTCTTGATCCACGTGGTCGCCAAGAGATGTGGGGAGTAATTCAAGAGCTCGTTAAAGGTGGCGTGACGCTACTTCTTACAACGCAATATCTTGAAGAAGCTGATCAATTAGCCGATGACATCGCAGTTATTGATACCGGCAAAGTAATTGCTCGAGGAACATCAGATGCCCTCAAGAAGCAAGTGGGCGGTGAACGTCTTGAAGTTGTTGTTGAACAAGTCCACGTTGCTAAGACGATGGAGATTGTTGCAGCTGTAAGCGGACATAAGGCAGCGCTCGATGAAGGCCTTCGCCTTATCTCAGCCCCAGTCTCAACAGGATCTGCTGCTCTCTTTGAAGTCTTGAAAGCCCTTGATAGCGCAGGAATTCACGCACTCGATGTTGGCTTAAAGCGCCCATCCCTTGATGATGTATTCCTTTCTCTGACTGGACACGCGGCAGAGGAGAAGAAGGAAGAGATTGCAGAAAAGAAGAGAGGCAGAAAATGAGCGCCGTCAATGACATCTACATCATCACCCGCAGACAACTCTTATTGCTCAGTCGCGTCCCAGAAGTTTTGATCTTCTCAACGATTCAACCAGTGATGTTTGTACTTCTCTTTCGTTATGTATTCGGCGGCTCGATCGACACAGGTCAACCTGGTGGATATGTGCAACTACTGATGCCTGGCATCTTCGTGCAGACAGTCGCATTTACCCTAGCGGGCACTGCTTCTGGCCTTGCTGAAGATATGAAGAAAGGTTTAATTGATCGATTTAGATCACTGCCTATCTCACAATCCGCTCTCGTCATTGGTCGAACTCTCGGTGATTCACTTCTGAATATTGTTGTTCTTGCAGTGATGGGTATCGCCGGATACATCGTTGGGTGGCGTCCATCTGCAGGCCTTGCCAATGTGGCACTCGGTTTCTTATTCCTACTCTTCTTCGGATATGCGCTCTCGTGGGTGGGAGTTCTTGTGGGACTTTCAGCATCTGATGCACGTGTTGTGCAGAACGTCAGCTTTATCGTGACATTCCCGCTCACATTCTTATCTAACGCATTTGCTCCAACAACAGGAATGCCACGGGCGCTGCAGTACTTCGCTGAGTGGAATCCCGTCTCAACGATGGTGGCAGCATGCCGCCAGCTCTTTGGACTTGAGAATCAATTTGGCGCAACAGCTGGATCTTTCCCGAGCGAGCATCCACTGACAACATCACTGATTTATATGCTCATTATTATGCTGATCTTTATTCCGCTGAGCTTACGTAAATATCGTAACTACGCAGATTAAGAATTAAGCGTAGAACTCAGCCGCTTTAATCTCGACCTTGATTTCGCGACCGTTAGGTGCCGAATATGCGACTGTGGCGCCAATCTCTGCGCCAAGGACTGCGGCGCCTAGTGGTGATTTCTCAGAGTAAACATCGAGATCACCGGATGCGATTTCACGAGAGCCCAGTAAGAACTTCATCTCATCTCCAGCAATGACTGCTGTGACAACCATTCCGGCGCCAACTTTTCCATCAGCACTTGCAGGCGGTGTTCCAATATGGGCATTTTCCAACATCTGCTTAAGCTGACGGATGCGAGCTTCCATCTTTCCTTGCTCATCACGAGCTGCGTGATAGCCACCGTTCTCCTTGAGATCGCCTTCTGCGCGCGCTGCTTCAATCTTTGCAGTGATCTCTTTGCGACCTTCACCTTCAAGGCTGGCAAGTTCAGCAGCTAAGCGATCAGCTGCTTCTTGGGTTAGCCATGTCTGCTGTGAACTCATAGTCCGCAATCCTAGGGCAGAACGCGACAGCGTTCGATACCTGCATTGACCGCTTCAGCACGCGTAGGGATCGAGATAGTGCGCTCAAGGTAGGTCTCACCCGCAGCAATAGTGTCTTCAATCTGGCCGACAACATTCATATCGAAGTCACGAGCTGTGAGTGTGCAGGTGATGACGTCATCACCTGATGCGCGTTGTATGGAATATCGAATTTCAGGGTTGCGAGGGTCTTGGGTAATAAATGAAATCAGCTCTGTGCGAAGTTCAGGATTGGAGTGATGAAGGCCGGCCCAGAGCAACCAAGCGCCACCCACAACTGCACAGACAACTGCATACTTCACCCACGCCCGCGCAGGCTTAACACCGTAGCGATCATTGAAATCAAATTGGTTGTTGCCCTGTGACATGGGAGAATCCTCTCATGGTTAAAGATTACGATGTAGGAATCGCAGGCTCCCTCACGATGATCGTTCTCTTTACTACCGTTACCTTATTGCTGCGCAGCTTCTATAAACGCTTTAACCGTTTGCAGAAGAATTCAGAAGTCGTCCAGGAGAATGAAGACGACAATTAAGAGGACTCTTCAAGCGCTCTTAGTCCTTGTTCTTGCTCTCACATTTATTGGACTTGGCGTATGGCAGCTACAACGTGCCCAAGATTTACAGGACTATGCCGCTCTCCCCATAGATAGAACTATCTATCCGCTCCTTGAAAAGAGCGCTGCCACAGGGATTGTTCCCGGTGAAAGTATTGGAAAGTTAGTCACCACATCGGGTTACTACATCGCAACCTATAAAGCCCCCAATCAGAAAGATGGCAATGACGTTGTCGATGATTGGGAAGTTGGGCTTTTGCAGAATGAGACTGATACTGCGATCTTGGTAGTGCGCGGGCTCTGGAGCCAGCGACTGTCCAGCCCAGAAATTGCGATGTCAACCAGAGTTGAAGTAGTGGGCACCTTATTGCCTGCCCAAAATGATGATCGCGCAGCTAACACTGCCTCACAACTCTCACGCCTTGATAGCAGCATCCTTGTTGCAAGCACCGATGCCCAACTCTTTGAGGGCTTCATCTTGGCAAGTTCGGAAGTCAGCCGAAGTGGCATGGTCGAACGCACCCGAATTACTCCGCCGGAACTGACCTCTGAGATCCCCGGCTTCTATTGGCAACATATCTCCTACGTTGTCATCTGGTGGTTTATGGCTCTCCTTGTGTTGTGGCTGCCTTTCTATAAGAGAGATGACGAGAGGGTTTAGAGTTCTGCCATGACTCAACCATCGACTGCAGTCCTTACTCGCTTTCGATTGATGGCCATCCTCTGCGGCGTCAATCTTCTTCTGCTGATCTTCGGATATATGCCAGCGAAATATCTCTTTGATGCTGTTGAGACCAATAAGTGGTTGATCTCAATTCCGATCGCCCACGGCTACCTCTACATCGTCTATATCCTCACCGCCCTGCAGATTGGCGTGCAGAAGAAGATGTCACTTCCAACAATTCTTGCTCTCATTGCAGCAGGCACCCTGCCCTTTGCCTCCTTTGTGGCCGAGCGCCGTATTGTGAAGAAGTACAGCTAACTTCGCTTCACGTGCGGCCAAGGTAAACAGTTGATTACCTTTTCCTAGTTAATGGCGTGTCGCACCAAAAGTCCGATTCATAAGTTCTATCTTTTACGAGTCAGAAGCAACTCCCAACTCTTTCCCCCTGTAGCGATCGCGGCTTTGCGGCAATCGATGCGGCTAGATAAAACTAAAGAGAATGGTTAAGCCTTGGCTACTTCAAAAGCGGCAGCAAGTGCAAAGAACAATCCGGCCCGTAAGACCTATGTATTGGACACTTCAGTTCTGCTGGCAGATCCTGGTGCGTTGAAACGATTTGAAGAACATGAAGTCATCATTCCCATAGCCGTCATTGGTGAGCTTGAGACAAAGCGCGATCATCCTGAACTCGGCTACTTTGCCAGGGCAGCCCTTCGCGCACTCGATGATCTCCGTGTTGAACATGGACGCCTTGATGCACCACTGACCATTACCCCTGAAGGTGGAACCCTTTCAGTAGAGCTCAATCACACTGATTTAAGCACTCTGCCACATGGCTTCTTGCGCGATGGCACCAATGATTCACGCATCCTTGCCATCTCCAAAAATCTCATGTCCGATGGAAAGCATGTAGTCCTGGTTACTAAAGATCTTCCTCTTCGCGTTAAGGCATCCTCTGTCGGAGTTGAAGCACAGGAATATCTTGCAGAGCTAGTCTCTAATAGCGGATGGACAGGAATTGAAGAAGTCTCTGTCGGCCACAACACCATCGATGAGCTCTATGCATCAGATCGAGCAGATCATGAATGTGCCCATCAATTCCCAGTTCACACCGGCATCGTTCTCCACTCAGAAAAAGGAAGTGCGCTCGCCCGAGTCACAGCAGATAAGCAGCTGCAATTAGTCCGTGGCGATCGCCAGGCATTTGGATTACATGGCCGCTCTGCAGAACAACGCATTGCACTTGACCTCCTTCTCGATGACAGCATCGGCATCGTCTCGATGGGTGGCCGGGCTGGAACAGGAAAGTCGGCGCTCGCACTCTGCGCCGGCCTTGAAGCGGTGATGGAAAAGCGTCTGCATAAGAAGGTGCTCATCTTCCGTCCTCTCTATCCCGTTGGTGGACAAGAGCTTGGATACTTGCCAGGCAGTGAAGGCGAGAAGATGTCGCCGTGGGCCCAGGCCGTCTTCGATACTTTGGGGGCGTTGGTCAGCCAAGCTGTCATCGATGAGGTCATCGACCGAGGTCTGATTGAAGTTCTGCCACTGACCCACATCCGTGGCCGCTCCCTCCATGACTCATTCGTCATTGTTGATGAAGCCCAGTCGCTGGAGCGAGGAGTTCTGCTCACCGTGCTCTCGCGAATCGGCCAAGGTTCAAGGGTTGTGATGACCCACGATGTGGCCCAGCGCGATAACTTGCGAGTTGGTCGCCACGATGGAGTCGTGGCAGTGGTTGAGACCCTCAAGGGACACCCGCTCTTCGCCCACGTGACCCTGACTCGCTCCGAGCGCTCGCCGATCGCAGCCTTGGTCACTGAGATGCTCGAGGGGCCTCAGGCGTAAGCCAACTGTTCACCCTCTCTTTACCACCCATTTAAATCTCACAGTCACAAATAGGACATTTAGGACTTTGCCCTAACTGACCTGCGCTTTTACCTATCCACAGGCACCGCCAATCCTGAGAATTTGCGACTCACGCACCTTTAAATTTGCGACTCACCCCATCCCTTGCCAGCCTTTACCCATTCCCCCAAGGCTCCAACCTCAATTCTGAGGTTGATAGGCCATGGGGCGAGAGTGATCGATGAGATGGAAGGAGTAGAAGATGAAGCACGATATCCGTGAGTTCTTCACCGCCTTCTCCACCCTGCGCATTTCTAGGGCGAGCAAGGTCGCTATCTGGGCAACCGTCGCCTCGATGCTCTTTATCGCAACTGCCCAACAGAGCGCCTATGGTCTGGACTTTCCAATGACCACTCGCCTGACTCTTACCGACTCCAAGAACCTGACCGTCTCCAAGTTACCTGCAGCATCACTTTCCACCCAGATCACTGAAATGGCATTAGTCGCCAACATCAGCGCGCAGGTGGAGATGGCTCGCTCGATTGTCGGGGCTAAGAAGGTCGCAAAATCCATTATGAATACCGACTACGCCTGGGGCGATGACGAGTATGCATGTTTGAATCGTCTCTGGACTAAAGAGAGCCACTGGAATTACAAAGCTCATAACAACCGCTCAGGAGCACATGGAATTCCACAGGCCCTTCCAGCGGTCAAGATGGAGATCATCTCAACTGACTGGCGCACCAACCCCGTGACTCAGATCCGTTGGGGCCTTCGTTATATCGATATTCGCTATGAGACTCCATGCCAAGCATGGGCAAAGTTCAAGCGCAGCCGTTACTACTAGAAGAGAAGATTAATTCTCAGGCTTGAGTCCAATTGTTAAAGGACGCATAGTCTCTTCAAAGAAATCATTGCCCTTGTCATCGACAACGATAAATGCTGGAAAGTCGACCACATCAATCTTCCAGACTGCTTCCATCCCAAGCTCTTGGAAATCTAGAACTTCTACTTTTGTAATGCAATCTTGGGCAAGGCGAGCTGCAGGGCCACCGATAGACCCGAGATAGAAACCACCATGCTTGGCACATGCATCAGTCACTTGCTTTGACCGATTTCCCTTTGCCAACATCACAAAGGAACCACCAGCTGCTTGGAATTGTTCGACATAGGAATCCATACGGCCGGCAGTTGTGGGACCAAATGATCCTGATGCCATACCTGTGGGAGTCTTTGCAGGACCTGCGTAATAGATGGCGTATTTCTTCATGTATTCAGGCATTGGCTTGCCCGCATCTAACATCTCTTTAATCTTTGCATGAGCAATATC
Source organism: Candidatus Planktophila dulcis (assembly GCF_002288225.1). Classification (NCBI taxonomy): domain Bacteria; kingdom Bacillati; phylum Actinomycetota; class Actinomycetes; order Candidatus Nanopelagicales; family Candidatus Nanopelagicaceae; genus Candidatus Planktophila; species Candidatus Planktophila dulcis. The sequence continues at coordinate 156,152 of NZ_CP016777.1, forward strand.
GCGAGCGACCACAATCGTTCCGGTCAGTGAAACTCTGCTCTTTACAGGGTGCTTGGAGAGCTCAGCGCGGATTGCCTCCATCGGCTGGTTGAGATCAATGGCCACCACATTGTCATTGAGGTGTTCATCAGTGGTCTCAGGCAAGAAGTGGGCGGGATCTGTCTCCAGTTGCTCAAGGAAGATGCCATCCTTGGTGATCTTCGCCTTTGCTTGGCGATCTGCAGAGCATGAGACTGCGATGGCAATGGGCAGAGATGCACCATGGCGAGGCAGGCGCACAACCCGCACATCGTGGCAGAAGTACTTGCCACCAAATTGAGCACCGATTCCCAGCTTCTGAGTCAGCTTAAATACTTCTTCCTCCAGTGCAAGGTCACGGAATCCATGTCCTGTTGCAGCATCACCTGTTGTTGGCAGGTCATCGAGGTAGTGAGTACTTGCAAGCTTTGCAGTCTTCACTGTGTGCTCAGCACTTGTTCCACCGATGACAATTGCTAAGTGATAGGGAGGACATGCTGCTGTTCCAATGGAGCGCAACTTTGCATCTAACCAATTCATAAATGAGGTTGGGTTAAGGACTGCCTTGGTCTCTTGATAGAGGAATGATTTATTGGCGCTACCGCCACCTTTAGCGATAAACATAAAGTTGTATTCATCCTGATGATCACTATCTGCATAGATCTCAATCTGAGCAGGCAAGTTATTGCCTGTGTTCTTCTCTTCCCATGTTGTTATAGGGGCCATCTGTGAATATCGAAGGTTGAGCTTAGTAAAGGCGTCATAGACACCTTGGGAGAGTGCAACTTCAACTTTTGCTGTGGTCAGAACATACTGACCCTTCTTGCCCATGATGAGTGCAGTTCCTGTGTCCTGGCACATCGGCAGAATTCCACCTGCTGCAATGTTGGCGTTCTTTAAGAGATCAAGGGCGACAAAGCGATCATTGGCTGATGCTTCAGGGTCTGTGAGAATCTTTGCTAGTTGTTCAAGGTGTTCTGTGCGAAGGTAATGTGAAATATCGTGAATGGCTGTCTCTGTCAGCAGGGTCAGTGCTGATGGTTCTACTTGCAGAAATTCTCTATCGCCTAACTTGATAACGCTGATGCCCTCTTTTGATACAAGGCGATACTTCGTTCTATCTGCACCAAGGGGCAGAAGATCTGAGTAGGTGAAATCTGGTGACATTATTCGGCAGGCTTCTTTGCAGCATCTAACTTCTTCTTAGCGCCATCGAGCCACTCCTGGCAGATCTTTGCTAACTCTTCGCCACGTTCCCAGAGCTTGAGTGATTCCTCTAAAGTCGCGCTGCCATCTTCGAGTGATTCAACAATTCCAGCGAGCTCATCGCGAGCTGCTTCATATGAAGGCTTGGAATCTTTAGTGGCCATGTGCTCAATCTACTCTCTGTCGATTACTCGTTGACTGTGGCGCGGGTCTCGCCCTTAGCCACGCGGATGCGCAGATGCGTGCCCGCCTTTGCCTTTGAGGCATCGCGAACAATGGAGCCATCTTCTAATTGCACAACCGCATAGCCACGATCCATTGTCGATTGTGGAGATAGGGAACGAAGGTGGGCCTTAACGCCTTTGAGCTCTTTCTTCTCGATTTCAAGAAGGGATGCAAAGCCGCGGATAGAGCGATCTCGCCAGCCTTTGATTTCATCGCGGCGAGATGTGACCATGACGCTGGGATCTTTCATCACAGGGCGATTGCGCAACTGTGCGATTTGGTTGAGTTCATAGTCAATCGTTGAGACGAGTCTGCGAAACATGCGATCTCTAATCTTCTCAATATCGCTAATCTCCTGAGCAATATCTGGCACAACTCTCTTTGCTGCATCTGTGGGAGTTGATGCGCGATAGTCGGCAACGAGATCCAGCAGTGGTGAATCTTTCTCATGGCCGATGGCGCTGACAATCGGGGTTGTGCAACTAGCTGCAAGGCGAACAAGTGATTCATCGCTGAAGGGTAAGAGATCTTCAAATGAGCCACCACCGCGAGTAATGATGATGACATCAACTTCTGGGTTAGCTTCTAACTCAGATAAGGCAGCTGAGACTTCTACAACGGCTGCAGCTCCTTGTACTGCAACTTCACGAATCTCAAATTGCACAGAGGGCCATCTGCGTCGAGCATTTTCAACAACATCTTTTTCTGCATCTGTATTGCGACCACAGATAAGTCCTACTCTGCGCGGCAAGCGAGGCAGTGCAATCTTTCGATCTGCGCTGAAGAGGCCCTCAAGAGCTAATTTCTCTTTCAGCGCTTCAAGGCGTGCCAGGAGTTCACCGACTCCTACCTGACGAATTTCTCTTGCCGACAGAGTCAGCGATCCATTTTTAGTAAACCATGATGGCTTTGCATAAATAACAACGCGAGCATTGGCAGGAAGTGGCTGCACACTTGCTAATACTGTTTTGTAACACATCACCGAGATACTCATATCCGCACTCGTATCGCGAAGGCGCATAAAGGCCATTCCGCCGCTGCGTTCATTGAGTTCTGATATTTCGCCCTCAATCCAGATGGGGCCTAATCGATCGATGTAATCCTTAATGGCTTCAGAGACCACACGCACTGGTGCGGGGGATTCACTTGAAGTTTCGAACATGGCGAGAGCCTAATAGACTGCGCGATATGAGCAAGAAGATTCTCCTAGCTGCCCCTCGTGGATATTGCGCAGGCGTTGACCGAGCAGTTGTGGCTGTTGAGAAATCCCTTGAACTCTATGGAGCTCCTGTCTATGTCCGTAAAGAGATCGTCCATAACAAGCATGTGGTCTCAACTCTTGAACAACGTGGCGTCATCTTCGTGAATGAAACAGATGAAGTTCCAGAAGGTGCAACTGTTGTCTTCTCAGCCCACGGTGTTTCACCTGCGGTGCATGCAGAAGCTGCTGCACGAAACTTGAAGACCATCGATGCAACATGCCCTCTCGTTACTAAAGTGCATAACGAGGTAAAGCGTTTTGCTAATGAAGAGACAGAAATTCTTCTCATCGGCCACATTGGCCACGAAGAAGTTGAAGGAACTGCGGGTGAAGCTCCAGGAAAAGTTCGCGTCGTCGATGGCCTAGATGAAGCTCGCACGATCCAACCCACACCTGGAAAGAAACTTGTCTGGCTCACACAGACCACTCTCTCTGTCGATGAGACTATGCAATCTGTTGCAATCCTGAAAGAGCGATTCCCAGAGATTGCAAACCCACCTAGTGATGACATCTGTTATGCAACACAGAATCGCCAAGAAGCGATTAAGGCAATTGCACCCAATGCAGATCTCGTTCTCGTTGTTGGTTCTACTAACTCATCAAATTCTGTGCGCCTTGTTGAGGTCGCTCTCGAATATGGAGCAAAGGCCGCTTACCTGATTGATTATGCAGATGAGGTTAAAGAGGAGTGGTTAGTAAACGCTGAGACTATTGGCGTCACAAGTGGTGCATCTGTTCCTGAAATTCTTGTCGATGATCTCCTCAAGCACCTGAGTGGTCATGGCTATCACGATGTTGAAGAGGTACGCGCAACCGAGGAAACTCTCCTCTTTGCTCTGCCCAAAGAGCTCCGCGCTGATCTGAAGAAAGCTTAACTTTGACTACATTTGTTGAGATTCAGGGCGAGAATCTCGCTGTTGAAATCTATGAACCAAAGGTCCGCATTGCAGATGTAGTGCTTGTGCATGGATTTACTGGCAGCAAAGAAGATTTCGAGGTCATCGGGCCGCTTCTCGCCGATATGGGTTATCGCGTTCTGACCTTTGATAATCGTGGGCAACATGAATCAGCCCACAGCAAACGTGAAGATGCTTATTCCATGCACTCTCTTGCACGTGATGTCATTGAGCTTTCCAAGCACTATGGATTTGTGAAACCACATTTACTGGGGCATTCATTTGGCGGACTTGTGGCTCAACGCGCGCTTGTGCAATCGCCAGAAACCTGGAGATCGCTCACAATATTCTGTAGTGGCCCTCATTGGATTCCAGATAAGCCAGATCTCGATGCCACAATTCATATTCTTCAAACTATGACGATGGAAGAATCTTGGTATAAATATAAGGATGAGACAGATAAATTGCTGCCTCGTTATGAAACATATAAGAAGCGCTGGACTGCATCAGATCCGAACTCCACCCACACTATGGCCCTTCACCTAAAGGATACTCAAGCCCTCACTGCAGAAATTGTTGCGACAAAGATTCCAGTGCATGTCATCTATGGTGAGAACGATGATGCATGGCCACTAGCGATGCAGGACCAGATGGCTAAGGATTTATCAGCCCCGCGCACCATTATTAAGGATGCAGGACATTGCCCCAATGAAGATCAACCAGAGGAAACTGTGAAGGTATTAACGAACTTCTGGAGTGGCCTGTAACCGTTGTGAAGGACGGCTCTTAGCCTTCTCATTAAAGAACATAAACCATCCATAGAGCGCGCTGATAAGTAGGAATGGCGCAACGCTTGCAAGGGATGCAATGAAATCAATACCAACGCGTGATGGACGAAGTCCATCGCTGAAGATTGTGTAGATAAGAGTGGTTGCTGCATAGGCAAGCGGTGGGGTAACAGCTGATACGTAGCGAGTTCCGGTGCGACCGTATGCAATACCGCCATATGTGACAAGACAAATTATTAAGCCTGAGAGAATTCCTGCACCACCGCGAATCCACATCTCAAGCCAGACAAATATGAAGATGAAGAAAGATTGTAGAACAACAACACCTTGCTTCTTAAGGCCAGGGCCTGAGATTGCCGGCTTCTTGATTGCTGTTGCCATCTCTTACTCCTCTACTACTTCTACATCGATGAAATCATCTGTTTCAAGATCTGGGTTATTGAGCGCCCTGACATCTGCAGGAGCATCAGGATATTCGATTGCAAGCTTCTCTTTATCACCTGCAACTCCCAGCTTATGAATACGGCGAGCAGGTGAGAGAACAGTCTTTTCAGCCGTTGGCACCAGATCCTCATATGCCTTAGATGTGGAGTTAATCGCCTTACCGACCGCCACAATCTTTGAATGCAAAAGGGTGATGTTCTTTAGAAATGTTGCTGCAACCTTGGTGATGTCATCTGCATTTTCAGCTAATTGGTTGCGAGTAAAGATATGTCCAACGGTGCGAAGAAGTGCCATGGTGGTTGTGGGAGTTGCAAGCGTGACGCCGACTTTAAAGGCTTTCTCAAGCAGCGTTGGATCGATACGAAGTGCCTCTGCCAGAAGGGTTTCAAATGGGAGAAAGAGAACGACGAAATCTGGTGAGCCCTGTGACTTGTGATAGCCGCGCTTTGAGAGTGCATCCACGTGCTTAAGTAAATCTTTGGTATGAAGAGCTAAGAGTTCATCTCGCTCTGCCTGATCTTCAGTACCAAATGCTTCAAGGAAACGATCAAAGGGAAATTTGGAGTCGATAAACAACTTAGAACCACCAGGCATATGCACGGTGATATCGGGAATGCCAGATGAATCTGAGTCAGTTGTTGAACGCTGTGCATCATATTCATGGCCTTCGCGAAGTCCTGCTTGCTCCAGCAGTAATTGCAATTGTGCTTCGCCAAATTTTCCGCGGGTCTGCGAACTCGCTAACGCTCCAGCAATCTTTTTTGTCTCATCAAAGAAGGTAGTGGAGGCTTTGCGCATCTCATCGATGGTGCCTACTAATTGCGTCTCTGATGCAATACGTTTTTCTGCAGCTTCTTGAGATTGTGCGCGCATACGTTCAACGCTTGCCTTCATCTCCTCCATCTGCGTTGCAATCTTTGTATCGTTTTCAGATTTTGCCTCAGCAGCTTTGAGGCGATCATCAGATGCTTTGAGCAAGACCTTCACATCGTTGAGTTCTTGCGCCAATGAATGAGATGAGGAGGAAGTATTTTTCATCCGTGAAATCCAGATACCAAGGCCCAATCCAAGAAAGAGGCCGATAATCAGAGTTATTAAGGTCACGAGTGCGCTGGACATGGGGCAATCGTGGCAGGAGGCACTGACAATTCCCCGTAGGCTGTCCTACTTATGAGCCTCTCTATTGGAATCGTCGGTCTTCCGAATGTCGGAAAGTCGACCCTTTTTAATGCTCTCACGAAGAACAATGTCTTGGCCGCCAACTATCCCTTCGCCACCATCGAGCCTAATGTCGGCGTCGTGGGCGTTCCGGATGAGCGTTTAGCCAAGCTCGCCACAATCTTCGGCTCTGAAAAGCTTCTTCCCGCAGCTCTCTCCTTCGTTGATATCGCAGGAATTGTGAAGGGTGCATCAGAAGGTGCTGGCCTTGGCAATAAGTTCCTCGCCAATATCCGTGAGACCGATGCCATCTGTCAGGTCATCCGCGTCTTCACCGATGGCGATGTTGTTCACGTCGATGGTCGTATCGATCCTTCCAGTGACATGGAAACAATCAATATGGAACTTGCGCTCGCAGATCTACAGACAATTGAGAAGGCAATCCCGCGTCTTGAGAAAGAGGCGCGCGTTGCTAAAGAGAAGGCGCCAATTCTAGAGGCGGTCAAGCAAGCAAATGAGTGGTTGCAATCTGGAAAGCCATTGTCACAATCAAAGATTGATCGCGAATTACTCCACGAACTGCATTTACTTACCGCAAAGCCATTCCTCTATGTCTTTAACGTTGATGCTGCAGAGCTTGCAGATGATGAACTTCGAAAGAAGTTATCAGCACTGGTTGCCCCAGCCGAAGCAATCTTCTTGGATGCAAAGACAGAGGCAGAACTTGCTGAACTCTCAGATGAAGATGCACTCGAGCTTTTGCAGGCGATTGGTTTAACTGAACCAGGCCTTGCAACTCTTGCTCGCGTCGGCTTTGACACTCTTGGTCTTCAAACATACTTAACAGCAGGTCCAAAGGAGGCACGCGCTTGGACTATTCATAAAGGCGACACTGCACCTATGGCAGCCGGCGTCATTCACACAGATTTCCAAAAAGGTTTCATTAAAGCTGAAATCGTTTCTTTTGCCGACTTGGTAGAAGCGGGCACAATGGCTGATGCGAAAGCAAAGGGCAAGGTCCGTATGGAAGGCAAGGAATACATCATGCAAGACGGAGACGTAGTGGAGTTCAGATTCAATGTCTAATAACCCAGCCCTAAACACAGCCCGAGCCCGACTTAATCAGGCACACCTGAAGGGTCTTCCTAAGAAGACCCGTGACAACCTTCGCAACGTTGCGATCATCGCTCACGTTGACCACGGTAAAACAACACTCGTTGATGCGATGTTGTGGCAATCCGGAGCCTTCGCTGCTTATAAGAAGCAAGAAGAAGGTCAAGATCGCATGATGGATTCAATGGATCTAGAACGCGAAAAGGGAATTACGATTCTTGCGAAGAACACATCTGTTCGTCGCGGTGACACTGTCATCAACATCATTGACACACCAGGCCACGCAGATTTCGGTGGTGAAGTTGAACGTGGTCTTGAGATGGTCGATGGAGTAATCCTTCTCGTTGATGCATCAGAAGGTCCACTTCCACAGACACGCTTTGTATTACGTAAAGCGCTACAGAAGAATCTTCCCGTCATTCTCCTTATTAATAAGGTTGACCGTTCTGACTCACGTATTGCAGAAGTTGTGGATGAGGCATATGCACTCTTCCTTGACCTTGATGCAAATGAAGAGCAGATTGAATTTCCTGTTGTCTACGCCTCCGCTAAGGCAGGTCGTGCATCGCTGACTCGTCCTGCAGATGGTGGAATGCCAGAGGAAGAAAATCTCGATGTTCTCTTCGACACTATCTTCTCTGCAATTCCAGCTCCTGTTTATCACGAAGGTGCACCACTTCAAGCACACGTGACAAACCTTGACTCTTCACCATTCCTTGGACGCCTTGCACTATGCCGCGTTCACGAAGGAACAATCAAGAAGGGCCAGACAGTTTCATGGATTAAGACAGATGGGACAACAGAGCGTGTGAAGGTCTCAGAACTTTTGATGACTGAAGCACTCGAACGTGTTCCAGCACTTGAGGCAGGCCCTGGCGACATCATCGCTGTTGCCGGCATTGAGACCATCACTTTAGGTGAAACCCTTGCAGACCTTGAGAATTCACATGCTCTTCCACTGATTACAGTTGATGAGCCATCTATCTCGATGACAATCGGTATTAATACATCACCACTAGCGGGCAAGAGCGGCAAGATGCTTACTGCGCGCCAAGTTAAGGATCGTCTTGATAAAGAGTTGGTCGGTAACGTCTCACTTCGTGTTCTGAACACAGAACGTCCTGACACATGGGAAGTTCAAGGTCGTGGCGAACTTCAGCTAGCAGTGTTGGTTGAAATCATGAAGCGCGAAAGCTTTGAACTCACAGTGGGTAAACCACAGGTTGTTACCAAGATGATTGATGGAAAACTTAATGAACCGATGGAACATCTAACTATTGATGCACCTGAAGATTACTTAGGTGTTCTTACTCAGTTGATGGCACTTCGTAAGGGCCGTATGGAGCAGATGGTTAACCACGGAACCGGTTGGATTCGTCTTGACTACAAGGTTCCATCTCGTGGTCTTATTGGTTTCCGTACTGAGTTCTTAACTGAAACTCGCGGAACAGGTTTGCTTCACCATGTCTTTGATTCATATGAACCTTGGTATGGAGAACTTCGCACACGTGCAACAGGTTCTCTTGTCTCAGACCGTATTGGCGCAGTGACTTCTTATGCACTCGCCGGTATTCAAGAGCGCGGTTCAATCTTCGTTGAACCAGGTGATGAAGTCTATGAAGGCATGGTTATTGGTGAGAATTCACGATCCGATGATATGGATGTCAACTGTGTTCGTGAGAAGAAGCTCACCAATATGCGCGCGTCAGGCACAGATGATTCTGAAAAGTTGATTCCACCTAAGAAGCTGAACATGGAAGGCGCTCTCGAATTCTGTCGCGAAGATGAGTGCGTAGAAGTAACTCCAGCTGTTGTTCGAATCCGCAAGGTGACTCTCGATGGCGCAGAGCGCGCCCGAGCAACATCACGCGCAAAGAAGAACAACCAGAGCTAAATTGTCAGTGGCTTACGGTTGAATTAGAACTGTGAGTAAGAACCCTTCAGCACCTCTTCGCCTCGTGCGAGCAGATGCTGAGGGGTTCTCTCTTTCCCTCAGCGCTGATCAAAAGGCTGCCGTTGCCCATCGTGGTTCACCACTGATTCTTAAAGGTGCAACGGGCACAGGAAAGACAACTGTTCTGATTGAAGCAGCGCTATCGCGCATTGCAGCAGGGCAATCTCCTGACTCCATTCTTTTACTTACCTATGGCCGCGAACGCGCATCTGAAATGCGTGATGTGATTGTGACAAGGTCGCAAGCGACAGCCTTTGAACCACTAGCTCGAACATTTCACTCACTTGCATATTCGATTCTCAAGATGCGTACTGGTGATAACTATCGCGAGATTGTTCTTCTCTCCGGCGCTGAACAAGAAACTTTTATCTCTCAACTTCTTGATGGCGATATTGAAGATGGATATAAGCAGTGGCACGATGACTTAAAGAAGACTCCTGAATCACTGGGTGAGCCTTTGCAGACACAAGGATTTGTTCGAGAGCTTCGAGATTTGATTATGCGCGCTAATGAACGCGGCATCACACCGGATGCATTGGCAGAGCGTGGTCACCAACTGGGTGAGAAGTATTGGCCAGGCGCTGCAGATTTCTGGAAGCGCTATTTAGGGGCTATGACTTTGCAAGAGGTATTGGCAGGAGATGCCAAGGTGCGCATTGATCCATCTGAAATCATTAACTCTGCAATTAATTACTTGCGTGCCAACCCTGAATTATTAACTGAACTTCGCGGGCGATTTAGCACCATCATTGTTGATGAATTCCAAGAGAGTGATCCAGCTCAGCGCACACTGCTCTCACTTCTTGCAGGCTCAGACCTTGTGATTGTTGCAGATAGCGCAAGTGCTGTTGGGCGATTCCGAGGAGCAGATCCTGAAGGAGTTGCTGCAGTCATTGGCTCCTATGTGGCAGCAGGTGCTAAAGAGATTGTGTTAACTGAGAATTTCCGTGGCATACCTACTGCCCAGACTGCGTGCTTGCATTCAGAATCTGAAGAGGCGCAATACATCGCATACCTATTTAAGCGAGCACATCTCATGCAAGGAGTTCCTTATTCTCAGATGGCTGTGATTGTCAGATCTCATGGACAGACTGCATCGGCCATTAGACGTGCTTTTGCGCAGGTCTCTATCCCAACGGCAGGAGATGTTGAAGCGCTTGCTCATAACGCTGCAATTGCTCCACTCCTTTTACTTGCACGCGTTGCAACAGGTGCCCAGCCCCTGAACCTTGATACGGCGGAGAAGTTACTGACATCTGAATTTGGGGGAGCAACCTCGGTCTCACTGCGTCGCACAAGAGCTGCACTCCTTGCTGCCCGTGATGAAGCAAGCGATAAGAGATCTGGAACCCAGTTGATTCTGGATGCGATCCTCACAGGAGATATCGCTATCGAAGATTCTGCTGAGTTAATACGAATTCACAACTTGCTCGCACTTGCCAAGAAATCAATTGCAAAGAAGAGTGCAACGATTCATGATCTGTTGTGGGCAATCTGGAATAACGCTACCAATAGCGATAACGAGAAGATTGCAGATGCGTGGAGGGCAGCAGCTCTGAAGGGTGGATCTCGCGGAGCATCGGCTGATCGCGATCTGGATGCGATGATCCAACTCTTTGATACAGCAGCACGGCATATTGAACGTTTTCCTGGTGCTAAACCTGACTTATTCTTGACTGAAATTTCCAATGAAACAATTGTCTCTGACCTTATTACTGCAAAGGGTGTTCGCCCTGATGTCGTTGAAATCCTTACTGTGCACTCTGCAAAGGGACGTCAGTGGCAATATGTTGCAGTAGCTGGCGTGCAAGAAGGTGCTTGGCCAAACTTGAAGCAGCGCAGTTCACTTCTTGGCGCTGAACGACTTGTTGAGCGAGTGCGCCATGGCGATGAACTTGCACAAGTCACCCTGGACATGATTGCTGCATCATCACTTGCAGAAGATGAAGCGCGACTATTTCATGTTGCAACAACTCGTGCTCGTCAATCACTTCTTGTGACAGCAATCTCTCGCGAAGATGAAACCCCATCCATCTTCTTTGAAGATCTTGCAGAATCACTCGGAACAGCAGCTGCTGAAGTCGAAGTGCCAAGGCCGCTGACAGCATCCGCACTTGTTGCAACGCTGCGACGCGAAGTAAACCTTTCAGGCAATACTGGTGCAGCATCTCTGCTGAAGACTTTGAGTGCCAATGGAATTCATCTCGCTCAACCATCACAGTGGCTGGGATCGGCCTCTATTACGAGTGAGCTACCTGTGGTTGATGAGGGTGCTCTTGTTCCTGTTTCACCATCGGGTGCTGAGAACTTCACTGAATGCGGCCTTAAATGGTTCTTGGAGAAAAGCGGTGGCACCGATGGTGATTCCACAGCGCAGTTACTGGGATCTGTTATTCACGAATTTGCACGTCTTAAAGTAGATGAACCAGGAATTACTGATGAGGCGTTGCAGAGCAAACTTATTGATTCATGGCCGTTGATTGACGATAGCCAGGGCTGGATTAGCCATGCAGCCCTTGCACGGGCTAAGAAGATGCTCGAGCGCTTCTCGCTCTTTCATACCAAGTCGCTAGCCGACAATAACCGCACAGTTGCAGGTGTTGAGAAGAGCTTTGAGATCACTGTGGGACGCGCACTTATCCGAGGAAATGTTGACCGTATTGAAGTAGATAGTGATGGCAAGCATTACATCATCGACTTTAAGACAGGAAAGAAAGAGATTTCGGGAGATGATGCAAAGACTAACTTGCAACTTGCTTGCTATCAGCTAGGTGTTGTCCTTGATGGATTTGAAGAGAAGTTAAAGTCCACAGATGTCACCGGTGCTCAGCTTGTCTATCTGGCAAGTAAGAATAAGAGCTATAGCACTCGTGAGCAGGGCGCGCTTGTTGATGTTGAGGCGACTACAGCAATTCTTGAAGAGATTGCAGTGGGTATGGGTGGTGCAACATTTACTGCGCGCAAGAACGATATGTGTAAGCAGTGCAAGGTAAAGCCTTCTTGTCCTCTCTATCTTGAAGGTAAGGCGGTGCATCAGTGATAGAGAAATACTCACCTGACCAAGTCGCCGAGATGATCATCTCGATTGATCCCACCTTCCATCTGCCATCGGATGAGCAGCGCCCGATTATTTCTATTCACGATAATCCACTTGAACCTGCTGTTGTTATTGCTGGTGCTGGATCTGGAAAGACAGAGACGATGGCAGCGCGCGTTGTCTATCTCGTTGCAAATGAAATCGCACGCCCTGATCAAATTCTTGGTCTTACCTTTACACGCAAGGCAGCAGGTGAGCTCAATACTCGTATCCGCAAACGACTTCGCCAATTCCAGCAGGCTCAAGATAAGCAAGGAATAGCGCGCACTTTTAGCTCACTCGATACCGCAGTAACTACCTATCACTCCTATGCAGGACGTCTCTTGAGTGAACATGCAATTCGTTACGGCATTGATGCTGATGTTCAACCACTGGGTGAAGCCGCTGTGTGGATGTCTGCTAATAAGTTGGTGCGTGAGTGGGATGACGGCACCTTTGCAACCAGTGATGCTGCAAGCACTGTTGTGAAGGATTTATTGGGACTCACATCGATGGTCTTAGAGCACCGAGTGACGGTGGATCAAATCAGAGATGCTGATGAGAAGGTATTGCATGAAGTAGCACAGATGACAGGTGCTACCAATGAAGAGACTCGTAAGGTTGCCAAGGTTCTCAACCAACGCATTGCGATGCTGCCGATGATGCAAGCCTTCTTAGAGGCACGACGTCAATCAGGTGAACTCTCATTCGATGATCAGATTGCACTCGCTGCAGATATCGCAGTCAACTTCCCTGATGTGGGAGTGTTAGAGCGCGCTAAATATCCAATTGTTCTGCTCGATGAATATCAAGATACATCGCAATCACAGGTGCGCTTGTTATCTGCTCTCTTTGGTGGGGGACACCCGGTTACAGCTGTGGGCGATCCATGCCAATCTATCTACACATGGCGCGGTGCATCATCTGGCACCATCAGCGCATTTAACGCAAACTTTCCTAAATCAGATGGTGCAACAGGTAAAAATGTCTATGAACTCCTTACTACCTATCGCAACGATGAATCAATTCTTACTCTTGCCAATGCAATTTCAGCAGATGTTCGAAAAGATGAAGGCATCACTGTTGCAGCGCTTAAGCCACGTAAGGGTGCTGGAAAAGGAAATCTCACTTGCGGTGTATTTGAAAACCTTGAAGGTGAAGCAACTGCTATCGCTGAATACTTCACGCCTTTGTGGAGTAATCCAGAGCGCCTAAAGGTTGGCAGCAAAGTTCCAAAAACATTTGCCGTATTGGTCCGAAAGCGCGCACAGATTGCTCTGATTCAGGAAGCTCTTGCAAAGGCTGGAATACCTTCTGAAGTCCTTGGTTTAGGTGGACTTGTGCATGTTCCTGAGATTGCAGATCTTGTTGCAATGCTTAAAGTAATCAATAACCCAGATGCAGGTGCCTCACTCATGCGTCACCTGACAGGGCCACGTATCAACCTTGGACCGCGCGATATTGCAGCTTTGGGCCGCTTTGCTCGCTCACGCTCTGAATCACTTTCAGCCGATAGTCGCAGCATCGTGAAGAACATTGTTGTCGGCAATCCACAATCTGCTGAAGCAGATGATCAATTCATTGGAAGTGTCATTGATGCACTCGATGAGATTGAGAAGTGTGAGAAGTCAAAGTTCAGCTCAGTGGGATATGAACGGTTAACTTCATTTGCATCTGACCTGCGTCGTCTGCGCGCTCGTGCATCTGCGCCCATTACAGATCTCATAGTTGATATCGAGCGATATTTGAACTTAGAGACTGAAGTGATGTTGCGCGATGGCGGAACACATGGTCGTCGCCATCTTGACCGCTTTATGGATGAGGCTGCAAAGTTTGCTCGTAGTGGTGGAACGCTGACCGCCTTCTTGCAATGGCTCGATGTTGCAAGTGAAGAAGAGGGTGGCCTTAAGGCTGGAACACCTGATGTTGATGCAAGCGTTGTTCAGATTCTCACCATCCATATGGCAAAGGGAGCTGAATGGGATGTTGTTGCTGTCCCAGGACTTGCTGAAGGAACTTTCCCTGGGGCTAATTCATCAGATTCCGATAACTGGATTACCAATGAACGACATATTCCATTCTCACTGCGAGGCGATAAGGATATTTTGCCTGGCTTTTCTTGGAACGCAGCAACTACCAATGCAGCTGCGAAGAAGGCCATTGATGCATTTGCTGATCACTGTGTTGATTTCAAGATGCGGGAGGAGATCCGCCTTGGTTATGTGGCCATCACTCGTGCCCGCACACATCTCTTCTGCTCGACATCTTTCTGGCGAGATGGTGCAAAACCTGTGGCACCTTCTGTTCTCTATGAAAAGGTGCAAGAGGTCGCAAGTGCTGTGGGAACAGTGATTTCAGCCCCCATTGCACCTGCAAGCACTGATCGAAATCCTGCAAAAGATATTGAAATCACCGCGCAGTGGCCACGAGATCCTCTCGGTAATCGCCGTGCAGATTTTGATCGCACAGTCTCTCTTGTTGAGTCTGCAGCTCCTATAAATCTTGAAGGCACCGTCGATGATGGGCTTCGTGATTTTGCAGATGATGCCCGTGCCATCATCGCTGAATTCAATGAATACAAGGCAGGTGCTCACAGCGTTGCACTGCCACCACGCCTTTCCACATCAACTCTTATCGCACTGCATGAAAACCCTGCTGAACTTGCACGCACTATTCGCCGCCCGATGCCACGTGCTATGGATGAGTACTCACATCGTGGAACGGCATTTCACTTATGGATTGAAAATCACTTCAATGCAAAGACTCTCTTTGACGATGAAGATTTCGATCTGCTCACTCCCTTTGAGGAAGATCAGAAGCTTGAAGATCTCAAAGCTAAGTGGCTTGCATCAAGTTGGGCATCTTTGCAACCACATGCAGTTGAAGTTCCTTTTGAAACTGTTATTGCTGGAATTCTTGTTAGAGGTCGTATCGATGCTGTCTATAAGACAGATGCTGGGTTTGAAGTGGTGGATTGGAAGACAGGTTCTAAGGTCTTGGGTGAATCTTCTGCCGTGCAGCTTGCTGTCTATCGCTTAGCCTGGGCGAAGTTGCAGGGAATTTCAGTAGACCAAGTCACTGCGGCATTTCATTACGTGCCCACAAATACAACAGATCGACGAGCAAACCTCTTATCTGAAGGTCAACTCATCGATCTGTTGAGTGTGAAGTAGTTACTTCTTTAGATCAAAGCGATCAAGATTCATTACCTTGGTCCACGCAGCAACGAAGTCCTTGATGAATTTCTTCTCAGCATCGTTACTTGCATAGACCTCAGCAAGGGCGCGTAATTCAGAGTTTGAACCAATGACTAGGTCAGCACGGGTTGCACTCCACTTAACTTTTCCGCTCTTGCGATCATGTGCTTCAAAGAGGTTGCTATCACCTGACTTGGGAGCCCATTGGTATTTGATATCTAGAATATTGATGAAGAAATCAGTACTGAGAGTCTCTTTCTTATGAGTTAAGACACCTGTCTTTGAACCATCGTGATTTGCACCAAGTACGCGCATTCCACCAAGAAGGACTATGACTTCAGGAGCAGTGAGCCCCAAAAGCGCTGCGCGATCAATGAGGAGTTCTTCAGCGCTTAGTGATTGTCCGGCACCTAGATAGTTACGGAATCCATCTGCAGTTGGTTCAAGAACTGCAAAGGATGCAACATCGGTCTGCTCTTGCGTTGCATCTGTGCGACCTGGTGTAAAGGGCACTTTGATGTTAAAGCCTGCATTATCAATAGCCTTTTCGATTGCAGCAGTTCCAGCAAGAACGATGAGATCTGCAAGTGAGATCTTCTTCTTTGCTCGCTTATTAAATGTTGTCTGAATCTTCTCAAGAACTTTTAGAACCTTTGCAAGCTCCTTAGGATTATTGACCGCCCAGCTGCGTTGTGGCTCAAGGCGAATACGAGCTCCATTTGCTCCACCGCGCTTATCTGTTGCTCGGAAGGATGCAGCAGATGCCCATGCAGTAGTAACAAGCTGAGAGATGGTCAGATCACTCTTGAGAATCTTCTTCTTCAGTGATTCTGCATCTGCCTTTGAGATTGTTGATTTTGGAGCTGCTGGAAGTGGGTCTTGCCAAATCAATTGCTCCTTAGGAACTAAAGGACCGAGGTAACGTGCGATAGGTCCCATATCGCGGTGGGTGAGTTTGAACCATGCACGTGCAAAGGCATCGGCAAATGCATCAAGATCTTGTGCAAAGTGACGCGAAACCTTTTCATAAGCAGGATCCATGCGCATTGCAAGATCTGTTGTGAACATAACGGGAGCATGTGTGACGCCCTTGAGATGTGCATCAGGAACAGCCTTTGCTGCAGATTCATCTGTTGGAATCCATTGCGTTGCACCTGCTGGTGACTTTGTCTGCTTCCACTCATACTTAAAGAGAGTCTTAAAGTAGGTGTTATCCCACTTTGTTGGAGTCGGAGTCCAAGCACCTTCAAGGCCGCTAGAGATAGTTTCTGCGCCATTGCCCTTGCCATTGCTGTTCTTCCAGCCAAGGCCCATCTCCTCTATTGGTGCACCTTCTGGTTCTGCGCCAACATACTTTCCAGGATCTGCAGCTCCATGTGCTTTGCCGAATGTGTGACCACCTGCAATGAGTGCAACTGTTTCTTCATCATTCATCGCCATGCGAGCAAATGTTTCGCGGATATCTCTTGCAGAAGCTAAGACATCTGGATTTCCATCTGGACCTTCAGGGTTTACATAGATCAAACCCATTTGAACTGCAGCAAGAGGATTTTCAAGTTCACGATCTCCGCTATAGCGCTCGTTGGTAAGCCACTCTTGCTCTTTGCCCCAGTAGGTCTCGTCTGGCTCCCAGACATCTGCACGTCCGCCACCAAATCCAAAAGTTTTTAACCCCATGGAATCAAGTGCACAGTTACCTGCAAGGATCATGAGATCTGCCCATGACAAACTCTTTCCATACTTCTGCTTAATCGGCCATAAAAGTCTGCGTGCTTTATCAAGGTTGACGTTATCGGGCCAGCTATTAAGAGGTGCAAAGCGTTGCATTCCTGCACCAGCACCGCCACGACCATCGTATGTGCGATAAGTACCTGCGCTGTGCCATGCCATGCGGATGAAGAATGGACCGTAATGTCCATAATCTGCAGGCCACCACTCTTGTGATGTTGTCATCAGCTTTTCAATATCTTTCTGCACAGATTTGATATTGAGTTTCTTAAATTCTGCTGCGTAATCAAAGTCTTTATCCATTGGATCAGATGCTGTTGTGTGGCTACGTAAGACTGTGAGGTCTAAGTGGTTAGGCCACCAATCAGTGTTGTAGGTGCCCTCTTTATTGAGCTTGCTACCTGTATAGGGACACTGGGCTGCTGAAGTCTTTGATTCTGTAGTCATGCCCCAAGGTTAATGAATTTAGGGAAAATTGCTAACCGAAGATTTCAATACCGATAGGCAGATGGTCACTCACCCCTGTGGGGGCGAAGTTCCTCACAGAATATTCACCGAAGGTGAGGTCGGGTGAGAGGATGTAATCAAACTGGATCTTGCCGCCCCAGCTGGGGTAGGTGTTCTGGGTAACAAGTGATTTCCACTTGGAAGCCACAACGGGCAGATTCTTTGGCAGGTTGAGATCACCAAGGACTATCGCACGCGTTCCAGTTGATTCTGCAATCTCAAGTGCCCACTTCTTCACGCGGCGCAATTGCGCAAGATTAAATCCTGGAACAAAAGAGAGATGTGTATTAACAACGGTAAATCCATTTTCTAGAACTGCAGCTAGTGCAAGACGCGGCTCGTCTTTGACATAGATAAATCGCGGTTTACCTTTTCCAGTTTCATCACCGGGAACAATGAGAGGTAGCCCTAGTGGTGAGTTACCGAGATTAAGTCGATTCCAACTTAAGACAGGAATCTTTGAAACGATTCCAATGCCGTAACACTCATGCATTAATTCCGAGTGTGAAGAAGTATTGGAGATAATTTCCGGTTCATCTTCGTGCTTTTTGCGCCAACTCTCACCAGGTGTTCCAATAACACTGGCTCCCATTGCCCAATCTCGAGCTGCGATGCTCTCTGCAATATCGCGCATCTGTGGTCGCGACTTAGAACGCGGTAAGAAGTGATCAACTTCTTGAAAGGCGAATACATCAGATTCAAGAGATTGGATGGCGCGCTGTAGCGCCTCTGGATCGGCGCTGCCTTGCGGGGGGATAGCCATTCCATGCAGGAGATTCCACGAGGTGATGCGCACCCCCACAGACTAGTAACCTGCACCTGTGAGCGCGATACATCAACACCCTTCCCATATAGATCGCGCCGGAGAACTACGCACCAATCAATCCACATTGGATACTTTGTGGCAGAAGGCCAAGATTGCTCATATTGCAGATGGCCGCATTGCATCTGTTGATGAAAAGCTCACCTTTGCATCGGCGAAAGAGATTGCAGCACTGGTTGACTCTGGAAAATTTGAAAGTGGCTCTCGCTACTTCCTAGGTCTCGATCTTGCAGATCGCACCCCGTACTTCGTCTGGGATACGCAGTGGATCGGTGAAGTATCTGATGAGAAAAAGAGCGAAGGCTTCACAACATTGCGTGAAGTTGGGGCTCAGCTTTCTCCCCTTGAATTTGAACTGGCACTGCATGCAACAGCGCTGAGCAATTGGCATAGGGCGCATCCACGATGCCCACGCTGTGGTGGGGCAACACGGGTCGATCTTGGGGGAGCTGCGCGTTTTTGCGATGCAGATCAGAGCCAACATCACCCGCGCACAGATTCAGCAGTCATCGTTTTGATTAAGGATCGCGCAGATCGCATCTTGCTTGGACATCAACCAGTATGGCCTGAAGGACGCTTCTCAACTTTTGCAGGTTTTCTTGAACCCGGTGAAACCTTTGAACAATGTGTTTCTCGCGAAGTCTTTGAAGAATCCAATATCACTGTCAGTGAAATCAAATACTTGGGCTCTCAACCTTGGCCATTTCCTGCAAGCATCATGATTGCCTTTGAAGCAGTCACAGATAATCCAGGTGATGCAAAGGGCGATGGCGAAGAAATCACTGATGTGAAATGGTTTAGTCGAGAAGAACTTAAAACTGCAGCCAAGGATGGTTCACTCCTACTTCCACCAACAATTTCAGTTGCTCGCAAGATGATTGAAGGCTGGCTCGGTGAAGTAGCACTTGGCGGCGAAACGTGGCGATAGAAGATGAAATTCTTGCAGCGCTAGACCCTGACCAGCGCGCTGTAGCACTGGCATCTCGTGGTCCTGTCTGCGTTATTGCAGGAGCAGGCACTGGAAAAACTCGTGCTATTACCCATCGCATTGCCTATGCAGCAGCAATTGGCACGATGGATCCGCAGAAAGTATTGGCGCTGACTTTCACAGCAAAAGCTGCAGGTGAGATGCGTGCACGACTTCGCTCATTAGGTGTTCCCACCGTTGCAGCACGCACAATTCACTCAGCAGCACTGAAGCAACTTCTCTACTTCTGGCCTTCAGTATTCGGTGGTCGCACACCAGATCTGATCACAACCAAGACAGGTTTTCTTACAGAGGCGATTAATCGCGCGGGCTTAGGTGATTCTGTGCGAGCAACAAATCGCGAACTCATGCGCGATATTGCATCAGAGATTGAATGGGCAAAGGTTTCTCAAGTTGCTCCCAGTGATTATGTGGATGAAATCTCAAAGCGCATGCAGAAACCACGTGTATTACCTGAGCAGATGGTGCAGATTTACACCGCATATGAATCTGTAAAAAAACAAGAGCTGGCAATCGATTTTGAAGATGTACTACTTCTCTGCACTGCGATGTTGGAGGAAGAGCGTGAAGTGCGCGAGAGAGTACAAGATCAGTATCGATACTTCACTATCGATGAGTACCAGGATGTCTCGCCTGTGCAGCAAAGACTGATTAATGCCTGGCTTGGAAAGCGCAATGACATTTGTGTTGTGGGAGATCCTGCACAAACTATCTACTCATTCGCTGGAGCTACTCCGGTATTTCTTAATACCTTCACGCAACGTTTTCCTGATGCTGAAGTAATTCGCCTGAGCACTGGATATCGATCCACTCCAGAAATTACCTTTGCAGCAAATGCCCTCCTGCGCCATGGTGCGATGGGACAAGAACTTGTTGCTCAAAATGAACATGGCACTCAACCAAGCGTCGTTGGCTACTCTGACGAGGCTGCTGAAGTAAATGGTGTGCTCTCTGAGATCACTGAGCTTTTAAGTAGTGGAACACCACCACACGAGGTTGCAATTCTTGCTCGCACTAATTCACAGCTTAAGAGCGTTGAACGCGCTATGCAGAAAGTGAATTTGCCCTATCAGGTGCGCAGTACCGAGAGATTCTTTGATCGCAGAGAGGTTCGTGATTTCTTAAGTGAAGTTCGTAAAGCATCTGTTATTCCTGCTGAAGGCCAAGGCTGGATTGATGAACTGCGCACGCTTGCACAACCATATTTAACGGGTGAGGCAATCGATGGAATTGCAGCACTTCTACATTTAGCTCGAGAACTCGATAGCGATGAGAATTTCACACCGAAAACTCTGCGCGGATACTTGCGTGAGGTCGAAGATCGCGTGCAGCAAAATAATCCACCAACGATGCCTGTCATCACCCTTGCAACGCTGCATGCGGCCAAAGGTCTTGAATGGGAGCGGGTCTTTTTGATCGGCGCATCTGAGGGGCAGTTGCCAGTCTCTGATGCATCCATTGATGAGGAACGACGCCTGTTTTATGTGGGAATTACGCGTGCCAAGGCTGATTTACATATCTCCTACCGCAAGAGCCCCAGCCCATTCCTGCGTGAATCCGGGTTACTCGCCAGTTCGTAGGGAATTTAATTAACTTGCCAGAGTTGATAGGGCTCGCGTACCCTTGACACTTCATCGAATAATCGATGATTGATAACAGGAGGCGTTGAGATGAATTCAGTATTCACTTCAACAACAGCAGGCGCACGCGCTGCTGTTCCTTCTGCTGCTCATACAACCTCAACAGCCACAGCTAAGCGCACTCATAAGCGCGCAGCTTGGCCCACAGCAACGAAGTCAGCGTTTTACGCCAACTTTTATGCAGTGGTTGAGGCCACAGGAGCTCTAGTCGAGTAACTTCGAACAGACCCACAAGGGCCTCAAATCCACCAAGGATTTGTAGGTCCTTTTTTATTTTCCTAAAAAAACTAACAAGACAAAAAAGAAAGAAACGAGATAGATCGAAAGGTCTAGAAACAGAGAGAAGAGGTGAGAGCTATGACAGTTCTCTTCAGCGAACTACAGGTACCAGGCTGGGCAGATAACGGCGAAAAGATTGGCTTGAAGGATGTGACTTTCACATATGACAACGCCAAGGCTTTCACCCTGCCATGCCATCTAGCAGACCCTGAGCTCTTCTACTCTGAAACAGACCAGGGAGTTCTCGAGGCTAAGGCGCTCTGCGGAACATGTCCTGTGCGCAACAAGTGTCTTGATGGCGCTCTATCTCGCCAAGAGCCATGCGGCGTATGGGGCGGGCAGTTAATCGAAGATGGCGTCATCATCGAACGCAAGCGTCGTGCTGGACGACCACCACGTCAGGTGATTGCAGCTGCGCGACTTATTGAAAGCCAGATGTAAGAAGAGTTAGAAAGCACATCCACAGAGTGGGTGGCGAGTAATCGCCACCACCTGTGGTTGCCCAAGCCTTTGATAGTCAATGACAGTGATTTTTCCAAAGATCTCGGGCGCTTTGAGAGCTTCTCCTTCTGAAAGTGTGATGGCATCGCAATAAGTAGTTATCTGAGAGGCTGCCAACGCAGCAACTGCGTGAGCTGCAATTTGTGGGTATTCCACTTTCTCAGGCGCTGCCAATGTGCGACTTGAGATAACTCCACTTTGATCACATTCTGCTAATTGTGCACACCGCAAGCATGGCGTCTTTCCCGGAATAACAATCGGCCCTATCTCCGCGCGAGCTGCGCGTGGATGTGGGATATGCATAAATGCTTGTCCATAACTCATCCAGAGAGATAACTTTTCAGGATCGATATCACCACATGCAATTGCAAGATCTGGAGATGATGCCTCATCTAAGTAATTGGCGCTCTTATCAAGAGGAAAGAGTGAGTAATCACGACGAAGATCTTCACGATTTTTGGTGAAGGAGAATCCAAAATCACTTGATGTTATGCCATCGACTCCTAGATCTAGGTCTGCGATAACAGAATTCCTGCTTCTTGCTGCATAGCGGACCTGAGTAAAGCCACTGGTGAGTAAGAGCGTATAGAGCAGTGTGGCAACTCGATTGCTGCCAGAGATTTCAATCAGGTAATTCTGTCTGGCACTTAAGAGCGAAACTCCTCCATCTGTTACGCCATCAATCCACGTGCTCTGTTCAAGTTCAGGTGCAAGGCGATTGTGAAGTTGGATGTATGCACCATCTCTATTGGGCTTACTATTTTTTGTTGCTCGGCTATCGAGCTTTGAAATAAATCGATCGCTGACTGTGATGGAGCCTTGGGAAGTGTCAATCAGTGACTCATGTGCAAGTTCTGTCATCAGGTTATGAACTGCGATGGGGGAGACTCCTGTGATCTGAGAAATATCGTTCTCATCCACTCCACGAGCAAGATGTTCAGCGATGACTTTCTGTTCGCAGGTGTAGATGCGAATTGCTCGCGATGCTGTGCCGAGAAAATACTCCCCGGGTGTTGTTGTGGTAAAAAGTGATATTCCGCGCTTTAACGTTCTCATAGCTGCGCATTGTGGGTGCGCTCTTGTTATGGCAAGCGAGCGCGGATTCGAATCTGTGCAGTAAGCCCTTATTTCTCAACGCGCTGCAGTTGGTCTCTCAACGGGTAGTGAGGGTGAGCTAGTTAAGAAGAGTGGAGAAAAGAAATAACCCCCACCCGTAAAGGGCGAGGGCTATTGCTACGTATGAGTGACGTAAAACTTATTCTGGCTTCTTGCCAAGAATGCGATTTACCTTGGTGCCACACACTGGGCAGATGCCCTGTGCCATGCGACGACCAGAGTCTGAGATCTTTACAGTTCCCTCGAAATCACGCTTGGCTTTGCACTTAACGCAGTAAGCGTCACCCTTGTATGTCTCTACCTCTGCCATTTTTGCCTCCGTTCGACCCATGTGCTTGGCGCTCATGTGTACTGGCTGGAACGATACTCCCGCTCACGCTCAAAACACGCTCTCCACGCGGTGATTGTGCGTGGGGATTTGGACTAGATCTTCTCCAGCTCCGCAGGGGCAAGGAGAGACCTCTCAGCGGCCTCATATCCATCGAGATAGGCACTTGCCAGCTCTGAATCCTCGAATCTGGCCAGCGCTTCCGTGAATTCAGCTCCATGGTCGAAGTATTGAAGGTGGATTGCTTCATGAAAGAGGACGTAATCGAGTGCATAGTCAGGGGCAAGCTTGAGGCGATCTGAGATGCGGATTGAGCGATCAACGCTGGTGCAGGAGCCCCAACGCTCTCTCATCGCCCTCCATGTCACTGAAACAGGTCGTTCAGTGATTTCTGGGGCAAGTTCGGTCAGCAATTGATCGATACGTGCGATCAGGTCAGCCTCTCCCGGGGTCTTGGACTCCTCTTGGCTGCGAATCTTGGCGATCATCTCGGGAACGATGGCTCTCTCGTCAGCTTTACTGAGTCGTGCAGGGATAGAGATGACGATGCGACCACCTTGGCGATAGGCAGAGATGCTCTTTTTACGTCGAGTCGAGCGAATGACAAGGATTTCACCCTCATCGACCCCAGGGAGAGTGACCTCTTCAAATTCTGGCTGAAAGTCTCCAGTAGTCATTGAGGAAATGTATTAGATAAGACAATTATTTATCGAGGTATCGATAAATTTTGACTGAAAATTTTTCTTGTGTCTTAGCCTTTTTCGTTTGATTCTGCTCACTATTCGTCGTACTTTTCGCATACGAAGTCCTCGGATAACCGTTTGATATCAGCAAGGGGAAGGCTGATATCGAAATGTGCGCCCGGGGACTTCGCTTTTCTTTTCCCTTTAGAAGAAGTGGCTTAGAGCAGACCGCTCAGGTCATCTGGAATCTCAGATGACGTTAAGAACTTCTCAGCTTCCAATAATTCTTCGGCGCTGGGCAAAATCCCACTCCAAATCTGATCACGGGCTGCAACATCTTTTGATTCGCGCACCTTCTGCCAGAAAGCGCTCGCCTCTCGTGCAAGTTTGGGAGTTACCTCAAGTCCTAGGAGAGTTTTAAAGAGTTGTTGTGATGGCGCACTTGTTGCTCTCTGTCGCCGATTCATTTCACGAAGCTGAGCAAGTGCAGGAAGTCGCTCACCTGCTGCAAGTGTTGTGACCTCATCAGCCCAACCATCAACAAGTGCAAGTGCTGTCTCTAACTTGGAGAGAGCTGCGCGCTGTGCTGGTGTTTCCTCCGGTGTGAAAATCCCATTATTGAGTGCAATAGTGAAAGAGTTTTCATTGGATTCAGGGTTGCCTTGCGATGGATCAAAGTTCTGCATCGCCTCCTCTGCTTGACGTTGAATTGCTTCCATATCAATGTGAATACCTCGACCGTAATCAACGATGGCGCTGCGAATATAGGAGACAAGCCACGGGTTTGATTCAAAAAGTCTTGCTACAGCTGCTTCGCGCAGTGCATGGAAAAGATAGATCTCTGTCTTTGGTATCTCAAGGTCCTGACTCCACTTCTCAATGTTTTCAGGAATCAACAGTGGGCGCGCAGGGTCCAGAAGGGGTAGCCCCACATCATGAGCACCGGTTGCTGTTGCTGAAATTCCACCTATTGCTTGGCCTAATTGAGTAGCAATGAGAGAACCAATAAAGGTGCGCAGTAAACCTGCGATAGCGCCCATAGGTCCTGCCATCGCTTCACCAGAATCGACATCTTGTGATTGTTGGGCCATCGCATCATCGAGAAGGGATGAGATTGCTGATGAGAGACCTGTGGCAAGTGGCTCCATCGTTGCCTGCCACCCAGCGAGAGTTTCATCTACCCAATCGAGTCGACTGACAGAGCGCTGTGATGAAGTCCCAGAGGTTGCAGGAAAGACTGTTGCTTCATTGAGCCAGAGATCTGCAATTTCAAAGGCGTTATCTACGACAGTGACATCTTTAGTTCCAAGAGGTTGAGATCCTTGAGCTTGCACAAATTTCTTTGCCGTATCACGGACGACTGCTTGAGGAAGTGCATCTTGTGAACCTTGCGCAAAAGATGCAAAGGGGTTGACGAAACCCGCTGGGTTAATTCCAAGTTGTTCAAATTGTTTTTGAATCTGTTCTTGCATCTGACGCATCATCGCATTTAAGTCTTCTGGCTTACCATTTTCTTCATCACCATCATCAGGTGTGAATCCAAAAGGTGACATCAGTTACTCCCTTAAGAAAAGCTAGGCCAGGTTGCGGATGGATTGATTCTATCTACAGGGTGTAACCATCAGAGTGGGCACTTTCTTCCCAGAAGGACTAAGATTTTTACATGCCCCACACCGAATTACTCGCAGGATCAAGCGCCTTCGCAGCCCTTATCTGGTGGGTCGTTCCCGCAGCTGGCCTCATTGGGGCGATCGGTTATGTCATCTGGATCTCAAAATTCAAGTCAAAGTTTGAAACTGAAACTTCTCGCTCAGTGGGGCAATTCCAACGTTTCCAAGATTCCTTCCGCGACACAGAAATTGCTGAGCAACAATCTGTTGAACCAAAGCCCGATAAAGATTCTCTGTTGTAGGTAGTAGTAATCCCACCATGGCGCCTCGTTTCTCTAAGACTCCGCGTTTACTGACTCTCTTCTTCTCACTCTTCTTCCTCATCCCGTTAGTTACACCGGTCAACTTTGTCGTGATCCAACCTGGTGAAGGCACGCCCCTTTTTCCTAAAGTGCTGAAGGTAAAGAGCGCAGATGTTAAGACATATAAGCCCAATGGCCAGGTCTATCTTCTCTCCATTTGGGTCTCTACAGCAGATGCAAAGATTCTTGGAGCTGAAGCAATTGGCTGTTGGGCTCGCGCAGACTGTGTTCTCTTCCCTCGCTCGGCTATATATAAACGAAATACGACATCTGTTAAGGAAGAGAAGATCGCGTTACGTGAGATGAAGCTTTCACAGAGCGATGCAATGGCTGCGACGAAGAATTATCTGAGAAAGAATTTTCCATCGATAGATATCTCCAAGCTCTCTGATAGCTCATTGAAAATTTCCCTTCCCAATACGGGTGGCCCTAGTGGTGGATTGATTTTTACTATTGGTCTCATTGATTTCTTTACACCTGTTGATATTTTGCAGGGACAGAAAGTTGCAGGATCTGGAACTATTGCAGCCGATGGAAAAGTTGGAGCAATTGGTGGCATCTCCGAGAAGATCATTGCTGCCAAGAAGGCTGGCGCCACCGTGCTCTTCGCCTCGCGTGAAAATTGCGGAGAAATTCCGGAGAATGTGAGTGGCATCTCCGTGGTGGCCATTTCCACGCTTGAAGAAGCTATGACATACCTTCGTAAGCCACCTGATTCCAATTTTCGAGGGGTTACAGGTTGCACTAACCTAGGTGCATGAATAGAAATCGCAATCCGCTTGTCATTACCGCAGCAATCTTGGTCGCACTCGGTGCGCTCGTTGCCTACTTCAGTGGCTTCTACATAGATTGGCTTTGGTTCAAATCAGTTGACTTCACAACAGTGTGGTCAACGGTTCTAGTGACAAAGATTCAACTCTTTCTGATTGTTGGTCTCATTACCTCGCTTGTGATTTCTCTCAATATATTCCTCGCATATAAGCGCCGCCCACTCTATGTTCCAACAAGCATCGAAATCAGTGGCCTTGAAAGACTGCGCGCACAAGTAGAACCGATTCGCCAATGGGTATTTCTAGGAATTGTTCTTGCACTTGCTTACTTCGGTGGAACATCAGGAATGGTCTTCTGGCGTGAGTGGATGCTCTTTAAGAACTCAACAGATTTCGGTGTCAAAGATCCTCAATTCGGTCTCGACATCTCATTCTTTGCCTTCCGTCTTCCAATGTGGCAGGCAATTATTGGGTGGGCAATCTCTACCCTCGTTCTTGCAACTCTTGCATCAGCATTTATTCATTACATGTATGGCGGAATCCGTACTCAAGTACAGACAGATCGCACAACAGTTGCAGCTCGCGTGCAGATCTCTGTTCTTCTTGGTCTCATCGTTCTTCTCAAGGCTGTTGCGTATTGGTTTGATCGTTATGCGCTTGCTCTCAAGGAGAGCAGACTCATCACAGGTCTCACCTATACAGATGTCAATGCAACACTTCCCGCCAAAGCGATTCTCTCCGCCATTGCAGTTGTCTGCGCAGTTCTCTTCTTTGCAAATATCATCCGCCGTTCATGGCTGCTTCCAGCTGCCGGAACCGCGCTCCTTGTTGTCTCATCAGTTCTGATTGCAGGTATTTATCCAGGTGCTATTCAGCAGTTCCAGGTGAAGCCATCAGAATCATCAAAGGAAGCCCCATACATCCAGCGCAATATCGATGCGACCCGTGCTGCCTATGACCTCAATGACGTAGTGATGCAGGATTACAACGCAACCTTGTCAACGAGTGCAGGACAGCTCGCAAAGGATGCAGCAACTATTGCAAATATTCGCTTGATGGATCCAAACGTTCTTTCTGCAACATTCCGTCAGCTTCAGCAAATCAAGCCTTACTACACATTCCCAGAGTCACTCGATGTCGATCGTTACACAGTCAATGGAGTATCTCGCGATGCAGTTGTTGCGGTTCGTGAACTCAATATTGATGGCAACCCAAGCCGTAACTGGATTAACGACCACCTTGTCTATACACATGGATTTGGATTCGTAGCTGCATATGGAAATCAAGTTGATGCAGATGGAAAGCCAAACTTCCTTGTTGGCGACCTTCCACCAACAAAGGGGCTCGGAACATTCCAACCTCGCGTTTACTTCGGTGAGAACGTTCCCGATTACTCCATCATTGGCGGCAAGAAGAGCAATGCACCAGTCGAGTTTGACTACCCAGATGACACATCTGCCAATGGGCAGAAGAATTACACCTACACAGGTCAGGGTGGAGTTCCTGTCGGAAGCACCATCAACAAGTTGCTCTTTGCAATCAAGTATGGCGAACAGCGCATCTTGCTCTCTAACTTGATTAACGCAGATTCAAAGATTCTCTACAACCGTTCACCTCGCGAGCGAGTTGCAAAGGTTGCTCCATGGCTCACACTTGATGGAGACCCATATCCAGCAATTGTGGATGGAAAAATCACATGGATTATTGATGGCTACACAACAAGTGCTGGTTACCCTTATTCAAGGTCAACCTCTCTTGCAACAGCTACCAATGATGCACTCACTGCAAACTCTGCATCCATTACTGCTCAATCAAATAGGGCTGTTAATTACATCCGTAACTCAGTGAAGGCAACTGTTGATGCATATGACGGATCAGTTACTTTGTATCAATGGGATACAAAAGATCCTGTTTTGCAGACATGGATGAAGGCATTTCCTAATACGGTCAAGCCAAAGAGCTCTATTTCTAAGGGACTTCTTGAGCACATTCGCTTCCCAGAAGATATGTTCCGCGTTCAACGCGACATCTTGAGTTCGTATCACGTCAAGAGCTCAGCTGCGTTCTATGGTGGACAAGACTTCTGGCGCGTACCTCGTGATCCATCAACATTCGGAGCTAATGCGGGCGCACAACCTCCTTATTACATGACAGTTCAGATGCCAGGTTCTGCAACTCCAGCATTCTCATTGACCACACCATTTGTTCCACGTGGTGGCCGTGAAAACCTTTCTGCATTTGCAGCAGTTAATTCAACAGCAGGTCCTGACTACGGAAAGATCACTGTGTTGCAGCTTCCACGAAGCACCAACATTGCAGGTCCTTCACAGGTAGCATCAAACTTTGAAGCAAAACCAGAGGTCGCAAATGCGCTCTCACTCTTGCGCCAAGGTGGCTCTGATGTAGTTCTAGGAAACCTTCTTACGCTTCCAGTTGGAAATGGTCTGCTCTATGTGCAACCTGTCTATGTTCGTGCAACAGGAAACTCATCTGCATATCCTCTCTTGCAGAAAGTCTTAGTTTCATTCGGCGATGTCATCGGATTTGATAGTTCACTCAAGGGTGCACTTGATCAAGTATTCGGTGGAAACTCCGGAACAATCTCGACTTCAGCAAATCCAACAACATCAAATAGTTCAGCAGATGTTGCAAGTGCACTGCAAAGTGCAAAGCAAGCAATTGCTGATGGACAAGCTGCACTTGCAAAGGGTGATTTCGCTGCATATGGTCGTGCGCAAGATCGACTTAAAGCAGCGATTGCTGCAGCAGTTGCTGCGCAATCACGTAAGTAATTCAGTACAAACTTCACCGATTTGGTAGAAGTACCTGGCTCGCTCTACACTTGCACTTCCGACGCGGGGTGGAGCAGCTCGGTAGCTCGCTGGGCTCATAACCCAGAGGTCGTAGGTTCAAATCCTGCCCCCGCTACCAAAAGATTAAGGCGCCTATATAGGCGCCTTTTTCACTTTATACGCAGTGAATTGGTAACGACAAAGAGGCTACTCATCGCCATCGCAGCGGCTGCATACATCGGCGACATCAAGCCCATCGCAGCGATAGGAAGTCCGATTACGTTATAGGTAAATGCCCAACCGAGATTTACTTTGATGGTGCGCAGGGTGCGCTTGGAAAGTGCAAGTGAATCAATAATGCTCATTAATTGAGGGCGCATGATGGTGATATCTGCTGTCGCAATTGCAGTATCTGTTCCCGTTCCCATAGCGATACTCAGATTTGCCTGAGCAAGGGCTGCTGCATCATTGACGCCATCGCCAACCATCAGCACATGCTTTCCAACCATTTGCAGTGCTGAAATCTTGGCTAATTTTTCTTCAGGTTTTGCAGAAGCGATGATGCGATCGGAGTTAATTCCAACGAGTGCACCAACTTTTGCTGCTGCCTCTGCGTTATCTCCAGTGAGTAGCCACACATCAATATTTCGATTACGAAGCTCTGTAATAGTTGCAGAAGCATCGCCCTTAATGACATCACCTGCGGCAAAGACTGCAATAGCCACGCCATCCCACGCGAGGACGGAGACTGCATGAGAATGTGTCTGCCCATCGCGAATCGCCTGTTGAATTTCAGAATCAAAAGGAACGCAACTATGTGCGACAGAGTCAGGGGAGCCGATAATGACAACAGGTGATTTATCTCCGATGCGCACGCGTCCTGCAACACCTACTCCTGGTGTTTGCGTGAATTCAGTGACCGGCAATTGTTCAGCGCTTCGAGAAATGCAATAAGTAGCTATTGCCTGTGAGACAGGGTGATCGCTCTGACTTTCCAGCGCTAGCGCTGAGGAGAGAACATTCTTCTCAGTGAGAATGGATGCAAATGTTGCGCCCAATACCTTCTGAGGAGATAAAGGAATAGATGCCTGCTGCACCTTCATCGCACCGTCTGTGAGAGTTCCTGTCTTATCGAGAACTACAGTGTCGATGGATTGTGATGCTTCAAGGACTCGTGGATGGCGGATAACAATTCCACGTAGCGCACCACGGCCTGATGCGACGAGAAGCGCAACAGGTGTTGCAAGCCCCAGAGCGCATGGGCATGCAATCACAAGGACTGTGATTGCAGTTGAGATTGAGTATGTCAACGACTTATCGCCTAAGTAATACCAGCCAGCAAATGTTCCAATTGCAAGCACGGTAACGACCGGAACAAAAATAGATGCAATCTTGTCAGCAAGTGCCTGAATAGGAGCCTTGGTACCTTGGGCTGTAACAACCATCGCAGTGATTCGTGCTAGTTCTGTATCGCTACCAATTCGAGTTGCTCGCACAATGATGCGACCATTGTTATTGAGTGCTGATCCAATGACGTTCATACCAGGAGTAATCTCAATTGGTTTTGATTCACCAGTGATGAGTGAGTTATCAACGGTGCTCTGACCTGAGATAACAACACCATCTGTTGCGATTCGAGCACCAGGCTTTACGACAAATTCATCGCCTATAACTAAATGTGAGATTGGAATAAGCACTTCGGTGCCATTGCGAAGGACGGCGACTTCTTTTTCGCCAAGAGCTAAGAGAGTAGAGAGAGCGCTGCCCGCACTTCTCTTTGCGCGAGTTTCAAGGTATCGACCAAGAATGACAAAGAGGAGGACGCCTGCAGCAACTTCGGTGTAGACATCACCTTGGTTTGTATAGGTTGCATAGATTGACCATATATACGCACTCAAAGATCCAAGTGAAATCAGCGTATCCATCGTTGGATGCAAGATGTTTCTTATAGCTGCTCGGTGAATAGGAAAGGCCACAATGAAGATGAGGGGTGCTGTAATTGCAAGTACGAGCCAGGAAGCAAAGAGATGATCGGCATGAGGCGGAAGTGCGATGGAGTAATTGGTAAATAGCTCAATCAACCAATCATTAATGGGTTGATGCCAACTCATCACCATAGAGATTGCAATCGAAGGAACGGCTAAGACAATAGCGAAGAGGAGCGCGCGTGCTGCACCTTTGCGATGCAGTGCTGGATCTGCGCTATCTTTCAACAGAGTTGCGCTATATCCCGCAGATTTGATTTTCTTCATCACAACATCAGGTGAAAGATCTGCAGGTCTGACTATGTGAACGGTCTCTGATGCGAAATTAACTGAGGCTGTGACGCCATCAATCTCATTGAGTGCGCGCTCGATGCTATTGACGCAAGAAGAACAGGTCATGCCTGATACTGCATATGTCTGGACCTGAATATCTTTCATAGTTTTCTCAACCCGCTACTTTAAGAGCGCTTACTACATAGTCGTGAAGTGCTGCATTGGTGGAAAGCCCACTACCCCCGAGTGATCCATCGACTCCGTCAACGTTGGTAAAACGACCACCAGCTTCGCGCACAATAATGTCTAGAGCTGCCATATCCCAGAGAGCAAGTGAAGGTTCGACTGCGATATCGACAGCACCTTCTGCAACCAACATATGTGACCAGAAATCACCGTGTGCTCGTGTGCGCCAAGCCTTATCCAGAAGAGCGCGAAATGGCGCAAGACGTGAGCCCCACCCGATGAAATCGGAGTGAGAAATAGATGCATCTTCAATCTTTGCAATTGAGGAGACGTTAATTCTCTTCGGTACTTCGCCATTTACTCTGACAAAGGCCCCACTACCTTCGAGTGCATACCAACGTCGGAAGAGTGCAGGTGCGCTGACAACTCCAACAATCACGCGCTCAATTCCATCTTCGCCTTTTTCAATCAATCCAATCAGAGTGGCCCATGTGGGAACTCCACGCAAGAAATTCTTTGTGCCATCAATAGGATCGATAACCCAGTAGCGATTCTTCTCTGTTCCTTCAGTACCAAATTCTTCGCCAACGATTCCATCATCTGGGCGGTGTGCATGAAGTAATGAGCGAATTGCATCTTCTGCTGACTTGTCTGCATCTGTCACAGGTGTGTTATCTGGTTTTGTTGTGACGGTGAGATCAATTGCTTGATAACGCGAAAGAGTTATTGCATCTGCCGCATCAGCTAATCGGTGGGCGAGAGCGAGGTCTTCACCACGTCGCGTGCTCATAGTGCGAGTCTACTGCTCGTCGCTCACGGGCTTGACTTCTAAGAGAGAGCGCAAACTTGTGACTCTAATCAATCGTTCACTCTTCAGCGCAGAATCAGATTCAATCCAGGCATTGAGTGCACAGGATGCTTCGTGGTGTGAGCAGTTGGGCATACATGTTTGTATCACCTGATAGATATCAGGAAATGACTCAATGACGCGATCCTTATTGAGGTGAGATAGGCCGAAAGCTCGAATTCCAGGAGTATCAATAATCCAGCCCCCATTGATTAACGGGAGAGCAATTGCACTAGATGAGGTGTGACGACCGCGACCAGTGACATCATTAACATCGCCAGTCATACGTTGTGCCTCCGGTACCAAATCGTTAATCAGCGTTGATTTTCCCACTCCAGAATGGCCAACTAAGACTGAAATCTTCTCATCGAGAATTGCAAGGATTGCCTCAACATCCTTGGTGCGCTCTTCACTCTTTGATGAAGTAGTGATGATTTCAACGCCAAGTGCTGCATACTCTTTAATAAAATCTGGAACTGGTGAAACATCCACCTTGGTAACAACGATGATTGGCTTAATCGATTCATGAAAGGCACTCACCAAAAAGCGATCGATAAGCCCTCGTCGTGGTTCAGGGTTTGCTGACGCAACGACAATGAGTAGTTGATCAATATTGGCAACGATGGTGCGCTCAACGCGGGCAGCATCATCGACTGTGCGACTTAACGAGTTAGTGCGTTCGTTGACGGTAACGATACGAGCAAGAGAGCCCTCGGTTCCTGTCACATCTCCCACGATTTCAACGAGATCACCAACGACGACAGATTTAGGACCTAGTTCGCGAGCTTTCATTGCGGTAATTACTAGCCCATCGTCGGTGACGCATGTTGTGCGACCACGATCTACTGTGGTGACAAATGCAGTAATGGAATCAGAGTGAGATGGTCGATCCTTGGTGCGTCTACGCGTGGTGCGAGAAGGGCGGATACGTGCATCCGATTCGTCGTATTCGCGTGGACTCATAGAACCAAACTATTCCAGAGCCCTGGGAAATCAGTGAGCGTCTTACGTGTTGTTGCAACATTTTCAACAAGAACATCAGGAACGACCAGACCAATGACTGCCCCTGCTGTTGCTAGGCGATGGTCTTCATAGGTATGAAAAGTTCCACCGTGAAGAGGTGCAGGAGTAATGTGAAGAGCAGTCTCTTCTTCAACAACGTTGCCACCAAGTGAGTTAATTTCACGGGTCAGAGCAGCAAGGCGATCTGTTTCATGAAGGCGCAAGTGACCGATTCCGCGCAGATGCGAAGGAGAATCAGCAAGGGCTGCAAGGGCTGCAATAGATGGAGTGAGCTCACCAACATCATGAAGGTCAATATCAATTCCGTGAATTGTTTTGCCACCAGTAAGAGTTAGGCCATCTGCAGTAAATTCAACATGCGCACCCATCTGCGTGAAGATGTCACGGAGTTGATCACCAGGTTGAGTGGTGCTCTCTGGCCAATCAGCGATAGTGATACTTCCACCACAGACCATTGCAATTGATAAGAAAGGTGATGCATTGGAAAGGTCTGGTTCGATGACAAGTTCTTGTCCGCTCAATGTGCCAGGTTCGACTCTCCAGCTTTGTGCTTTCTTATCAACATGTACCACTGCTCCAAAATCTCGAAGCATTTGCACTGTCATATCGATATGAGGCATTGATGGAAGAGGTCCACCGCGATGCTGGGCTGTAATTCCATTTGTCATACTTGGCGCAACAAGGAGAAGAGCCGATAAGAATTGGCTTGAAGCACTTGCATCAATGATGAGCTCGCCGCCAGGGATTAATCCCTTTGCTTTAATCACCATCGGCAGTGAGTAACGACCTTCATGTTCTATCTCGATACCGAGTTCCTCAAGGGCCTTAATCACAGGGCCAAGTGGACGTTCATATGAACGGGCATCGCCATCAAATGAGATATCACCTTGAGCAAGTGCTGCAAGTGGTGGAAGAAAACGCATCACAGTTCCTGCATTTCCAACATCAATCTTCGCCGGCCCACGCAGTGGAGCAGGAGTGACTACCCACCCATCTTTTCCAGTAATGGTTATGCCCATTGCTTGGAGTCCAGCCGACATCAATTCTGAGTCACGTGAAATCAATGGTCTGCGTAGCTTTGATGGTGAATTTGCTTGAGCAGCCAGAATGAGCGCTCTGTTTGTTACTGATTTTGATCCAGGGATGGTGACACGAGAAGTTACTGGCTTTTGTCCGCGAAAAGGCGCGGGCCAGAGTTCGTGTGCAGTCATATGCGAAGTCTAACGGTTCAAGCAGCACGTAGGATTGCCTATATGTGCGGTAGATATGCGCAATCACTTGGCGCCGAGGAGATTGTTGAATCCTTTGATTTAGCTGGCTCGACTCTTGATCAGTCACTTCCTCTTAATTGGAATATCGCTCCCACCAACGATATCTACATCATCCGCAATGAATCTGAGTCTCGCATTCTTGACTCTGCATCGTGGGGGATTATCGCGCCGTGGCAGAAGTCCTTAACTGAAGCGCGAGCATCACAATCACATGCAATAAACGCACGTAGTGAATCAATTCATGAGAAGCCAACTTTTCGACATGCATTTAGAACTTCACGTTGCTTAATTCCTGCAACGGGATATTACGAATGGGCTACATCACTTGGACGATATGCACCTAAGCAACCGTTCTATATTTCTAATGAAGATGGCAACCAACTTTCTATCGCTGGCATTTGGAGTTCATGGCAGAGCGAAAAGGGGCAGGTAATTCAAAGTGCAGCAATCATTACTCGCGAAGCAGTAGGAGAACTTGCAACCATACATAGCCGCATGCCAGTTTTCATGCCGAGTGAGCGATGGAGTGATTGGCTCGATCCACAATCACGCGATATCAATCGCCTGATTAACATGATGAATATTGCCGATCCCGATGCAGGACTGATTGCCACACCCGTATCTTCAAGAGTGAACGTAGTTGCTAACAACGGCCCTGAGCTAATTATTCCCATTGAACTTGGAGCGCCAGAGACTCTATTTTGAGATAACCTAACGGTGATGACATCGAAGGATTTAGTTCTGGAAAGCGCTGCCGATCGCACCACTCGGTTCGAGCGCGATGCTCTCGTGTTCACAAATCAGTTATATGCAGCAGCACTTCGCTATACAAAGAATCCAGAAGATGCACGCGATTTAGTTCAAGATACTTACCTCAAAGCTTTTTCTTCCTTCCATCAATTTGAAGAAGGAACGAATTTACGTGCTTGGCTCTATCGAGTGCTGACAACAACTTTTATCAATACTTACCGTAAAGGTCAGCGTCAACCACAGATTGCCAATAATGAACTGGAAGATTGGCAAGTAGCGCAAGCGCAATCACATACGAGTGATCAAGGAAAGTCAGCAGAGCAAGAAGCTCTAGAGAACTTGCCTGATAGTGATATCAAACGTGCACTTCAAGAAATTCCAGAAGATTTTCGCATCATTGTCTATCTTGCCGATGTTGAAGGCTTCTCTTATAAGGAGATTGCAGAGATTGTTGGCGCGCCAGCCGGAACAGTGATGTCACGTCTTCACCGTGGTCGCAAGCAACTGCGCGAGAAGCTTTCAGATTATGCACGTGAACTCGGTTACTCAACCGATGCTCCTGCTCCAAAGGCTAAGAAGAAAGGGGGCACAGAATGAGTTTCATAGAGATTCAATGCGGAGATGTCTTGGCATCTGTCGTATTCATCGTTGAAGGTGAACTTCAAGAGATTCCACAGGCTGATGCGATCCAATCTCACATCATTACCTGTGCTGCCTGTTCTGCTGAAGTCGAACATGAACGTTTAATGCATCAAATGCTGCAAGATGTCTTGAAGCGCTCATGCGATGAGCAGGCACCCGAGGAACTTCATCAGAGCCTTCACAACCAGCTACGCGCACAGATGGCTGGGGCTGGAGCGACCGAAGTTGTTACTCAGTTCAGCATGACCGAAATTTCTATCGAAATTGATGAGTTTGGAAATGTTGAGCATCGGGAAATTCAAATAGAACAGACTCATATCCAGCACTTTATCGACGACGAGGACTAACCTCTTAAGTATGAAACCAGCTGATGAGGTACTCGGAGCAGTTGGATTCTCCGTCCTCTCAGTTCGTCCAGGAGATACCTGCGTGACGATGGGCGTCTCAGATCTTCCCGTTGTAGCTCCCTCTATCTATCTCTCACTCATGGAGAGCGCATGTGTTGCAGCGCTGATGGAGTATCTGGAATCTGGTGAGACAACTTTTCTTACCCATTCTTCTCTTGAGATAGTGGGATCAGCAGAAGCAGGCGTTGAAATCCGCGCCAATGCACGTGTGATAAATATTGAAGGGCGCGAGCTCACCTTTGAATGCGATGTCTATGACGGTGAACGCCATCTTGCGCAAGCAGAAATAAAAAGAGCGACTGTCGAGCGATTATCTTTCCTCGCTCGCACAGCCGCTCAATCTTTAATTAACTAATTAAGCCTTCTTGGTCTCCCAGAAGATTGCTGCAATTTCGTCGATCTTTGCGATCAAACTATCTGCAACTGCAACATCTTGAGTTCCCTTTGTGCCTGCAGCACCTGCAAGCTTTGTCGCCTCGTTAAAGAGTGAGTGCAACTGTGGGTACTTCTCAAAGTGTGGTGCCTTGAAGTAATCAGTCCAGAGAACCCAGAGGTGCTCCTTAACCTGATGTGAACGCTCTTCTTTAATTGCAACAGAGCGTGAACGGAAATCTGCATCTGGGTTAGCTGCATACTTTTCCATGCATGCCTTAACAGAGAGCGCTTCAATCTTCGCTTGTGCTGGATCGTAGACACCGCAAGGTAGATCGCAGTGTGCGTGGACAGTTATTTTCGGTGTAAGAATGTTTCTCATAAGCGCGAGAGTACTCGAAGCTCTAGAATCCTGCCATGGCAAAGCATGCATCGATGATCATCGAAGGCGATTCCATGGCGCCCACATATAGCGCTGGCGATTGGTTGATGGGGCGATGGGCCAAGTACAAACTCACAGGGTTTAATCGCATCAAAGTAGGTGATGTAATCGTCATCGAACGAGATGAACAACCAGGCATCTTCTATGTGAAGCGCATCAGCGAGACCCGTGCATCTGGTGGCCATATGCCCACAATTTTTGTCTTAAGCGATAACGAGGCGGGCACCGATTCACGTACCTGGGGCTGGCTCCCAATCACTGCAGTGCGCGCAAAAATTCAATTCAGAATGAAGCGCGGAAAGTAATTTAAAGGCTAGCGAGCTTCTCTTTAACTGCAATGACAGATGGATTGGTGAGAGCTGCACCATCTGAGAAGAGAAGTGTAGGAACGACGCGGTTTCCGCCATTTACCTTCTCAACAAATGATGCATAGTTCATCTCTTGCTCAACATTGATTTCTCGGAATGTAATTCCATTTTCATCAAGCTGACTTTTGAGGCGCTTGCAATATCCACACCAGTCGGTGCTAAACATGACAAACTCTTGTCCAGTTAATCCGAGCTCTTGAACTTCAGCGCTCATCGAGTAAATGCCTCATCCATTAATGCCTTTGCCTCATCCTCGTGCAAGTGGTGATTACCAGTTGCAGGGGATGCGGATGCTCGACGAGAAATGCGACGGAGAACACGAGAATCGACGGCAGTGCCACCAATTACTTCAGTCGTGCTGAGTGCGACGTGTGGCCATGCACCTTGATAAGCAGGCTCATCTTGAACCCAGAGCAAGTTAGCATTTGGATGCTTCTTCGCTTCAACTTCCATTTGTGCAACAGGAAGTGGGTAAAGGCGCTCAACACGAACAATCGCAGTGCTGCTGTCATTAAGACGTGTGCGCTCTGCAACAAGATCGTGATAAACCTTTCCTGAACAGAAGATTAAGCGTGATGCGTTATTGACAGTTGAATCACCAATAACAGGCAGGAACGTTCCTGAAGTGAAGTCACTGATGGATGATGCAGCAGCTTTCAGACGCAACATCGACTTCGGTGTGAAGACAACCATTGGACGTCGCTTTGGATTGGCTGCATGAAAGCGCAGCAAGTGGAAGTAAGAAGCAGGAGTTGAAGGCTGAGCAACAGTCATATTCTTTTCAGCACAGAGCGCCAGGAAGCGCTCAATGCGAGCGGAAGAGTGATCTGGTCCTTGGCCTTCATAACCGTGAGGCAACAAGAGCACTACAGATGAACGCTCACCCCACTTTTGTAGTGCAGAAGATATGAATTCATCGATGATTGTCTGTGCTCCGTTGGCGAAGTCACCGAACTGACCTTCCCACAAGACGAGAGCTTCATCGCGGACTACTGAGTATCCGTATTCAAAGCCCATGGCGGCATATTCGCTGAGCAATGAGTCGACAACAAAGAATTGATTTGCATCTGAGA
Organism: Candidatus Planktophila dulcis; assembly: GCF_002288225.1. Lineage (NCBI taxonomy): Bacteria > Bacillati > Actinomycetota > Actinomycetes > Candidatus Nanopelagicales > Candidatus Nanopelagicaceae > Candidatus Planktophila > Candidatus Planktophila dulcis. Next base: position 195,254 of record NZ_CP016777.1, read on the forward strand.
TGAGCGAGCGAAGTGGCGTCCACTCGCTTCCATTCTCTTTATCAATGATTACTGCGTGGCGATTCGAGAATGTTCCACGACGTGAATCTTGTCCTGCAAGGCGAATTGGTCGACCTTCCTTAAGAAGGGAGCCGAATGCAAGCATTTCACCTGTTGACCAGTCAATGGTTCCATCGTTAATTGACTCTGCACGCTTTTGTAGCTGTGGCAAAAGCTTAGGATGCACATGGAATCCTTCTGGAACTGCAACTTGTGTAGCTGCAATCTCGCGGATGAGCTGCTCAGAGATGAATGTAGGAACATCCTCTGCATTAGGAACAATTGGTGGAACAAAGTTTGGATCATGCTCTTCTTGGTAGTTGGCAACGGATGCGAAGACTTCTTCAAGTTGAGCCTGGTAATCACGTGCGATCTCTTCAGCTTCAACAGGTGTGATATCTCCACGCCCAACAAGTGCTTCTGTATAGAGAGTACGAGTCGTGCGTTTTTCATCGATGAGCTTATACATGAGAGGTTGAGTAAAGCTTGGTTCGTCACCTTCGTTATGGCCGCGACGTCGGTAGCAGACCATATCGATTACTACATCTTTATTAAATTCCTGACGATATTCAAATGCAAGATGTGCAACGCGAACACAGGCTTCAGGATCATCTCCATTAACGTGGAAGATAGGGGCTTCAATCATCTTTGCAACATCTGTGCAGTAACGAGCAGTGCGAGAAGCAACAGGTGAAGTTGTAAATCCGACTTGGTTATTGACGACAATGTGAATAGTTCCACCAGTGCGATATCCCGGAAGTCCAGCTAGCTGCATGGTTTCAGCATTCACGCCTTGCCCCGCAAAGGATGCATCACCGTGGAGAAGAATTGGAAGAACGCTGTATGCACCCTTGGTATTGAGGCGATCTTGCTTAGCGCGCACAATGCCTTCAAGCACTGGGTTAACTGCTTCAAGGTGTGAAGGATTTGCTGCTAGATAAATCTTTGTCTTAGCTCCTGATTCGGCAGTGAAGACACCTTCAGTACCTAAGTGGTACTTCACGTCTCCTGAACCATGAACTTGGTTCTCGGCATAGTGGCCTTGGAATTCCTGGAAGATCTGGCCGACTGGCTTACCTGCAATATTTGCAAGCATATTGAGACGACCGCGGTGTGGCATACCGATACACACTTCATCAAGCCCTCGTTCTGCTGCTGCAGAGACAATTGCATCTGTAAGTGGAATAACTGATTCGCCACCTTCGAGTGAGAATCGCTTTTGTCCAACGAATTTTGTTTGCAAGAAAGATTCAAATGCCTCTGCGCTATTGAGTTTACGCAAGATTCGAAGCTGCTCTTCGCGTTCAATGGAAGGCAATCCCACTTCAATATGTTCTTGCATCCACTTACGTTCTGCAGGTTCTGAGATATGCATGTACTCAACACCGATAGAGCGGCAGTAAGAGTCACGAAGAATTCCAAGAATTTTACGAAGTGGAAGGAACTTCTTTCCACCAAACCCACCTGTTGCAAATTCGCGATCGAGATCCCACAAAGTGAGTCCGTGAGTCACAACATCGAGATCTGGATGTGTGCGTTGTGCGTAGACAAGTGGATCGATATCTGCCATGAGGTGGCCCCAGATGCGATATGCCTGAATAAGTTGTTGCACGCGCGCTGTCTTATCAATTTCTTCATCTTTTGTTACTGCAAAGTCAACTGCCCAGCGAATAGGCTCGTATGGAATTCGAAGTGCGGTAAAGATTTCATCATAGAAGTGATCGGCACCGAGTAAGAATTCGTGAATACGACGTAAGAAATCACCTGATTGAGCACCCTGAATAACACGGTGGTCATATGTACTGGTGAGCGTTACGACCTTACTAATTGCCATGCGAGCAAGGGTCTCTTCATTTGAACCGTGGAATTCTGCTGGGTAATCGAGTGCACCAACTCCCATGATCAGGCCCTGGCCTTGAACTAGGCGTGGAACAGAGTGAACAGTTCCGATTGTTCCTGGGTTTGTTAGTGAAACGGTTGTTCCTGCGTAATCCTCAACAGTCAGAGTTCCGCTACGTGCCTTCTTCACAATTGCTTCATAGGCAACCCAGAAATGGCCGAAATCAAGTTCTTCACAACCCTTGATTGATGGAACAAGTAGTTGACGAGTTCCATCTGGCTTTGCCAAGTCGATGGCAATACCTAAATTGATATGTTCTGGTTTTCCAAGAGCTGGCTTTCCTTCGAGTTCTCCGTAGAAAGCATTCATCTCTGGCATGGCACGAAGTGCTTTGATCATGGCGTAGGCGATGAGATGAGTAAATGAAACTTTTCCGCCTCGTGTGCGCTTAAGGTGATTATTAATAACAATGCGGTTATCAATCATCAACTTTGCAGGAATTGCTCGCACTGATGTTGCTGTTGGAACAGTCAGCGATGCTTCCATGCTCTGCACAACACGAGCTGGCACTCCACGAATTGGTTCTAGCGTTGACGCGCTCTGTGTTGCAAGAGTTGGAATAGGTTTTGCAATTGGCTGTGCTGGGGTTGCAGGAGCTGCGTTGACGTTACGAACAACAGGTTGTGTCTGCGCGGGTGTGGCAACAACAGGGGCTGCAGGAGTTGGCGCAACAGGTGTAGTCCCTGTCATTGAAATATTTGGTGGAGTTACTGTCTTCGGAGTTGGCGGAGTTCCACCTTTAGGAGCGCCTGCAACGGGTGCGGTAGGAGTACCTGCTTGAGGATTATTTTGGAAGTGGACTACCCATTCAGGTGGAACGGAGGTTGGATCGGCTTGATATCGCTCGAACATTTCTTCGACGAGCCAATCATTTGCGCCGAAGTCCTGACCTGATTGCGACACTGAGCGCCCCTTTGCAAATTCCAGTATTTTTCAGGCTAAGACTATCGGCTGTGAGCGCATGAGTTAAATGGCGTAATGGGCCAGATATCGCGAGATTGCGCACATTTTCAAGGGTTACAACCCAACCTTCACCTTCGAAAGGCGAGGTATCCCAAATTTTGAGAGAGTTCGTTCATGTCATCTCAGAGCACCCGCCCGATTGCCATCATTACGGGCGGAAGTCGTGGACTTGGCTTTGAGGTCGCAAAGGCGCTGACTTTGCAAGGTTTCGATATTGCACTGATTGCAAAAGATCAGCAAGGTCTTGAAAGTGCAGCAAATCTGATTCGCGAAGCAGATCGATATCACAATGGGGTTTCCACTTCACAGATTTCAACTTTTGCATGTGATCTCGAGCAGCCTCATCTAGTTCGGGAATTGATTGATGCACTTAACCAATCTCTTGCAACTCCAGCAGTACTTGTTCTGGCTCATGGAGTGATGAGTGAAAAAATGTCGAAGACTTTGAAAACTAATGATGCTGAATGGCGACGAGTAATGGCAATCAATCTTGACTCGGTCTTTCAACTTGTTAATGGCATCGCACCTGCAATGGCTGATGCACGTAATGGTCGCGTCATTATCTTCTCTGCATGCCTCGGCCGAATGTCGGGACCAGGAAATGCGGGAGGACTTGCTCCATACAGAATCAGTAAGGCAGGAGTCAATGCACTTGTTCGAAACCTTGCACATGAAACAGGATTAGGTGCTCGTGGATTCCTTGTCGATGCAACTTGTCCTAATCATTCACGCACAGATATGGGTGGGCCTGATGCGCCACGTTCTGCAGAAGAAGGTGCAGCGACTGCAATTTGGCTCGCAACCAGGCCATTCAACGCGGGAGATGTAACGGGAGTTCTCTGGGAAGATCAGAAGATAGTTGAGTGGTGATGCGTATCCGCATCAAACCCAACTCCTGATGCGTATCCGCATCATCCTCATACCCTGATGCGTATCCGCATCAGCCTCATACCCTGATGCGTATACGCATCAGCCTCATACCCTCATGCGTATCCGCATCAGCCTTCGTCTTTAGCGATACTGAAAGCAAAATACAGCGTTGGAAGTGCGAGAATCAGAATCACTAGTGCACCGATATAGAAGGCCCCTTGTATTTGATAGTAGGCAACGCCAAGTGCAATCAAATTGGCCAAAATCGCAGGAGATCTTCCATAATTTCTACCTTTCGCATATCCGCGACCTGCAATAAATAGCCCAAAAGCCCCGAGTGAAGCGAATGAAATTTCCCCCAATAAAGGAGCAACTTCTTCATTTTCATGGGTGAAGCTAAAGAAAATTAGCCACAAACCAAGGGCCAGCACGATGGCGGCTTCGATATATAGAAGTATTGCGATTTTTGCTCTCATGCCTATCACTTTATCAGTCACATAAATTTCATGTAAAAGTAGTCGCTATCCTTTATCTATGGCTCGCGAATACAACCTTGAGATAAACGAGATTGGCGCGACCCTTACCTCTATTGAAAAGGTATTAGATCTTCCAAAGCTCGAAGCAGAAGCTGTTGAACTTGAGGCTGCAGCAGGCGTTCCTAATTTATGGGATGACCCCGAAAAGGCTCAGGCGGTCACAAGTAAGTTATCTCGAGTTCAATCAACGATTGCCCGTCTCAAAGGATTGCGCCGCCGCGTAGATGATCTACCCGTCCTCTTTGAGTTGGCAGCAGGCGAACCTGGCGGTTCGGCACTTCATGATGCAGAGAGTGAGCTCGATGCAACAATCAAAGCAATTAGTGAACTTGAAGTAACGACACTCCTCAATGGTGAATACGATGATCGTGATGCTCTAATCACGATTCGCTCCGAAGCCGGTGGCGTTGAAGCAGCGGATTGGGCTGAAATGCTGATGCGTATGTATTTGCGATACTGTGAACGTCACGAATACAAAGTTGATGTACTTGAAACTTCCTACGCTGAAGAGGCTGGAATAAAATCAACAACATTCCGGATTACGGCACCTTATGCATATGGAACTTTATCTGTCGAGCAAGGAACACATCGCTTGGTGCGCATTTCTCCATTTGACTCACAATCTCGTCGCCACACCTCCTTTGCGGGAGTTGAAGTAGTCCCAGTTGTTGAACAAAGTGATCACATAGAATTAGATGAAAAAGAAATTCGTGTCGATGTCTATCGCTCTTCAGGTCCTGGAGGGCAAGGAGTTAACACAACGGACTCGGCCGTGCGCTTGACTCACATTCCAACCGGAATTGTTGTCTCATGCCAGAACGAACGTTCACAGATTCAAAATAAGGCAACGGCAATGGCAGTATTGCAATCAAAATTGTTAGAGCGCCGCCGGCAGGAAGAGCAGGCAAAAATCAATGCGCTCAAAGGCGATAACTCTGGATCTTGGGGAAATCAGATGCGCTCCTATGTATTAGCCCCGTATCAAATGGTGAAAGATCTCCGAAATAATCATGAGACAGGCAATACATCGGCTGTATTAAACGGCGAAATTGATGATTTCATCGAAGCTGGAATTCGCTGGCGCCGAAGCGCATCACATTAATTCTCACCTTAAATATCACCAGTTTTACGCCTGCTGTGATTCTTCTTTCCTCTGTGAATTCTCATAAAAAGCTCGAATTAACCCAGAAATAGCAGCTTCGCTCCATAAACTAGGGGCAGGTCTCAAAGGAGCAGCGTGTGATTAAGTTTGAAAATGTATCGAAGATTTATTCGGGGCAAGATCGTCCTGCCCTTGAGAGCGTGAATATTGAAATTCTCAAAGGCGAGTTTGTCTTCCTTGTGGGAATGTCAGGTTCTGGTAAATCAACGTTCCTGCGATTGATCTTGCGCGAAGAGCGTCCAACATCAGGAATCATTCATGTCGCTGGAAAAGATCTTGGAACTCTGGCAAATCATAAAGTTCCCGAACTTCGCCGCCAAGTAGGAACTGTCTTCCAAGATTTCCGATTGCTTCCAAATAAAACAATTTCAGAAAACATTGCATTCTCACTCCACGTTCTAGGATATTCACAGAAGGAAATCAATCGTGAAGTTCCTGAAATGCTTGAACTCGTTGGACTCGAAGATAAAGGTGACCGCTTACCTTCAGAGATTTCAGGTGGAGAACAGCAGCGCGTAGCAATTGCTCGTGCATATGTGACTCGCCCATCAATCATCATTGCTGACGAACCAACTGGAAACTTAGACCCCGCACTTTCAGTGGGCATTATGAAGTTACTGGATCGCATTAATCGCGAGGGCACAACAGTTCTTATGGCAACTCACGATTCAGGCATTGTGGATCAGATGCGCAAGCGCGTTATCGAACTCGATGGCGGCCACGTTATTCGCGATCAAGTTCGCGGCGTCTATGGATACACGGGATAAGGGGCAGATACATGCGCGCAGGATTCTTAATGAGCGAAGTCCGTATTGGACTTCGTAGAAACCTCACAATGACTTTTGCAGTTGTCGTCACCGTGGCAATCTCGCTATCCCTCCTTGGAATTGGATTGCTCTCTAACTCACAGGTGAGCGCAATGAAGGATTATTGGTATGACAAGATCGAAGTTTCAGTATTTCTCTGCGGATCACTCTCTGAGTCCCCTTCTTGCGGTGCAGGAGTAGTTTCACCAGATCAACGCTCATCAATTAAGGCAGATCTCGAAGCACTTCCAGTAGTCCAGAGCGTCTTCTATGAATCTCAGTCTGAAGCCTTTAAGCGTTTCCAAGAGCGATTTAAGAATTCTGCAATCGCACAGAATGTGACTGCAGATCAGCTTCCAGAATCATTCCGCGTCAAACTCAAGGACCCAACACAATTTGATGTTGTTGTTAGCGCATTTAGTGGTCGTCCTGGCGTCGACATCGTTCAAGATCAACGCACAATTCTTGAGAAGTTCTTTAAATTGCTTGCAGTACTTCGCAATGGCGCACTGATTGTTGGCCTTCTTTCAGTTCTCACTGCAGCGTTGCTCATTAGCAACACACTTCGTATTGCTGCATTTAACCGACGACGCGAAACAGGCGTGATGAAACTTGTTGGTGCATCCTCTTGGTCAATCCAGCTCCCATTCCTCCTCGAAGGAATTTTCTCTGCATTTGTTGGATGGATTTTGGCAACCGGACTCCTCAGTGCACTGAAATACGTTGTGCAGGAAAAAGTGGCCCCCCTGCTTACCTTTACTAAGTTCTTTGGGTGGGGCGAAGTTGCAGCAGCATCTGCCTGGTTATTACTGACAGGCCTTGTTGTTTCAACAATCGCATCGCTGGTTACACTTCGCCGTTACTTAAAGGTTTAATTACCTCAACGAATCAACACTTACTGGGAGGTGAGCTCATGGTCAAAGAGGTAGGCAAGAAGCTCATCGCTCAGAATAAGAAGGCTCGTCACGATTTTTCCATCGATGATGTCTATGAATGCGGCATTGTCCTCATGGGCACTGAAGTGAAATCACTACGTGCAGGTCGTGCATCTCTGATCGATGGCTTTGCCATGATTGAAAATGGTGAACTCTGGCTACATGGCGTTCATATTCCTGAATACACGGAAGGAACATGGACTAATCACACACCTCGTCGTAAACGAAAGTTATTAGTTCATAAACTTGAACTTAGAAAGATCGCCGCACGCGTGAAGGATTCTGGAATTACTCTTGTGCCTTTGCAGCTCTACTTTAAGGATGGAAAAGCAAAGATTGAAGTAGCTGTTGCTAAGGGAAAGAAGGCGCACGATAAGCGCAGCACCTTGATGGAGCAGCAAGCGACCCGTGAAGTAAATCGTGAGCTTTCCCGCCGCCAATCAGGAAAAGATAGTTTTTAACGAGCGTAATTCTGAGTGGATTTCTCACTTGCCGTGGTGTTCTCTATACTTGGCACATAGCTTAGATAGATCGAGTTGGTAGACAAGAATGCCGCTCCATACCTTCTAAGAAACAAATCCACTTCAATTTTCATTGGGTGAGTTGTCTAAAAATATAAGTAAAACTAAATAGTGTGAATTACGTTTTCCACGTAATTCCCCAATTTAACTTGGGGGTGAACGGTCTCGACTTTAGTTGTTGGGGCAGGGGAAGCGGGCCGAGGAAGCCGGGATGATCTCGTAAACCATGAAACCTGTGCAAAAATAACTGCAGACAACAGTCGCAGTGATTTCGCTCTAGCTGCATAAGCTAGTACCGAATCCGTCAGCCCGGGCGCGCTCTCGTCCCGGAACCTGGCGTCGCTAGAGAGCTCTTCATCGAGATAGCGTTGCGAATATCTCGAGAGAACAGTTTCGCAAATGAGTTCGTTGAATACTTGTGTGTAAGAGATTCAGGACTGAGAAAACGTTAAACGCACTACGCCCGTAGAAGCCCTGTTTTAATTCTGAAGGACCCGGGTTCGATTCCCGGCACCTCCACCAATATTTAAAAGGAAGTGTTATTCCTTGCTGTCTCCATCATCAGAACCTGGTTTTAACCCCTCGAATATTTCTTTACAGATTGGGCAGACAGGATATTTCTGAGGATCGCGAGAAGGAACCCATTTCTTTCCGCAGAGTGCGCGAACAGATTTTCCACTTACTGCAGATTCAATAATCTTTTCTTTCTTGATGTAATGAGCGAATCGATCATGACCGCCATCATCTTCTTGCTCAACAGGGCGCGTGAGTGTGTCTTTATCAGAATCCAGAGTCGGAGTACCGCGTCCAAAGAGAGGCATGTGCTTATTATCTACGGAAAACCTGTCGACGTGAACAATCTAAACCACTGTAGAATCTCCCAATGAAAGACTTATTGCGCACTGAGCACCTTTCCCGTGCTGATGTCGACCTACTGCTCGATACAGCTGCTGACTTCGCATCAAAGCCGCTCCGCTCCAACACAGCGTTAAGCAATAAGACTGTCGCAATTTATATGACCAAACCTTCAACACGTACCCGTCTAGCCTCTGAAACTGCAGTAGCGCACCTAGGTGGAACTCCAATTTTTATCCGTGGTGATGATCTACAACTAGGTCGCGGTGAAACTATTGCCGATACTGCAAAAATTATTAGCGGATTCTGCGATGCACTCATTATTCGAACATTTAAGCAATCTGATGTGGATGAACTGGGTGCGCAATCTTCAATTCCTGTAATCAATGGCCTGACCGATGATGATCACCCAACACAGTTGTTGGCAGATTGGGTCACCATCCGAGAAAACTTCGGCAAGGACATCAAAGGTCGCAAGTTTGTCTATCTTGGCGATGGAAACAATATGACTCACGCATGGTTGATCATGGGCGCAATCATGGGAGCCCATGTTGTTGCTGCAACTCCTGATGGCAAGTGGGCACCTGATGCAGCCATAGTTGCAAAGGCGAAAGCGATTGCAACAAAGAGCGGTGCAACGATTGAAGTAACAACAGATGCAGAAGCCGCCGCAAAGGGTGCATCAGTTCTCTATACCGATGTCTGGATGTCGATGGGTGATCCTGAAGCGGAGCGAGCTGAGAAGATGAAAGCACTTGCACCATATGCAGTGACAGAAAATCTCATGAAACTTACTGAGAAAGATTCCATCTTTATGCATTGTCTTCCTGCGCATCGTGGCGAAGAAGTTGAGGCGTCTGTCATCGATGGCCCGAAGTCGGTCATCTGGCGAGAGGCCTATCACCGCCGCACAACCATTCAAGCTCTGCTCTATCACTTAACTCGCGGTGAACTTAAGGGAAATTAACTCGAAATCAAGTAATTGAGTAGTGCCCCTCAGCAGAAACTGACGTAATTCACATAGCCTTCATGGCATTGACCCACTACCTTTAGCCGCATGAGAATTGCCGTTCCTAGAGAAATTAGAGATGGTGAGAAGCGCGTAGCGCTTGTGCCAGATGTCATCAACAAGTTGACCCGACTTGGCTATGAAGTGGTCATTGAAGCTGGAGCAGGCGTTCATTCGCAGGCAACTGATGATCTCTACACTGCAGCAGGTGCCACAGTAAAGAGTGGCAATGTCATCAGCGATGCCGATGTAGTTCTCTCTGTTACATCACTGACACCAGCACAGATGGGTAGCCTGAAGAAAGGCGCCGTCACAATCTCTTTTTTGTCCCCTGTCACCGGAACTGATTCAATCGATGCAGCAGCAAGTGCGGGAGTGACTGCATTTTCACTCGAACTTGTTCCACGTATTTCACGTGCACAATCAATGGATGCACTCACTTCGCAAGCTCTCTGTGCTGGATATCGCGCAGCACTTGTTGGCGCAGAACTTTCACCACGATTCTTTCCCATGTTGATGACAGCTGCAGGAACAGTGACACCAGCACAGGTATTGGTTCTCGGTGCAGGAGTTGCAGGGCTGCAAGCAATTGCAACAGCTCGCAGACTCGGTGGAGTCGTTAGCGCTTACGACGTTCGCCCTTCATCTGCTGATGAAGTTAAATCAATGGGTGCAACATTTATCAACCTTGAACTTGAAGCGCTCGAAGGCGCTGGCGGCTATGCACGCGAGATGACTGAGGAGCGGGCTGCAAAGCAACGCGAACTTCTAACTCCTTACATCGCCAAATCACACCTTGTCATTACTACTGCAGCAGTTCCTGGTCGCACAGCGCCACGATTGATGACAGCGCAGATGGTTGATGCGATGGAAGCTGGAACAATCATCGTTGACCTTGCTGCTGAAACAGGTGGAAACGTTGAAGGTTCTAAGCCTGGCGAGATTGTTGTTACAGCAAAGGGAGTTCAGATCTGGGGCGGTAAAGATGTCCCTAGCCAACTCCCATTCCACGCTTCTAGCCTGTATTCACGAAACGTCGTCAACCTACTGACGTTAATGACCACTCCAAGTAAAGATGGAGCACCGGTTTCGCTCAATATTGATTTCACTGATGAAATCATTGATAAGTCAGCAACAACTCATGGCGGTGCAAAGCACACACCAGGTGCGAGCGAGAAAGGCGGTGCAAAGTAATGGATGCAATCGCAATCATTTCCATCTTCGTTCTCGCAGTATTTGTGGGATTTGAAGTTGTATCAAAAGTTTCTTCAACTCTCCACACGCCTCTAATGTCAGGTGCTAATGCTATTCACGGCGTGATCCTTGTGGGCGCAATCATTGTTGCCGATCACAGTGAGACCAATCTAGAACTTGGGCTTTCACTTGCTGCAATTGTTCTTGCCACCATCAATATGGTCGGAGGATTTGTAGTGACCGACCGAATGCTCGAAATGTTTAAGCCGAAGAAGTCTGCAGATAAGGGAGGCGAAAAATGAGTAGCACTCTCTATAGCTTGATCGGCCTCGGGGCAGGCGTTGCCTTTATCTTGGCCCTTAAAGGTCTATCTCACCCAAAGACGGCACGTCGCGGAAATCTCATCGGGGCATTCGGTGCAACTGTTGCAACTCTCTCAGTATTTCTCTATGTCACTCCATCACATGGGGAAGAAGTTGGTCACTCACTTCCACTACATAACTTCTGGTGGATTCTTGGTGCAATACTTGTAGGTCTCATCATTGGTGTTCCTGCTGCACGTAAGGTCGAAATGACACAGATGCCGCAACTTGTTGCACTCTTTAACGGAGTTGGTGGCGGTGCAGCTGCCCTCGTTGCAATCGTTGAATATCTCAACCTTGGCGCTGAGGCGACAACCGCAGAAGTCATCTTTACCGTATTCACTGTTGTCGTTGGTTGCGTCTCTTTCAGCGGATCAATCATCACCTTTATGAAGCTTCAAGAGTTGATGACTACTCGTCCTGTTGTATTCCCAGGTGGACGTTTCCTCATTGCAGGAACACTCGTTGCAGTGCTTGGTGTATCTGTCTGGGTTGTTGCAGCTCTGGGCACAACTCCACTTCTAGTGCTTGCAGTGCTCTCACTTATCTTTGGTGTGCTCTTTGTGCTTCCAGTTGGTGGTGCAGATGTGCCGATTGTTATCTCACTTCTTAACGCATTCACAGGTCTTACCGTTGCGGCAAGTGGTTATGTACTCTCATCAACGCTTCTGATCATCGCAGGAACACTGGTCGGTGCATCAGGCACTATCTTGACTCGCTTGATGGCAGAGGCCATGGGTCGTTCTCTCTTTGGAACTCTCTTCGGTGCATTTACTGCAAAGCCACAAGCTGTGTCAGATTCAGCGGAGGAACGTCCAGTACGTTCAGGTTCTGCTGATGACGTTGCAATTCTTCTTAACTACGCTCGTCGCGTCGTTATCGTTCCTGGCTTTGGTCTTGCCGTTGCGCAAGCGCAACACACTGTCCGCGAACTCGCTGATTTGATGATCTCTAAGGGCATTGATGTGGCCTATGGAATTCACCCAGTTGCAGGACGTATGCCAGGACATATGAACGTTCTTCTTGCTGAAGCAAATGTTCCTTATGATCAATTAGCTGAGATGGATGAAGTAAATCCAACATTCGGTCAGACTGATGTTGCAATCGTTATTGGTGCAAACGACGTTGTGAACCCTGCAGCGCAGACAACTCCGGGATGTCCTATCTATGGCATGCCAATTCTTGAAGTAAATAACGCAGCGAACATCATCTTCTTAAAGCGTTCTATGCGTCCAGGATTTGCAGGTATTGAGAATGAACTTCTCTATGACCCAAAGACAATGTTGCTCTTTGGTGATGCAAAGGCATCACTGACAAAGGTTGTCTCTGCGCTTAAAGCTCTTTAATTCGGACGAGCGCTCAGGACGCAGAACTCATTGCCTTCGGGATCTGCCATGACTACCCAAGTACATGTTGGTTCTGCTGACTGACCGATATCAACTCTCTTTGCGCCGAGCGATTCGAGGCGGGCAACCTCTGTATCTTGATTATCTGGGCGCAGATCTAAGTGCAATCTATTCTTGACGTTCTTCACGGATGCATTCTTCAAGAAGAGAATGTCAGGAAAGCCAGTGTTCTTTGGATCTCCTAGCTCGCGTTCAATCCAGACTTCAACATCATTTATATCTTCGCCTATTTTCCAGCCAAGTGCCTCAGCCCAGAATTGAGCCAGCGCTAACGGATCACGGGCATCCACAGTGATGCATTGAAGTCTGAGAGCCATGCAGGAAATTATCCCTCTTGAAGATCAGTAGGAGCGTTATGCACATCAAGGATGTCGCCGGATAACTTATCTGTGCGATTGAGGGGCTTCTTCGCATCCTCTTTATAGATCGCAGGAATTGATCCGAGCAGACCTTTTTGGAAATCTTCAAATGCTTGCATTACTTCAACCTTGGTATTCATAACGAATGGGCCCATCCATGCAACAGGTTCCTTGATTGGTTGGCCACCAAGAATGAAGAGTTCAAGGTTTGGTGAACGTGACTCTTGCTGATTTGCAGCACGTACAACAATTGTGTCTCCATCTCCGAAGACAGTGAGCTGACCCATTGAAACTGGACGCTGTTCGTCACCAACAAATCCATGTCCTGACATTGTGTATACAAGTGCGTTGTAATCCTTGCGCCATGGAAGGCGAAGTTCTGCACCAGGTGCAACAGTTGCGTGAATCAATGTAATCGGTGTCTGTGTTGTGCCAGGGCCAACATGTCCATCTAGTTCACCAGCGATGATGCGGATGAGTGATCCACCATCAGTGGAAGAAAGTAGCGCAACATCGTTTGCGCGAACATCCTGATAGGCAGGAGGTGACCACTTCTTACTTGCGGGAAGATTTACCCATAGTTGGAATCCGTGAAATAAGCCACCAGACATCACAAGATGTTCTGGGGGAGTTTCGATGTGAAGAATTCCACCACCGGCTGTCATCCACTGAGTATCACCATCAGTGATTGTTCCGCCGCCACCATTGGAATCTTTGTGATCGAAGATGCCATCAATAATGTATGTAACTGTTTCAAAACCGCGATGTGGGTGCCAAGGAGTTCCCTTTGGTTCACCTGGTGCGTATTCCACTTCACCCATTTGATCTAAGTGAATGAATGGATCAAGTTCTGCTAAATCAACACCAGCAAATGCGCGACGAACTGGAAAGCCTTCACCTTCAAAACCTTGCGGAGCAGTTGTGATGCTCTTTACGCGTCGCGCGCGTAGCGTTGTTGCATCGCTAATGCGCGCAAGGATGGTGATGTCACTGACTGTTACTGCTGGCACTTATGACTCCTTTTTCACTTAGCTGAAATCTAGTTGAACTTTCAACTAGTCGCAACTTGTAGGGAAATCTCTAGTGAGCGCGCTTGATTGATTGGGGAATTCTACGTAGCGGAAAGGCTGAGTAGAATGAAGGCGTGAACAAGCACGCGCCCAAGTTAAATAAGGTGATTCTGTACTACATCTTTACCCCAATCACCGATCCTGACGCTGTGCTGCTCTGGCAGCAAAATCTCTGCCAATCCCTGAATCTCAAGGGACGCATCCTGATTTCCAAACACGGGATAAACGGAACTGTGGGCGGGGAGATGGCCGATGTGAAGAGGTATGTGCGCGAAACACGCCGCTATGCAGGCTTTAAGAAGATTACATTTAAATGGTCAGATGGAACGGGTAATGAATTCCCTCGACTTCGTGTTGTCGTCAAGGACGAACTTGTTGCTTTTGGAAGTCCAGGTGAAATTGAAGTCGATGAAAATGGGGTTATTGGTGGCGGTGTGCATCTTCGACCAGAACAGGTTGAAGAGCTCGTGAAAGAGCGCGGAGATGAAGTTGTCTTCTTTGATGGCCGCAATGCTTACGAGGCGAAAATCGGGAAGTTTAAGAACGCAATTGTTCCTGACGTTGATTCATCGCGTGATTTCATCCGTGAAATTGAGAGTGGCAAGTACGACCACATTAAAGATAAACCCGTCGTTACATACTGCACTGGCGGTATCCGCTGTGAGATTTTATCTGCTGTCATGAAAAAGCGTGGATTTAACGAGGTCTATCAAATCGATGGTGGCATTGTGAAATATGGAGAACGCTTTGGCGATGAAGCAAATTGGGAAGGTTCCCTCTATATCTTTGATGATCGCATGGCGATGGATTTCAGCGATAAGGCAAAGGTCATCGGTGAATGCGATAAGTGCAGTGCACCAACGAGGGATTTCCGTAATTGCAATACCGCTTCATGTCACCAACTAATCCTTCTCTGTGATTCATGTGCATTGCTATCTTCAAACTTGAGCTGCACGCATGACCAATCACGCGCGCATGATTCCGAACTCGTTGGCTAACCTCACATGATTTGGTGGCCGACAGAGATTCCTACTCTGCAATATGGACTTGTGACACTTCGCCCAAGTGAAGAAAAAGATATCGACTCAGTATTTAACGCCTGCCAAGATCCGCTCATCCCTGCATTCACCACGGTTCCTGCAGCGTACACAATCGACCATGCAATTGATTTTGTGCGATCTGACCCATTTAGCTTTGCCGAACGTCGAGAATTTCGCTTTGTCATTGATTATGGCAACGGCGATGATGTGAAATTTGCTGGAGTCATCTCTCTACACACCATTAACATCAAGAATCACACTGCTGAAATTGGTTACTGGCTAGAGAAGTCGATGCGCGGCAAAGGTATCGGCACAATCGCGGCAAAGATGATTACTGATTACGGTTTCAAGACTCTTGGATTTCGACGCATTGATGGCCTTGCAGATGTCGACAACACGGCTTCACAGAAACTTCTCACAAGTGCGGGGTATCAAAAGGAAGGAATATTGCGCAACAAGGTCACACGTGATGATGGACGGCAGATTGATATGGCACTCTTTGCAACGACTGATCTCACCTGGAAACCGCTAGATAACTAGTGGTGGCCATCTAGCAATATTTGAGAGGAACGCGATGGAGTCTCTTGCCCTCATTGTCTCTCTCATGATTGGCAACATTCTCTTCTCTGGTCCATTTGCTCTCCTCTTAACGCTGCCAAGAATCCGCGCCATCAGCACTGGTATCCCATTTCTCATTTTCCGACGTCTGGCGATGGGAACTTCTGCGCTTACTGGAATCTTCTTAAGCGTCATCTTTCTTTTTAATGATCTTCAATTGATCGTTAAAGCGCTTTCACTGCTCTGTATTGGGACACATTTGTGGGCTGCAGATCGCGAGTATGGGAAGTTCATTTCATCAAGGCTTCGTCGCAATGGTTAAGACCCAGAGAAAGTTCATTGTTGTTGCAGTTGCAACGCTCTTCTTGTCCCTGATATCTACTCCAATCAGCACAGCAGATAACCCTCCCCGCAAAATTATGACTGGCTGGGTTCCGTATTACTCAATGAAGACTGCATTACCTGATGTTCTCAATAACATCGATCTCATCAAAGAGGTGATGCCATTTTGGTACACACTCAAATTTGATGGCAAAGCAAAAGCTGCTGTTGTCACCGATCTCTATGCGCCAGCTAACCCCAGTGTTCCAATCTCTGAACCTCTTACTGCGATGCGCAATGCAGGATTATCTATCATCCCCACAATTACTGATGGGACGGACAAATTAGTTCTAGCGGGTTTGCTGAAGAATCCAGCATCTCGTACTCAAGTCGTTTCAGCAATTATGAATTTAGTGCGAGCCAACAATTACGACGGTATCGATATCGATTTTGAAGGGTTTGCCTTTGTTGATGGAAACTCAACTTGGACAAGCACGGCACCATCCTGGGTCGCATTCATCAAGGAGTTAAGTATTGCCTTACGCGCAGAGAAGAAGCTCCTGTCGGTGTCTACCCCGTATGTGCTTAATCCAAATGAGGCGCAGAAGGGCTATTTCGTCTATGCGTGGGCAGCGATTGCATCATCAATCGATAAGTTGCGAATCATGACGTATGACTATTCGGTTTCAAAGGTTGGTCCAATGGGACCAATCACATGGGCAGAGAGAACGGTTCAGTATGCAGTCTCAGTCATGCCTGCATCCAAAGTTTTTGTTGGCGTGCCTGGTTATGGACGAGATTGGGTAACTGCCGTCACCGGCGTTTGCCCAGCAAATGTTGTGAATTCAGTCAAGCCCGGTGCCAAGGCAGCAACGTTTGTAATGCGTGATGCAGTTGCACTTGCTGCAACTTATGGAACCGTCCCAAGGTATGACGAGAAATTTGGTGAGATGACTTTCTCGTATCAGAAGGTTTACAACGGAACTACTGCAACTGGTTTAGCAACCTCATGCACGGCATCTCGCACCGCTTGGTATCAGGATGCGCGTGGCTGGGCGCTACGGGCAGCACTTGTTACTAAATATCGTATTGGTGGAATTACTGCGTGGACTTTTGGAATGGAAGAACCACTTGCGATGGAATCAATTCGCCAAGTTGCCAAAGAGATAGCGCCAGATCAAGTAGCCGTAACAGCTGCTATCGATAATTCAACGATTGACTACGGAAATCCAATCACGGTGACTGCAACATTTACTATTAAAGATAAATCCCCAGTGGCCGGAGTACCAGTACGGATCGAAGGAAAATCTGCTGGAGATACTAATTGGCGCACTTTAGCCACTGTCACAACTGGCATTGATGGAAAAATTGAAAAAGCTGTATTAGTTGGAAAATCAACAGCCGTGCGCGTCTATTCAGATTCGACATGGGAGCGCACCGAAGGTGCAAGCTCTGAGTTCCCAATCGTGGTTAATCGACTTCTTGTTATCAGCGCACCGGGAACTGCGAAGTCTTCTGTGGCCAAGGTAATCACAGGAAATATTCGACCTCGGATTGCAGGAGCATCAGTTCAACTTGAAAAGCTGGTTGGAAAAGAGTGGAAACCACTGGATGTAGCGGTTCTAACCGATGCTCAAGGAAACTTCTCACTCAACCTTTCTGGTCAAACACGAGGCGTAAGTTCCTTCCGCATCTCAGTCGCTGCAGATTCACTATGGAGTGCTGTCTTAAGCCCTATCTTTAATATCATTATCCGATGATGGTCAAGACCGCAGATAAGATTGAAGAAGAGATTCGTGCAATCTTTTCTAGCGATACACCCTGGGTCACAGTCGTCTGGGATGACCCAGTAAATCTGCAGACCTATGTTGTCTATGTCTTTATGGAACTCTTTGGGTATTCCAAAGCACGCGCAACAGAGTTGATGCTGCAAGTGCATAACGAGGGCAAAGCAATCGTCTCAACAGGCAGTAGAGAAGAGATGGAACATGATGTGGCTCGGCTTCATGAATATGGACTGTGGGCAACAATTCAACGCGGTGATCAGTTATGACAGCTACTGAAGGTTTTAGTCGCCATGGTGACCACTCTTATGTGGCTACCTTTGCCGATAGTGAGAAAGAGGTACTTCTAAATCTCTGCGAGCAGATCATCGAGTTGCTAGCTGAACGCCAAGACCATGGACATGAAGATCCACTTGCTGCGATGGTTGGAATCACCTCTCATGATTCTCCACCTGAAGATGAAGTTCTACATCGGCTTCTCCCAAATGCATATGCCGATGAGGTTGATGCTTCGGAATTTCGCAGATATACAGAGTCAACACTGCGCCAAAAGAAGCAAGCACATGCAATCTCTATGCGTATTCATCTGAAGTCTTCCGATGATGGGACTATCGATTTAGATCATGACAATGCAAATGCATGGCTAGGTGGAATTAACGATATTCGTTTAGCCCTTGGAGTGAGATTGAAAGTTGAGAACAATTCGCATGAAGAGCTTGAGCTCTTATCTCCCGATGATCCTTTGCGTGGGGTTTACGCTGTTTATACCTGGCTTGGCTGGCTTCAAGAGACTCTGCTTTCTGCACTGATTGATGATGCAGATGAAGATGAAGAATCTCAGCTCGGTAGTTCGTAAGTAATCTCTGTGTAAGATTGCGCTATGACACTCGAGATTTCACAAGCATTCGTTGATGCGATACTCGAGCAATCACGCGTTGAATACCCCGATGAGTGCTGTGGAGTAATCCTTGGCCCAGCAGGTTCGGGCAAAGCTCTTCGCCATAAACCAATGATCAATGCAGCGCACTCACCAACTTTTTATGAATTTGATCCCAAGGATCTCCTCGCTCTCTATCGAGAGGCAGACGATAACGATGAAGAGATTGTCGTGATCTATCACTCTCATACCGAAACTGAGGCATATCCCTCTCGCACAGATATCGCCTACGCAGGCGAACCTGGCGCACACTATGTCTTAGTCTCTACACGCAAAGAGATTGCACCTGCAACAGAGTTCCGCTCCTTCCGCATCGTTGATGGAGTCGTGACCGAAGAGCCCGTCACAATTTCTGGTTAAAGACTTCGATTAGAGTTCAGGGCGTTTTTTCGACATAATTGAGCCATGTCAATCGAAGTTCGTATCCCAACAATTCTGCGCCCATACACAAAGGACCAGAAATCAGTTGAAGCAGCAGGTGCAACCCTTTCTGCAGTCATTACAGATCTCGATGCTAACTATGCCGGTCTTGGTGAGCGCCTTCTTGAAAATGGTGCACTACGTCGTTTCATCAATGTTTATGTCAACGATGAAGATGTTCGATTCCTTGGTGGACTTGAGGCACAACTCAAAGATGGCGATTCAATAACAATTTTGCCTGCTGTCGCTGGCGGCTAACTTTGGCACGTTACGACTCGCTCGAATCATCTGTAGGTAATACACCACTTATCGGTCTACCTCGTCTTTCTCCTGCTCCGAATGTTCGTTTGTGGGCAAAGATGGAAGATCGCAATCCAACAGGTTCTATTAAAGATCGCACAGCTATCTCCATGATTGAGGCTGCAGAGCGTGATGGTCTTTTGAAACCAGGTTCAACAATTCTTGAACCTACAAGTGGAAACACTGGAATTTCACTTGCGATGGCGTCAAAGGTACGCGGATACAAACTCATCTGCGTGATGCCAGAGAATACAAGTCCTGAACGCCGCCAACTTCTTGAGATGTGGGGAGCAGAGATAATTTCTTCACCTGCTGCAGGTGGTTCCAATGAAGCCGTGCGCGTTGCTAAAGAAATAGCTGCAAAGAATCCAGATTACGTTTTTCTTTATCAATATGGCAATCCGGCTAATACAGAGGCTCATTACAAGAACACAGGTCCTGAGATCTTTGCAGATCTTCCGACAATCACACACTTTGTTGCAGGTCTTGGAACTACTGGAACATTGATGGGCGCAGGTCGTTACCTACGAGAGCAAAATCCTGATATTCAGATTATTGCTGCAGAGCCTCGCTATGGCGAACTTGTCTATGGATTACGCAATATCGATGAAGGTTTTGTTCCAGAACTTTATGATGCAACAGTCTTAACTCGTCGTTTCTCTGTGGGCGCTGAAGATTCTGTAAAGCGAGTACGTGAGCTTCTTGAAGTAGAGGGGATATTTGCTGGAATTTCAACAGGTGCAATTCTTCACGCAGCTATTGCAATGGGTAATGAAGCTCTCCGCGATGGCCGTGATGCAGATATTGCATTTATTGTCTGCGATGCGGGCTGGAAATACTTATCTACGGGCATCTATGGCTCACAGATTGCTGAAGCAACCGAAGGGCTCGACGGCACTCTTTGGGCTTAAAGCCTTCTCACCGTTAGACTTGCGCCATGAGTAACGCGCCAATCGGTATCTTCGATTCTGGCGTTGGTGGATTAACTGTTGCTCGCGCGATCCTTGATCAACTTCCAAATGAATCAACTCTCTATATCGGCGACACAGCTCGTGGTCCATATGGTCCTCGCTCACTTGCTGAAGTTCGCGACTTCTCACTCGAAACTCTCGATTTCCTTGTTGATCAAGGTGTGAAAGCACTTGTGATCGCGTGCAACACAGCAAGTGCTGCGATGTTAAGAGATGCACGTGAGCGTTATTCAGTCCCCGTGATTGAAGTAATTCAACCTGCTGTGCGACGTGCAGTTGCTGCAACCCGTACCGGCAAGGTAGGCGTGATTGGTACAAGAGCAACCATTGATTCCAAGGCCTATCTTGATGCCTTTGCTGCAGCTCCACAATTAAAGATTTCATCTATTGCTTGCCCATTATTCGTTGAATATGTTGAACGTGGTGAAACGTCGGGGGATGCAATCACAAAAGTTGCTCGCGAGTATTTGCAACCGATGATTGATGCTGAAGTGGATACGCTGGTTCTTGGCTGCACCCACTATCCACTACTTACTGGTGTTATTTCATATGTGATGGGTAACGATGTCTCACTCGTCTCTAGCGCAGAAGAGACTGCAAAAGACCTTTACCGAGTGCTCGTTGAAAATTCCTTACTCCGCGGGCCTTCCAGCACACCTGCTTCACATAAATTCCTTTCGACAGGTGATTCAAAAGCATTTGAAGTATTGGCACGACGATTCTTGGGGCCTGAAGTGGGTTCTGTGCAACACCAAGTTCTCTAATCAAAATACGTTAAGAAAATGGGGCAAGAGATGGCACGCAACGATGGACGCACAGTAGATCAACTTCGCGATATCAAAATAACTCGTGGATGGCTTGATCATGCCGAAGGTTCAGTGCTTGTCGAATTTGGTAAGACTCGTGTTCTCTGTGTTGCATCATTTACCCCAGGCGTCCCACGTTGGTTAAAGGATTCTGGCACCGGATGGGTCACATCTGAATATGCAATGTTGCCACGTGCAACACATACTCGCTCTGATCGTGAGAGCGTCAAGGGAAAACTTGGTGGACGAACTCAAGAGATTTCACGTCTTGTTGGACGCTCCCTACGCGGCATTGTTGATATGAAAGAACTTGGGGAAAACACAATCGTTATTGACTGTGATGTTCTCCAAGCCGATGGTGGAACTCGAACAGCAGCAATCACAGGTGCATATGTTGCTCTCGCAGATGCAATTTCATGGGCACAGAAGCAAGGACACATTAAGGCAAACGCTAAGCCACTGGCAGATTCAGTTGCAGCAATTAGCGTTGGAATCATTGATGGAGTGCCAATGCTTGATCTTTGCTATGAAGAAGATGTTCGCGCCGAAACTGATATGAATGTTGTTTGTTCAGGGGATGGTCGCTTCATTGAAGTCCAAGGAACTGCAGAAGGTGCACCATTTGATCGCGCGCTCCTTGATTCACTGCTTGACCTTGCTGTTGCTGGATGTGCAACTTTGACTAATCTTCAGAAGCAAGCTCTCGCAAAGTAAATGTCTCATAAGCTCTTACTTGCAACACGCAATAAAGGAAAGATCGAAGAGTTCCGTCGCATTCTTGATGCCGTAGCACCTGGAGAGATTGATCTAGTTGGCTTAGATCAATTCCCAGATCTGCATGATGTTGTTGAAGATGGCGCAACCTTTGAAGAGAATGCACTTAAGAAAGCTCGTGAAATGTCATTGGCCGTAGGAATCCCTGCCATTGCAGATGACAGTGGACTCTGTGTTGATGCCCTCAAGGGCGACCCAGGGATCTTTTCTGCTCGGTGGGCAGGTAGCCACGGAGATGATGCGGCTAACACTGCAAAAGTTCTCCAGCAACTCAGTGATATTCCAGATGAAAAGAGAAGTGCTCACTTCACCTGTGTTGCAGCTCTGTACTTACCAGATGGCAGAAGCCATTGCGAAGAGGCCCACTTCGATGGATGGATTCTTCGGGCTCCAATAGGAGAGCATGGTTTTGGCTATGACCCAATCTTCCGCCCCGATGGATTAGAGCTCTCCAGCGCGCAAATGAGCGCGGAAGACAAGGATGCGATTAGCCATCGAGGGAAATCACTCCGTGCAATAGCTCCTCATGTGATCACTTTGCTCAAAACCCTAGGTTAAACTTTCACCTATATTCCATCGTTCGACCCGCACAAGCATTTCAGGCGTCACTCAACTCAAGGAGATATACCGTGGCAGTAAAGAAGAAGACAGCAGCTAAGAAAGCTGCACCTAAGAAGGCCGCTAAGAAGTCAACCGCGAAGAAGTCTCCTGCGAAGAAGACGATCGCTAAGAAGTCTGTAGCTAAGAAGAAGACAACCAAGAAGGTTGTGAAGAAAACTGCAGCGAAGAAGACCACTGCAAAGAAGGTTGTAGCGAAGAAGAAGACGACGAAGAAGGCGGCACCTAAGAAGGCTGTTAAGAAGTCACCTGCTAAGAAGTCTGCATCTTCTACGTTTGTTGTCCCACCAGTTCCAGCAACTGGTTCTGCGCGCGTAAATGTCTCGACAACGCCTGCGGCTTCAAAGCCAGCGGCTAAGTCAGCGCCATCTGCTGCGCCACGTCAAGGATCATCAAGCAAGACACTTCTTGCAGTTCTTGTCGGTGTAGTACTTCTCGGTGCAATTGTTATCTCTAACTCAAGTAAAGATAACGATGATTCAACACCTGCTGCAGAACCAACGATGTCAGAATCAGCAGAACCAACAGCGACTGAGGAAGCAGCAGCCGAAACTCCAGCTGCTACAGATGCTGCAACAACAGGCGAAGCACCAACTCGCTTTATCGGAAATTGGAAAGATAGCTCAAAGGCCGTCATGGTCATTACATGGAAGGCACCAGCCGGAGATGTAACAGGTTACAAAGTAGAGACTCGCTCAAACCAAGGCGCATGGAGCGTTGTATCTGAAGTTTCAGGAACAACATATGCGGCTGAGTTTGCAAAGAAGTCTGAAGATGGCTCAACATCATTCCGAGTTAGCGCAGTTTATGCTGATGGATCACTCGGTGTTGCGAAGGCCTTCGGATTCGCTGGCCAGTTCGAATAAATAGTTAAGAAGAAAACCCCGTCCATAAAGTGGGCGGGGTTTTTCTTTTAATCTAGATGCTTAAGTATTTCTGCGACGTAGACATCAACCCCAGTGGGAACTAAGTGCACACCATCTGGTGCGAAGTATTCAGGGCGACCTTCTGAAATCGCGTTCCAGTCAACAATGATGACGTTAGCGTATTTGGAAGCAACCTCAGCAATTAGGGAGTTATTTCCTTCACGCCATGGGCGCGGAACTGCTGTGTTAACAACGATTATTCGAGGTTGATCCTTTACCGCTTCAAAGATTGCCACAGTCTGCTCGCGGGTTAGAGCATTGTTATTTCCTAAGTTAAAGATAACTGGAACATTGGCTGCTTCCATTTTATCCTGCAACATGACTGAAAGCAGCTCAGGTGCTTGTCTTCCAATGCGTGCATTCATGATTGAGATTGGATGAGATTCTCCCAATTTCGAACGAATTCCAAGGATGACTGAGTCTCCCGTTACCCATAAGCCATCTTTCACAACCTCAGTGTTGGCAGTGGGTGTTGCTGTGAGTGAATCTTCAAGCCTCTGTCTTTGATCGTTAGCAATTCCAATGGCGCGTACGCTCACAACGGATGCTAGAAGTAGAACAATCACGGTAATGATGGAGAATGTGCGAGTCTGCTGAGAACGTTCTTTCTTAGTCCGATATTTCAATCCCTTCCACCAATATTGAATGACCCCACGTCGTATCGGAAGCTCCACATAGCGCAAGGAGATATCGCTCAGAGCTAAGACGATAAGAATGCGCAGAGAATAAAGAGCCCACTCTTTACCTGCGAGATCAACACTCGGACGAGTAACTTGAAAGATAACCCAATGCCACAAATAGATGGCATATGAACGTTCACCAATCCAGAGAAACACTGGGTTTTGGAGAACAGGTGCAAAGCGCGAAGCAGGATGAACTACTGACATGATGATTGCAGCTCCACACAGTCCAGCAAGCGGAAATGCAATTTTGTAGAGGGTTGGTTGATTCTCATCAATCAGTAGAAATGCTGCAAGGATTCCAATAAAGCCAAGGAAACCAACACCATCAATAAAGTCTTGTGCTTTCCTTGAAACTGTTTTAGTGAAGTTCTGTGGAATCCAACTCACAGCTAGCGCTGCACCTAAGAAGAGTCCGATGCTATGTGTGTCTGTTCCGAAGTAGACGTGGCTAACCTTTGAGGCATTTGATGCATCGAGTGAGAAAGATACAAGAAGCAGAGTTATTCCTGAGGCTGCTGCAATGGCAAGAGATGCAAGAGGGATATGTTTCTTACCGAATTGCTTAAGAATAAAGTAGAGAATCAAAGGCCATACAAGATAGAACTGAGCTTCAACTGCCAGAGACCAGGTGTGCTGAAGAAGAGGTGGCCGCCCGATACTTTCAAAGTAATCCTGATGACGAGCTACAAGCCACCAATTCATCGTGCCGGTTAATGAAAAGGGAGTATCAATCAGCAGACGTTTAATTGCATCTGGAGCCCAAATCCCGATTGCGATTGTTGTGGAGACCAACATGAAGACAAGCGCCGGCAAGAGGCGACGCGCACGAGCGATATAGAACCCTCGCAGATCTAGGCCACCGCTCTGTTCAATTGAATCAAGAAGTAGGCGAGTGATGACATAACCGGAGATCACAAAGAAGAGATCAACGCCGAGAAAGCCACCTGGAATCCATGTAAAGCCAAGGTGATAGAACATGACTGCGATTACAGCGACAGCACGCAGCCCATCGATTGCAGGGATGTATTGGATACCGCGACTGGCAGCCATGGAAGTTACTTACGCTTTGCTGGTTTTTTCTTAGGAGCTATTTTCTTAGCTGGAGCCTTTGATGTCTTTTTAGGTGCAGCGATTGCAGCACGTGTGCGCTTGCTTTCAACGCGAATTGGCGCAGACTTCTTGACAGTTCCATCTTCATTGAGTGAATTATCAACAACTTGCTGCATCTTTGTCAGGCGGGCAAATGCTGAATCAAGTTTTTCGCGGGAAGCTGCAATTGCTGATTCAGCAGCTGAGAGCGCGGTTGCCTGTGAACGGTAGAGGCGCTCTGATTCAGCGATGATGTCTGAAAGCCAGGTGCGGTATTCGACTACATTGTCAGCAGCTTCTGAGATCACGCGCTCTGCTTCGCGGCGAGCAGCTGTTGTCAGAGCCGCAGCATCGCGACGCTTTGCATCTACTGCCGAATCTGCTTCAGCAATTTTTGCATTAGCAACAGCAGTTGCTTCTCGTCCGGCATCACGCACAATCTCTGAGGCTTCAGCTTCAGCAGTTGAAATGTATTTACGTCCACGAGATTCTGCGCCAGCCAAAATGCTGCGCGCCTTATTTTCAGCACCTTCAAGGGTGTCTTTTGCAGTTCGATTTGTTTCATTGATCACACGATCGGCAGCAGCGGTTGCCTTCGCTTCACGTGCTTGTGCTGACTTAATCATCGCCATTGCAGTTTCAGTGGCGAGAATTTCAAATTCTTCTCGGCTTAGTCCGGTGATATCACGACGAGATTTGAGATCAGCAAGCTGTGATTCCAGTTCACGGATGCGATCGACAGGATTGGCAACAGGTGCGCGATCTGCTTCCTCGCGAAAACCTACCCAGTTGCGGAAGTTCTTCTCTGCCATCGTCAATCTCTCAATCAATTACTCGGGGGGATGCACTATGAGAGCCCAAGATTAGGGCATCAAGCTACTTTCGGTAAATGGCGAATGAGACTGCTAAATACTGAGAAATCCAGGCCGCAAGCACGAAGATGTGAAAGAGCTCGTGGAATCCGAAGTACTTTGCATTGCGCCCTGGCCGCTTGAGCGCATAGAAGATAGCGCCGATTGAGTAGAGAAGTCCGCCGATGATGATTGGCAGTATCACCCATAGACCACCCTCTTTATAGAGCTGAGGTGTGTAGATGATTGCCACCCAACCAAGAAGAAGGTAGTTGGCAACATAGAGAAAACGGGGAGCGTTTACCCAGAAGACACGAAGGGCAACACCGAGAAGTGCTCCCGTCCAAACAATTGCAAGCAGGACATTGCGATCTCGATCATCGAGAAGCGCAACAGCAAATGGTGTGTATGAACCTGCAATCAGTAAATTAATATTTGCATGATCCCAACGTCTCCAGATCTTCTTCTTGCGAGGAATCCAAGGAACACGGTGATAAATGGCAGAGACGCTAAAGAGCATAATTGCGGTGATGGAATAGAGAGCAACTGCCCACTTCAATGATTCACCACTCAAGATGAAGAGAACAAGCGATGCGATGATGACAAGGGGAGTCGCAGCTAAATGGAACCAACCTCGCAATTTGGGAGGGCTCTGGATTGGCTCTGTACTCACTTGATTAGCCTAATCGTTTCGAAGGTTTCGAACAGAGGGCACAAGTAGTGATGCCACTGCTGCGATGAGGGTGGTTATACCCGTCACAATAAGAATCGTATTGACTCCAAAATGCATCGCTAATGGGCCAGCGATAACTATTCCAAGAGGTGCGATGCCGAATGAACCCAAAGTGTCATAAGAACTCACCCGTGAATATGACTCTTCAGGAACATGGCTTTGGAGCGAGGTATTCCAAGTGACCATAAAGACTTCAAGGCTTATCCCTGATATGACAGCTGAAATCACTGAGAAGAACATCGGCACATCAAAGGCCAGCGCAAAGTCCCACACAGCAGAGAGTGAAATGAGAATCATGGCCAGAAAGAGTGGCCGGCCAATCTTTACCTTGAGCACCCATATTCCACCGATGAGCATTCCAACAGAGAGCCCTGCCAAGTTATAAGACCACTGCTTAGGTCCAGAAATAGGATCACTAAAGTTCAATGGACCTAGAACTGAAAGCATTGATTCAAAAGCCATATTGATGAGTGCGAATGCAACAACCATCGCAATAACCCAGCTGCGAGAAATGAACTCTTTCCAGCCAACCGCTAAATCATGAATGATGCCTGGGCTCTTATCTTTGATTTTTCCGATAATCGGCAAGTACCAGACAATAACTCCAGCGATAAAGAAGCTGATGGCATCTACTAAAAGTCCCCATCCTGCGCCCACTGTTGAGACGAGAATTCCACCACCGAGAGTTCCAACGATGTATCCGAAGTTGGTAAGCAATCCAATGACTGCATTTCCCTCTTGCAATTTTTCTTTAGGCAAAATCTCTGGAAGAACACCTGACATAGCTGGCCACCAAATGGCATTGAGAATTCCAAAGAGCGCACCCATAAGAGCTAACAACCATGTGCTTGAAAAACCTGCGATGAGGGAGATTGCACTTACTGCAGCAAGGAAACTTCCGATCATGTCACTTCCACCAACAAGTCGATTACGTTGGAATCGATCTGCAAGGACTCCTCCAAAGAGCATGAAGGCAAGCAGTGGCACAAAGCGAGCTGCCATCACGATGGAGAGATCTTTACCTGTCGACCCAGGAAGGCTTAAGACGCCATAGGCCAGGGCAATCGGTGAGACTCCATTGCCCACATTGGAGATAAAGCGCGAGATCGCAAGGCCGGTAAAGCCGTGATGGGCCTTCAGGTCCTTGAGTTGGGTGAGCATCCGGTAAGGCTACATCTCTGGGTGAAAAGTCCGATTTTGCCTCTGGCCCACGCTCAATCTGGGAAAAATAGTCACAGAATTTTCACATTTTTAACTGCAATTTGCTTGCAGATAGTCCACAATTTCATTTGTCGGTACTCACTGAGGCTCCTCGAGGTCCTCATGGATTGCAGACCGTATGGACCGAATGGTCTGTAGTGAAACAGCACTCATGGAGGCTTACTACATGTCAGTAACACTCGACAGCAACCAATGGAACCTCGTTTATAACGTATTTTCATTCGGTTTGATTTCAATGCTCGCATGCACTGTCTATACCTTGGTATCACAGTCCCGCGTGCTTCCTAAGTACCGCAATGCTCTAGTTATGTCATCAATGGTTACATTCATTGCTGGCTACCACTACTTCCGAATCTTCAACTCATTCGACGAAGCATCAGAAGGTATGGTCGTAAACGTTTCAGGCGAGCAAGGCGCATTCAACGAGGCATACCGCTATGTTGACTGGCTTCTTACTGTTCCACTTCTACTCGTAGAAGTTATTGCAGTACTTGCACTTGCTAAAGAAGTTTCAAAGTCACTTATCATGCGTCTCGTTCCAGCATCAGCTGCAATGATCGCTCTTGGTTACCCAGGTGAAATTACATCTGACAAGAACACAGCAATCCTTTACGGTGTTCTTTCAACAATCCCATTCCTTTACATCCTCTACGTACTATTCGTAGAGCTTGGAAAGTCATTGGAGCGCCAGCCAGCTGGTGTAGCAGAGACAATCGGACGCTTGCGTCTTCTTCTCATTGCTACATGGGGCGTATACCCAATCTCATACATCCTTGGAATGAACGGCGATCCAACAGCGTCATCATTCGTAGGTGTACAGGTCGGTTACACAATCGCAGACGTACTTGCTAAGTGTGTATTCGGTCTAACAATCTTGAAGATCGCTCGCATGAAGTCACACGCTGAAGGCATGGCAGCAGATCACTAATTAACTTAATTAATTAGGGAAGGGCGTCGGGAAACCGGCGCCCTTCTGCTTTATCCTCATCTTATGAATATGCAGCGAATCAATAACTTTCGTATGGGCGGCTACCTACTTCTTGCAGTAGGTCTGATCAATTTGAGATATCAGACAGGTAAGAGCGATGTACTCAATCACAGCCTTATTCTTATAATCCCTGGAGTAATTCTGCTCGGTTTAACATTCATCAGCGCTGGAAAGAAATGGCTAAATACAAAAGCCGCCACAGCAATGGTGATTGCATGTGGCGGCCTTCTGTTGATCTATAGCTTTATTAATTAACCTCGAGCTGCTGTAAATCCATCTTCAAGGTCAGCCTTGATATCTTGGATGTTTTCTAATCCAAGACTCAAACGAACGAGACCAGGTGTAACACCAGCTTCAAGTTGCTCAGCTGGTGATAGCTGTGAGTGTGTTGTTGTTGCTGGGTGAATTACCAGTGATCGAACATCACCAATATTTGCAACGTGGCTAAAGAGTTTGAGTGATTCAACAAACTTCTTTCCAGCTTCAACCCCACCCTTGAGTTCAAAGGAGAGAACAGCGCCTGGTCCCTTAGGTGCGTACTTGGCAGCAAGTGCGTTCCATGGGGATGACTTAAGTGCTGCGTAGTTGACCTTTTCAACATCTGGATGTGCCTCTAACCATGTTGCAACTGCCTTGGCATTTTCAATATGGCGATCCATGCGAAGTGAGAGAGTCTCAAGACCTTGTGCAAGTAACCATGCGTTAAATGGTGAAACCGCGGCTCCGATATCACGGAGAAGTTGCAAACGAATCTTGAAGATGTAAGAAAGGTTTGCACCGAAGGCTGAACCAACGCCGAGAGCCTGTGAGAAGACAAGACCGTGATAGCTAGGGTCTGGCTTGTTAAATCCTGGGAAGCGATCTTGGTGCTGGGCGTAGTCGAACTTTCCAGCATCGATGATTGCACCAACAACAGCATTGCCATGGCCAGAGAGGAACTTAGTCGCTGAGTGAACAACAACATCTGCACCGAAATCAATTGGCTTGATTAGGTATGGTGTTGCAACAGTATTGTCCACAATAAGTGGAACGCCGACTGAGTGAGCAACATCTGCGATTGCCTTAATATCCAAAATTTCATTCTTTGGATTTGCAATAGTCTCACCAAAGAATGCCTTGGTATTTGGCTTTACAGCTTTCTTCCATGATTCTGGGTTATTAGGATCATCAACGAAAGTTACTTCAATGCCAAACTTAGGTAGCGTGTAGTGGAACAAGTTATATGTGCCGCCATAGAGGCTTGGGCTTGAAACAATATGATCGCCAGCTTCAGCAACATTCATGACTGCAAATGTTGTTGCAGCAGAGCCTGATGCAAGAAGGAGTGCGGCAACGCCACCTTCAAGGGCAGCAAGACGTTGCTCAACTGCATCCTGAGTTGGGTTCATAATGCGCGTGTAGATATTGCCTAGTTCGGCAAGACCAAAGAGATTTGCCGCGTGAGTTGTATCGCGGAATTGATAAGCAGTTGTTTGATACAACGGAAGTGCGCGTGCACCTGTTGTTGGATCTGCAGTCTGCCCTGCATGAATTTGCAGAGTCTCGAAGGACCAATTGCTAGACATGTATTTCTCCATCGCAGTAGGTGTCAGTTATCAGCAAGAGCGATGTATTCAGCTTTGAAATTCGCACTTGCCAGCTAACTGACCTGTTCGTCACCCGGAGCACCCCACCGCGGTGGAGGGTTGCCGTCTACTGAGCCGGGGCTAATACGTAGAACTCGTGAACGTGGGAGATATTAACTGGAAGAAATTAAAATGAAAAATCGCCTATCAATCTTCTTTGCAAGTTACTTGCAAGATCACTTTCTAAAGGAGAGATCGGCCTTTTTCATTGCTGTTGTGAGGATTCGAATGGCGTTTGGGCCCATGCCATGTAAATCCTTGATGGCATCTAGAGATACCTTGCGTAAGTCACTGAGCTTGTAATAGCCCTCATCAATGAGTGCTCTGCGTGCAGGAGCAGCAAGGCCTAGTTCGCGCCATGGCCCATCGACGCTGGCATATGCATCTAGATCTACTTCGCCCCGAGTTACTTCACATTGAGATGCCACTCGGGCAGCTTTACGAGCGGCTGCAGCGCGCATGGCTTCGCCACGTAACTTCTTTATCTTTGCTGGAGATTGCTTTGCCATGGGGCAATTAAATCAACAGTTGATGGTGCGGGAGGCGGGACTTGAACCCGCACGCCGGAGCACAAGTTCCTAAGACTTGCGTGTCTGCCATTTCACCACTCCCGCTGGAGTTGCATGCGAAAGGTTACGCGCCTTTGGCTGATGCAACAAATCCGTGCCTATTGTTTAGTTTGTTAGCGCTCCACGACGAGAAATCGCATCAACGCCAGCTGAGACCAAGAGAACAGCACCGGTTACTAGGTATTGAATTCCTGCACCATATCCAAGAAGTCCCATACCGTTATCAATGACAGCCACAACAAGCCCTCCGAGGATTGCATCGCGCATGCGGCCCTTACCGCCAAAGAGTGAAACTCCACCGATGACAGCAGCGCCCACTGCATAGAGAAGTGTTGAAGATCCACCGGTAGATGGCGAAATCGAGTTCATGCGAGATGCAAAGAGCATTCCAGCAACTGCAGCAAGTGCTGAGCAGAGTACGAATGCAATCGTGCGAACGCGCTTTACATTGATACCTGCGCGACGCGCCGCTTCGGCATTTCCACCGACTGCATAGATGTGGCGACCAAAAGCTGTCCTAGATAGCAAGAATGTGCCAGCAATAAGGATGACAAGAATTAGTGGTGCAACGATAGGAACACCTTTAGTGCTATTGGTTGCAGAGAGTCCACGCTCTTGATTGAGTTGATAGACAGCACCACCTGTGATGATCAACAGGGCAATTGTTTTCATCGCCCAAAGTTGTGTCAGTTCCACGACAAGACCTGCCTTGCGGCGAGAGTTGATGCGACTGAGTCCACCCAAGACATAAGCAGCAGATGAAACTGCCCAGAGGATCCACCCTTGCATCGGTGTCATGTTGCTATTTTCAACAGCCAAAATAGTTTTATCTGCAATAGGAATGGTTCCACCTTCACCTGCGAGCAAGAGAAGGACGCCTTGGAATGCCAAGAATGCTGCGAGTGTGACAACGAATGAAGGAATACCTAGCCTGGATACGAGCGTTCCGATAAGAACTCCGAGAAGTGCACCGACAGCAATACTTGCTCCGAGTGCTGTGTACCAGCTCCAACCTTCATTAGTGACAAGAAGAACGAGAACAGCGCCGCACACACCTGATGCGTAACCAGCCGAAAGATCGATTTCACCGAGAAGGAGAACGAAGACAAGACCCATGGCAATAACCATTACTGGGGCTGCTTGGGTGAGTAGGTTTGCAAAGTTGCGGTTGGTGAGGAAGAACTCAGACATCGCACCAAATACTGCAATGAGTGAGATCAATCCAAGGACTGCAGGTAGAGAACCGATATCTCCTGATTTAACGCGCGATAGGTAGTTAGAGGTTGCTCCCTTGAGGGTTTCCTTCTCTAAAGTTGCCTGAGTACTCATTACTTTGTGACTCCTTCAGATTTACCAGTCGTAATCAGTTCGATGACCTGGTTAGTGGTGACATCTGATTTCTTAACCTGTGCCGCCATATTTCCAAGGTAAAGGGCTGCGATGTTATCTGCGACTTGGAAGATATCAATGAGGTTGTGGCTAATCAGAACAACTGCAAGGCCCTTATCTGCAAGGCGGCGAACAAGATTGAGAACTTGTTCTGTTTGAGCAACACCGAGTGCTGCCGTTGGCTCATCTAGGACAACAACCTTTGAATTCCAGAGAACTGCTCGAGCGATTGCAACTGTCTGTCGCTGACCACCAGAGAGTGATGAAACTGTCTGGCGAATCGACTTCACTGTTCGCACATTGAGACCATCGAGAGTCTTTCGAGCAAGTGACTCCATCGAAGTTTCGTTAAGGGTGATGCCCTTCTTCTCTTCTCTGCCAAGGAACATATTGTGAACAATGTCGAGGTTGTCGCAGAGAGCAAGATCTTGATACACGATTTCAATACCGAGCGCAGTAGCAGCTCTAGGTCCATCGATGGTGACGTTCTTTCCTTCAAAGAGGAACTCGCCACTTTCTGGCGTGTAGATACCAGCAATACATTTAATGAGAGTTGATTTACCTGCACCGTTATCGCCAACAAGTGCTGTGACCTGTCCTGGGTAGACATTGAAGTTAACATCTTTTAAAACATGGACTGGACCAAAGGATTTATTGATTCCCTTGAGCGATAGCAACGGTGTGCTCATGAGCGCCTCTCGATATACGGGTGAAAGATACTTTCTTATCCTACTAATGCGAATCCGGCCCGAGGAAATCCTCGGACCGGATTCTTAAGCATTAGCTTAGGTAATCTAATGAATTAGATACCGTTTGCCTTACAAACTGCTTCTGTTGCAATCTTACAAACAGCTGCACGTGTCTGGAAGCCATCAGCGATGACAACCTTGACGTTAGCCTTTGTGATTCCAACTGGAACAAGAAGAACTGATGGAACATCACGCTTTCCATCGTTTGTCTTGCCCTTAGCTGTTGTGACCTTTGTGCCCTTTACCAATGCAACTGCAAGTGTTGCTGTTGCGTTAGCTTGTGCCTTGATGCCCTTGTAAACAGTGTTTGAAAGGTCACCAGTAAGGATTGCTGCAAGTCCGTCTGCTGTTGCATCCTGACCTGATACGCATACCTTGCCGTTAAGACCGTTCTTCTTAAGAACTGCAACTGCTGCAAGTCCAAGACCTTCGTTAGCTGATACAACTGCATCAAGCTTTCCGCCTGCCTTTGTGAGCTGCTGTTCGAAGATAACTCCACCCTTAGCGTTGTCCCAGTCTGGAACAGCCTGATCGTCAACGAGCTTGTAAGCACCTGACTTGATCATTGGGCGAAGAACAGAGTCGTAACCCTGCTTGAAGAGTGTTGCGTTGTTATCTGTTGGTGAACCGTTCAAGTAAACGATTGAAGCTGACTTCTTGCCAGCCTTATCGAGACATGACTTGATGCCTTGTCCTTGAAGCTTTCCAACTGCAACGTTATCGAATGAAACGTAATATGAAGCTGATCCTGCAAGTGTTAGACGATCGTAATCGATTGTCTTAACGCCAGACTTTGCAGCCTTAGCTTGGATTGCAGCTGTTGATGGTGAATCAAGTCCAGCCATGATCAAGACCTTGACGCCCTTAGCGAGCATCTGATCTGCGATTGTTGCGAACTTCGCCTTATCGCCATTTGCATTCTGAATGTCAGCTGTTACGCCAGCCTTCTTAAATGCAGCAGCAAGGAAGACGCGGTCAGCAGTTTCCCAGCGAGCTGATGAAGCAGCATCAGGAAGGATTACGCCAACCTGTGCGCCAGCAGCTGAAGCTGATGATGCTGAAACGAAGCCTGTGAGTGCAAGAGCAGCTGATGCAATGACCGCTGCTACTGCGTTACGACGCTTTGTCATGTATGTAGTGACCTTTCGAAAAGTCGAAAACCCAGAAAGAAGATTTTTCATTCCTGTTTATGGTCTGCGACGGGTGAGGTAAAGGTATAAGCCAGCTGAGTGCAAAAGATACGGATATGGGCTAACGATTTGGTAACGCTTATCAGCTATATGGGCGACCTCACCTAAGCGTGAACGGGTAACCTTGCTCCATGCCCAGCCTTGCAGACCAGCTCTCAGCCGACATTCAGGTTGCTGTTGCGGCTGCATTTTCACAGGGGCTCATAGAGGGCTCGGCACCTGAGAGCATCACTCTTGAGCGACCTAAAAATCGAGACCATGGCGATTACGCCACCTCCATCGCACTGCAACTAGCGAAGGCTGCCGGCAAGAATCCGCGCGAGATCGCGACCATCCTGCAGGGTGCAATCGCTTCCATCGCAGGAGTCGCCAAAGTAGATATCGCAGGACCTGGTTTTATCAACATCACTTTGGACCGCGCCAGCCAAGCTGAACTTGTTCGCACCATTCTTACTAATAAATATGAATACGGTCGTGGCCTTGCGCTCGCCGGCGTAAAGATCAACCTCGAATTTATTAGCGCCAACCCAACTGGGCCTTTGCACTTGGGGCACACACGTTGGGCAGCAGTCGGTGATTCACTCGGTCGCGTCTTAAGCGCTGCAGGCGCACAGGTAACGCGCGAGTTCTATATCAATGACCGTGGTCGCCAGATGGATTTATTTGGCCAATCTGTTCAAGCATCAGCTCAAGGAAAACCAATCCCTGAAGATGGGTACCAAGGAGATTACATTACGGATTTGGCAAAGGAAGTACTGGCTGAAAATCCTGCAATTTCGACAAGTGAAGAGTTCCGTGAAGCGGCATATAAAGTCCAGCTCTCACAACAGCAAAAAGTTCTTGAAACTTTCCATACAAAATTCGATATCTGGTTCTCAGAGCGCTCGCTCCATGAGTCAGGTGCTGTTGAACATGCCGTTGAGAAATTACGCAAGCAGGGACATGTCTTTGAATTAGATGGCGCAGTCTGGCTTCGCACAACAGATTTTGGTGATGACAAAGATCGTGTGATTCTTAAAGAAGATGGCGATCTCACATACTTCGCTTCAGATACTGCTTATTACATCAATAAGCGCGAACGAGGATTTGATATCTGCATCTACATGCTCGGTGCAGATCACCATGGCTATATCCATCGCTTGAAAGCAACGGCTGCGTGCGCAGGAGATGATGCCAATTACAACGTTGAGATCATGATTGGCCAGCTTGTGAAGATTATGGAAGGTGGGCAAGAGCTCAAACTTTCAAAGCGCGCCGGAACCATCATCACTCTGGAAGAGCTGGTTGAAAAGGTGGGCGTTGATGCTGCTCGTTACACCCTTATTCGCTATCCCGTGGACACACCGATGGTGATGGATATTGATGTGTTGCGCCGCAATACAAATGAGAATCCTGTGTATTACGTGCAATACGCGCACGCCCGCATCGCTGGAGTCTTGCGCAATACCGCTGAGCTTGGAATCAAATCTGATCTTGCAGCATTTGATCCATCACAACTTTCTCACGATCGCGAAAATGAATTACTGGGTGCCCTTGCTGAATACCCACGCGTTGTTGCAAGTGCTGCAGAATTTCGCGAGCCGCACCGCGTTGCTCGCTATCTTGAAGAACTTGCTGGGGTCTATCACGGCTTCTATGCAGATTGCCGAGTTCTTCCTTTAGGTGATGAAACAATTGCACCTATTCACTCAGCACGCGCAGCACTATCTGCGGCAACGATGCAAGTGATTGCAAACGGCCTCGACCTATTAGGTGTCTCTGCGCCGGAGAGGATGTAAGCATGTCGATGAATATGTGGTCAAAGAATGCATCCCTTGCTGGCGGAACCTTGAGCCTTGCTGGAATCCCTGCTGCTCAATTAGCAAAAGATTTTGGAACTCCAAGCTTCTTCCTTGATGAAGATGCATACCGTTCACGTGCCCTTGCTTGGCACAATGGATTGCACTCTGAATTTGGTCCGAATGCAGGCACTATTTATTACGCCGCAAAGTCCTTTATCTGTACTGCTGTTGCACAATGGATTGCTGATATCGGAATCGGTATCGATGTCTGCACAGGGGGAGAACTCGCTGTTGCGCTGAACGGTGGAATTGATCCAAAGAAGATTGAAGTGCATGGCAACAATAAATCTGTAGCTGAAATTGATCGCGCAGTCTCTGTTGGAGTTAAGACCATCGTGATGGACTCACTCTTTGAAATCGAACGCGTTGCAGCGGCTGCAAAAAAGCATGGAGTGCGCCAAGCGGTGATGCTTCGTCTGACCCCTGGCATTGAAGCCCACACTCACGAGAAGATTTCCACTGCACATGAAGATGTGAAGTTTGGCTTCTCTATTGCATCAGGGGCAGCATGGGCTGCTGTTGAATCTGTTGCAACACATCCTGAACTTGAACTCCTTGGGGTGCATTGCCATATTGGTTCACAGATCTTTGGTTCTGAAGCGCATGAGATTGCCACAGATCGCCTTATTGGATTTATGGCCAAGTATCGCGATGCCTATAAGAGTGAATTGCCGGAGCTAGACCTTGGTGGTGGATTTGGTATTGCCTATATCGATGGTGATGTCACTGTTGAACCTAGTGATGTTTTGCCGCAGATACATGCAGCGGTGAAGAAGGCATGTGCTCAGCACAACCTTGCAATCCCATTGGTATCACTGGAGCCAGGGCGCAATATTGTGGGACCTACGATGTTTACTCTGTATGAAGTGGGAACTGTCAAAGACGTTGTTGTAGATGGTGGAAAGATTCGTAAGTACGTCTCTGTCGATGGCGGCATGAGCGATAACGCACGTACTGCTCTTTATGATGCGCAATACACAGCAGTGATTGCACAGCGCAATTCAACTGCACCTTTGGCGCTGACTCGTCTTGTTGGAAAGCATTGCGAAACAGGCGACATCATTATTAATGAAATTCAACTTCCATCAGATGTTGCCCCTGGTGATCTCATTGCAACCCCAGCTACAGGTGCATATGGTCGCAGTATGGCTAGTAATTACAATCATGTGCCAAGACCACCTGTTGTTGCAGTAAAAGATGGAAAAGCCCGCGTAATTGTGCGCCGAGAAAATGAGGCAGACCTGCTCTCACTTGATGTGAAAGAATAGGTTTATGAGCCCCGCAGATAAACCAGTTCGCGTTGGCATGCTCGGCTGCGGCGTTGTCGGAAGCCAAGTAGCCCGCCTGCTCCTTTCAGATACAGCTGAACTCTCTACTCGCGCTGGCGTCAAGATTGAACTCACTCGCATTGCAGTGCGCACAATTAAAGATTACCCAGGATTAAACCCGGCTCTCTTCACAACAGATCCATTCTCGATTGTGAATGATCCAGATATCGATTTGATCGTTGAAGTTATGGGTGGAATTGAACCTGCTCGCGAACTTGCAATGACTGCAATTAACAATCGCAAATCTATTGTTACAGCGAATAAAGCACTCCTTGCTAGCCACGGCGCAGATCTATTTACAGCAGCTTATGCAAAAGGTGAAGATATTTACTACGAGGCCTCCGTTGCAGGTGCTATTCCAATTATTCGTCCCCTTCGCGATTCTTTAGCCGGTGACTTTGTCACTCGCTTGATGGGTATCGTCAATGGAACAACAAATTACATTCTCACAAAGATGCATGAAGATAATCGTGAATTCGATGATGTCCTTAAAGAAGCTCAGGCACTTGGATATGCAGAGGCAGATCCGACTGCAGATATTGAAGGATTTGATGCTGCTGCAAAGGCTGCGATTCTCTCTGGTCTTGCCTTCCACACACGCGTGACAGTCGATGACGTCTATCGCGAAGGAATTTCTAAGATCACTCTTGAAGATGTTTCCATTGCTAAATCAATGGACCATGTCATTAAGTTACTTGCCATCGCAGAGCTCACACCAGCAGATGAAATCTCTGTGCGTGTGCACCCAGTCATGATTGATAAGAGCCACCCTCTTGCATCTGTGCGCGATGCATTTAACGCAGTCTTTATCGAGGCAGAATCTGCCGGGCCTTTGATGTTCTATGGTCGCGGTGCTGGTGGACAACCAAC
Organism: Candidatus Planktophila dulcis; assembly: GCF_002288225.1. Taxonomy (NCBI): domain Bacteria; kingdom Bacillati; phylum Actinomycetota; class Actinomycetes; order Candidatus Nanopelagicales; family Candidatus Nanopelagicaceae; genus Candidatus Planktophila; species Candidatus Planktophila dulcis. Next base: position 233,822 of record NZ_CP016777.1, read on the forward strand.
TGCCTCTGCAATTCTTGGAGATATTGTGGCTGTCTCTCGCCATATTGCTTTGAATTCAATTGGTCAACGTGAGACAGATTATGCAGATCGCGATATCGCACCTATTGAAACAACAAAGACAAAGTTTCTTATCCGCCTTGAAGTAGAAGATAAATCAGGTGTTTTGGCTGCAATTGCCAAGGTATTTGCTGATCAAGGCGTCTCTATTCAGACAGTTGATCAAAATGGTCGCCACCAAGATGCTGAACTCATCATTGTTACTCACCGTGCGACAGAAGGTGAACTCAAAGCAACTGTTGAAGCGTTGAAGAAGATGCCAATGGTCACAAAGATCTCTAGCGTTATTCGTGTTGAGGGAGCAATCTCCTAATGGGAATCTTTTCAAAGAAGTCAGGTGCGCATCAGTGGCGTGGAGTCATTGAGGAATATCGCCACCGGTTGCCTGTCTCTGCCAAGACTCCTGTCGTGACTTTGCGTGAAGGAGGAACACCTCTTATCTATGCATGCGTTCTCTCTGAAATGCTCGGAAACAATGTCTGGGTGAAGTTCGAAGGAATTAACCCAACAGGATCCTTTAAAGATCGCGGTATGACTATGGCGATTTCAAAGGCAGCAGAAGATGGCGCCAAAGCAGTTATCTGTGCTTCAACTGGAAATACTTCAGCGGCTGCGGCTGCCTATGCAGTTAAAGCTGGCATGGTTCCTGCAGTTCTTATCCCTGAAGGCAAAATTGCATTGGGCAAGCTCGCACAAGCTGTTGTGCATGGAGCAAAGTTGTTGCAAGTTGATGGAAACTTTGATGATTGTCTCGTTCTTGCTCGAGATCTTTCTGAGCACTATCCAGTCTCACTTGTGAATTCAGTCAATCCATATCGTATTGAAGGCCAGAAGACAGCAGCCTTTGAAGTCGTAGATATGTTGGGTGATGCTCCAGATATTCATACTATGCCAGTGGGTAATGCAGGAAATATCACTGCATATTGGAAGGGCTATAACGAATACCGCAGCGACAAGATGTCTACGAAGTTGCCACAGATGTGGGGATTCCAAGCTGCAGGTGCCGCACCTCTCGTAACAGGTAAGCCGGTTGCAAAGCCAGAGACAATTGCTACAGCAATCCGAATTGGAAATCCAGCATCATGGGATCAAGCAATTGCTGCCCGTGATGAATCAGGCGGGCTCATTGATTCTGTCACTGATGAAGAAATTCTCTCTGCCTATCACCTTCTTGCATCGAAGGAAGGAATCTTCTGTGAGCCATCATCTGCTGCAGGCCTTGCTGGGCTTATCAAATATAAGAATGCAGGCAAGCTTCCTAAAGATAAGACAATCGTAATTACCTGCACAGGCAATGGCCTAAAAGATATTCCGTGGGCACTAGAAGGTGCAGCAGATCCTGTTGTTGTCCCCGTTAATGCAGATGTTGCCGCTAAAGCACTTGGCTTAGTGAAGAACTAGAGAAACAATTGAGCCATGGCCAAGCCAACATTTAAAGCTAACCCGATTCAGGTGCAGGTTCCTGCAACCTCTGCCAACTTAGGTCCTGGCTTTGATTCTTTCGGTTTAGCTTTTGGGATGTATGACCGATATGTGGCACAGATTCTTGATGAAGGTGGCCTGGATATCGATGTCACCGGTGAAGGTTCTGATGAAGTTCCTCGCACAGATAAGAACTTGCTCGTGAAGGCAATCAATAAAGGTTTTGACTACCTAGGTGGGCGACCAAAGGGACTTGCAGTGCGCGCACTCAATGTCATTCCACATGGTCGCGGGCTCGGATCTTCAGCATCAGCGATAGTGGGCGGACTCGTTCTCGCACGTTCTCTCGTTCTTACTGGCACAGACAAGATGAGCGATGAAGCACTTCTCAATCTTGCGACTGAAATGGAAGGCCATCCTGATAATGTGGCAGCAGCTCTCTATGGCGGAGCAACTATTGCATGGCAAGATCTTGTAAAAGGTAAATCTGTAGCTCACGCAGTTCACCTACCTGTGGATCCACGCATCAAGGTGATGGCATTTATTCCTGCAAGTGCACTGGCAACATCGAAGGCGCGAAAGATGTTGCCTGAATCAATTCCATTTGCAGATGCTCAGCGCAATACAAGCAATGCTGCGATCATGACTCAGGCGCTCACAATCCGCCCAGACTTACTCTTCACAGCAACAGAGGATTTCTTACATCAGTCATATCGCCAAGAAGCGATGCCTTCATCATTCGCCTTGATGACAAAGCTTCGCGCTGCAGGAATTGCTGCATTTATTTCAGGTGCTGGGCCAACAGTGCTTGCCCTTCACACAGAAGGTGAAGATGAAACTACTCAGCTCGCACGGGCTGGCGGAGCGAAATTTGAGGGTAAATCTCTCGAAATTGCTAGCCGTGGAGCCACCCTGCTATAGTTTTGCCATCAGTTCAGCCCCGTAAGTTAAGGGTCAACTTTAAGAATTGATAAATCCAAGTAGTAAAAATCAAGAAATAAATCCCACACAATAAAAGCCAGGGCTCGACTCATATGGTTAGCCCCAAAGTGAAAAGAAATACATGACAACAACAGAACCAGTTCGTTCTAGCAGTCCAGAGCTCTCAAGCATGACCCTTCCTAAGTTAAAGGAAGTTGCGTCTCAGCTCGGTATCGACGGTGCGGCAAAGCTCAAGAAGGATGATCTCGTCACAGCAATTGCAGATCTCCAGTCAGCAAACCGCGAAGCAGCTAAGGCAGAACGAGAAGCACGCCGCGAAGCTCGTAATGCCAAGAAGAGCAATCGCGACAATAAGAATTCAGATAACTCATCCGATGAAGGCGATGAAGAAGATTCATCAGATAGCGCACCATCGAATAATGAGCGCAGCAACGACCGTGATGACCGTGGTGGCCGCAACCGTGGCCGCGATCGCAACCGTGGCCGCGATCGTGGAAATCGCGAACGTGGCAACCGCGAAGAGCGCGAACCAGTAATTGGTGAAGATGATGTCTTGGTGCCAGTAGGTGGCCTTGTCGACATCATGGATAACTACTCATTTATTCGCACAGGTGGATACCTTCCAGGACCTGATGATGTCTATGTCTCACAAGGACAGGTACGTAAGTACAGTCTCCGTAAGGGAGATGTTGTGACAGGTCAGGTTCGCCAATTACGCGAAGGTGAAACTCGTCAGAAGTACAACCCACTTATTACTCTGGAAACAATTAACGGATTGCCATATGAAGAAGCACGTGGCCGCGTTGAGTTTGGAAAGCTTGTTCCTCTCTACCCACAAGAGCGACTACGCCTTGAGACAGAGCCAAATATTCTCACAACTCGCGTTATCGATCTGATTGCACCTATTGGTAAGGGCCAGCGCGGACTTATCGTTTCGCCTCCTAAGGCTGGAAAGACAATGGTCTTGCAAGCAATTGCGAATGCGATCACAACAAATAACCCAGAGTGTCACTTGATGGTTGTTCTTGTTGATGAACGTCCAGAAGAAGTTACAGATATGCAGCGCAGCGTGAAGGGTGAAGTTATTGCTTCGACCTTTGACCGCCCAGCTGATGACCACACAACAATTGCAGAGCTTGCAATCGAGCGCGCAAAGCGCCTGGTTGAAATGGGCCATGATGTTGTTGTTCTTCTTGACTCCATCACACGTCTTGGTCGTGCATATAACATCGCAGCGCCTGCATCAGGCCGCATCCTTTCTGGTGGCGTTGATTCAGCAGCTCTCTACCCACCAAAGAAGTTCTTCGGTGCAGCTCGTAATATTGAAGATGGTGGATCACTGACCATTCTTGCTACTGCGCTCGTTGATACCGGCTCTCGTATGGATGAAGTGATCTTCGAAGAGTTCAAGGGCACAGGAAATATGGAGCTCATCCTCGATCGCAGAATGGCCGATAAGCGCATCTTCCCTGCAGTCAACGTTGTTGCATCAGGAACACGTAAGGAAGAAATCCTTATGGGTGCTGAAGAACTCAACATTGTGTGGAAGCTTCGTCGCGTACTTCATGCACTTGAACCACAAGCAGCTCTCGAGCTCTTGCTTGAGAAGATGAAGGGCACAAAGTCCAACGTCGAATTCTTGATGCAGATCCAGAAGACAACATCAGGACCTGACGACAGCAAGTAAGGCTGCCAATCACGCACGGATTTGAAGAAATTCAAGGCCTGCGAGAGGATTAACCCCTATTGCCACACCTTATGGCGATGACCTGGTTCACCAGCTGCGGCTGGACCCAGACTCAAGAAAAGGAAAAGAAGAATATGAAGAAAGATATCCACCCAGAGTACAAAGATACTCAAGTGACTTGTGGTTGCGGTGAAAAGTTCGTTACCCGCTCAACAGTTGCAAGCGGTTCAATCTATGTTGAAGTTTGCTCAGTCTGCCACCCGTTCTACACAGGTAAGCAGCGCATTCTTGATACTGGTGGACGCGTCGCTAAGTTCGAAGAGCGTTTCGGTAAAAAAGCAGCTAACTAGCTTTCTAAAGAGACCGCATCGCAGCCGAAAGGTTGCGGCGCGGTCTTTTTATTTCTCCAAAGAAGGATTAATCAACGAGAGAGAAGGGATGAAGTCATATGGCTAACGATCGTTTTGCATCAGCACATGAAATGGTGCGTGAATATCAAGAGCTTGAGTTAAAGATGGCCGATCCTTCTATCCATGAAGATCAAGGAAATGCCCGCAAGCTTGGTCGCCGTTATGCCCAACTTGGACCTGTCGTTGCAGGATTTAATGCTTGGAAATCTGCAGCCGATGATTTAGAGGCTGCCAAAGAGATGGCTTTAGAGGATGCATCCTTTGCCTCTGAGATTCCAGCGATGGAAATCATTGTTGAGGCTGCTGCAGATAAATTGGAGGAGCTCTTGCTTCCACGCGATCCCAATGATGATCGCGATGTGATTATTGAAGTTAAAGCTGGAGCTGGTGGAGATGAATCCGCGCTCTTTGCAGGTGATTTGGTGCGCATGTATCAGCGCTATGCAGAAAAGCGTGGCTGGAAGATTGAAATCATCGATATGACTGAATCAGAGCTCGGCGGCTATAAAGATATTTCAATGGCTGTTAAATCAAAGGGAACCCCAGAGCCTGGAACTACTCCCTATGCACGACTTAAATTTGAAGGCGGAGTACACCGCGTGCAACGCGTTCCTGAAACTGAGAGCCAAGGCCGTATCCACACATCAGCAGCCGGCGTTCTCGTTCTTCCTGAAGCAGAAGAAGTTGATGTTGAGCTCAATATGAATGATGTGCGCGTAGATGTATATCGTTCATCAGGTCCTGGTGGACAGTCAGTAAATACCACTGACTCTGCAGTTCGCTTGACCCACGTTCCCACCGGCATTGTTGTCTCCTGTCAGAACGAAAAATCTCAGCTTCAGAATAAAGAATCAGCGCTTCGTATCTTGCGTGCTCGTCTTCTTGCTGATGCGCAGGAAAAGGCAGAAGCAGTTGCGATGGCAGAGCGTAAGAGCCAGGTTCGCACAGTCGATCGCTCAGAGCGCATCCGCACATATAACTACCCAGAAAATCGCCTCAGTGATCACCGCGTGAATTACAAGGCGAATAACTTAGATGCAGTGCTCAATGGTGAGCTTGATGAAGTCGTTCAGGCGCTTCTCGATGCCGATAGAGCCGCAAAGCTTTCATCAACGAATTAAGTAGCCCATATGGAACTGACCTTTAAAGAATTCTTGCGAGGCGGAAAAGAGCAATTAGCCACAGCAGGTTTTGCTGAAGTAGAGGCAGAGATATTGCTCGCACACACCCTCGGCATCTCACGGATGGATCTGCATAATCCTTTAACGGTTGAGAATGCTCTTTCAGTAATCGGCGATATGACAATTGTTGAAGAGACTTTCTGGAAGTTACTCGATCGCCGATGCGCCCATGAGCCTCTGCAATACCTGACAGGTGTTGCCTATTTCCGACATCTTGAACTCAAAGTTGGACCTGGCGTTCTTATTCCACGTCCTGAAACTGAGCTACTTGTTGAAGCAGTACTTACTCACATTGAAAAGTTAAGTGGCGCAGTAAGCGTTGTCGATCTGGGATCAGGCTCTGGCGCGCTGGCCCTTGCCATTGCAACGGAGGCCCCACAGACACATGTGATTGCTGTTGAGAAAAGTCCTGAAGCAATACATTGGCTGAAAGAGAATGTCTCCTTCATCGATGAGAAGGTGCGCATTCTTGAAAGCGATGTCGCAACTGCCCTTGATGGAGTCAAGTGCGATGTGGTGATTGCCAACCCACCGTATGTGCCAGATGCGCAGGAGCTGCCACGAGATGTTGCAGATCATGAACCAGCAATCGCCTTATTTGGGGGAGTAGATGGAATGAAGGCTCCACGTCTATTCATCTCAACAGCTTCTCGCTTGCTCAAAGAAGCTGGTTTTCTTGCCATTGAGCATCATGAGGAGCAAGGTGCTGCAATTGCCGATGTACTCAGCGATGATTTCACAGATATTCTTCTGCATCAGGATTTGTCAGGCCGCCCGCGATTTACGACAGCAGTGAGGAGATAGCGATGCCACGTATCGACCTCAAGCAGGGTGAACAGGCTAAGCATGTTGCTCGCGCCCTCAAAGAGATTCAAGCTGGCTTTGTCATCGTTGCTCCCCTTGAACATGGCTATGTCTATCTCGCTGATGCATTCTCACCTTTTGCTGTACGAGCCATGCATGTATTGCGTGGTGATAAAACTGGCGTAGTCGCACAAGTACTCGCACATAGTTTGGATACCGTGAAAGGAATTTCTCGCGACGTCTCACCTGACACACAAGCCCTCTGTAATCAATTCTGGCCCGGACTTCTATCAGTCACACTCAGACCAAGCTCTGTCCTTAATTGGGATCTCGGTGATGATAAAGAGCTGGATTGGTTTAACGTGCGAGTGCCGAAATCTAAATTTGTCCGTGCTCTTTTAAAGGCATCCGGTCCACTTGCTGTGGCAAGTGCTTCATCTGCAGGTGCAGAACCGATGCTCAAGATTGATCGCATGCAAGTAAAGGATTGGAACGTGGCTGTGGTCTTTGATAACGGCGCCCTGAAATCTGGCCCCCGCTCCACCATTATCGAAGCCGATGCTGGGGGCGTGCGAGTAGTGCGTGAAGGCGCTATTTCGGTAGCTGAGATGGAAAAGGTCGCGCCGCGCATTTCATGGGCCTAACTATTAGGCTATCGCCATGTCCGAAACCTTCTATGGCCCTGATTTCAACCTTCTCTCCAAGCAAGATCCAGATATCGCAGCGGTGCTGCTCTCTGAGCTCAAGCGCCAGCAGACAAACCTGCAGCTGATTGCATCTGAGAACTTCACATCACGCGCGGTACTTGCATCACTCGGTTCATCACTTTCCAATAAGTATGCAGAAGGCTATCCAGGTAAGCGTTACTACGGTGGATGCGAAGAAGTTGATAAGGCAGAGGTCATTGCGATAGATCGCGCAAAGGCTCTCTTTGGCGCAGAACATGCAAACGTTCAGCCCCACTCAGGTGCCAGTGCAAACGTTGCTGTCTATCAAGCATTTACTAAGCCAGGCGATACCGTTCTTGCAATGTCACTTCCACACGGAGGTCACCTCACACATGGTTCCAAGGTCAACTTCTCAGGCAAATGGTTCAACATTGTTTCCTATGGTGTTCGCCAAGATAACGAGCTCATCGATTACGACGAACTACGCGATCTGGCTATTGCTAATAAACCAAAGATGATTTGTTCAGGTGCTACTGCCTACCCGTCACTGATTGATTTCGAGAAGGTGCGCGCAATCTGTGATGAAGTTGGCGCCATCATGTGGGTAGATGCTGCTCACTTCATCGGCCTTGTTGCAGGTAAGGCAATTCCTTCACCAGTTCCTTATGCAGATGTTGTCTCATTTACTACTCATAAAGTTTTGCGTGGACCACGTGGTGGAATGATCTTGTCCAAGGCAGAGCATGCAGCCGCCATTGATAAGGCAGTCTTTCCTGGAATGCAGGGCGGTCCGATTATGTCTGCAGTTGCAGGAAAAGCTATTGCGCTGGCTGAATGTGCAACACCTGCATACCAACAGTATGCAAAGGATGTCATCGTCAATGCCAAGGCACTTGCAGCAGCTCTTGAAGGTGAAGGAATGCGCGCAGTATCTGGTGGCACTCAAACTCACCTAGCGCTCATTGATATTCGCTCCACAGGTGTTAACGGCAAGGTGGCAGATGAGCGTTGTGGAGCAGCTGGAATTGTTCTCAATAAGAACTCCATTCCATACGATCCAGAGGCACCTTCTGTGACTTCAGGTATTCGTGTGGGAACTCCCGCAACAACAACACAAGGAATGGGCACTCCAGAGATGGCAACAATTGCATCTCTTATTGCTCGTGCTATTAAGACCGATGATGCTGCAGCACATGCTGCAATCAAATCTGAAGTCCATGCACTTACTGCACGTTTTCCTATCTACCAGGCGTAAAGAAGTCATCTAACAGATGCGCGAGTACCTCGTCACCCTTCTGCTGGCGGCAGCGCTCTGTTATGTAGTCACACCTTTTGTTCGTTCATTGGCAATCAAAGTCGGCGCAGTCGCGCAGATTCGCACCCGTGATATTCACACCACCCCAACACCACGTTGGGGAGGCCTTGCTATGTGGATTGCTATGGCGCTCACCTTTGCGATGGTCAATCACTTATCCCTTGTTGGAAAATCATTTGGTCGTGAATCACTCGGTATCTTCTTAGCAGCAACACTTCTTGTTGCTATTGGCCTCGTTGATGACCGCTTTGAATTAGATGCGCTCACCAAACTGGCAGGACAGGCACTTGCTGCAGGAATCCTGCTCATCTTTGGTATCCAAGTTCTGTGGCTTCCGATCAATGGAGTGATCACACTTCCACCGAGCATCGGCCAACTTGTCACAGTCATGATTGTTCTCGTGACCATCAATGCTGTGAACTTTATTGATGGCCTAGATGGCTTAGCTGCAGGCATTGTCGCGATATCAGGGGCAGCATTTTTTGCCTTTGCCTATCTTTTAGCTGTTATCTATGGCTTTAGTCGTGCAGGTGCTCCATCGCTGATTACCGCTGTAATTATCGGCATCTGTATTGGTTTTCTGCCTCATAACGTCCACCCCGCAAAGATATTTATGGGCGACTCAGGATCGATGTTTTTAGGGCTACTACTTGCTGCCTCTGCAATTACCCTCACTGGCCAGATTGACCCTAATGCAATCTCTGCTGAGAAGTTAGGGCCAACGCTACTTCCTCTGATGCTTCCCTTTGCTGTTCTTGCAATTCCACTGATTGATCTCTTCTCAGCAATCTTTCGCCGCCTTCGTGCAGGACAATCACCATTTAGCTCAGATAAAGAGCATATGCACCACAGAATTCTTCGCGCAGGAAACACGCATCTGCGCACAACACTGATTATGTATTTATGGACAGCAACAATCGCATTTCCAGTTGTGGTCTCAGCCTTTGCCCAACTATGGGTTGCAGCGATTGTTGCAGGTGCCATGCTGGCATTTACTCTGTATTACTCAAAGAGCGGGGTAGGCGTCAGTGCAAAAGCAACCAAGTAACGAAGAACAACTTCTAAAGGGAGCACTCGTTCCCACATTTATCGTTGGCATTATCGCCATTGGAATATTTGGATTTGCCAAAGGACTTCCAGGTTTAAGTGGTGCATTTCTTGCTCAAGCTGTTGTCTTGATTTATTTTTTGGTTCATATCCTCGTCTCAAAGATTTCTCGCAATTTAGATCCGATGAGCACCATGGCACTTGCGATGTTCTCCTACTTCGCAAAGTTCTTACTCCTGGGAGCTTTCTTGTGGGCGCTGACGAAATACACATCGCGCTCCACCATCGACCGAACCAGCTTTGGGGTCACAGCAATCGCGCTCACCTTTGCCTGGCTGGGTGGAGAAATCGCTAGTTATCTAAAGCTCAAAACTCATCTACCATTGCCGCATGACCCACGAACCAAGTAACCGCCGCGAAGAGAACGCCCTCTGGTCGATCTTTGGATATCTCGTCTCAGGCCTTCTCTTCTGGGGCGGCATCGGCTGGGCTGCAGACCACTTCTTTGGCACCACCTACCTCGTCCTCATTGGCCTCTTGGTCGGCATGGGCGGGGCCCTCTATCTCGTCTGGTTACGATTCGGCCGGGAGTAGCCACCAGCCTTGAAATAAGTGACTAGACCCACCTAAAACTCTCAAGGTTCGATTTCACAGGCGGGCAGGTTTGCCCATAAGGTTGCCCTGAATTACCGCTTCCCCAGCAATATGTTTACAAGCCCTTTTAGGTATCAAGGAGTGTGTGTGCGCGCGTTTGTTAAATTACACGCAGAAGGTGATGGATTCGTCCCACCTAGTACAAACGACTTCAACCTTCCTCCAATTACTGAATCGATTGCTTGGCTCACAAAGCCTGTTCTTCTCGTATTTCTCTCAGTAATTCTCATTTCAGTCTTCTTTATTCTCTCCTCACGCAAGGCAGCCGTTGTGCCTTCAAAGCTGCAATTCGCTGGAGAAAGCATCTACGGCTTTGTCCGTAATGATCTTGCTCGCGATGTTATCGGCCATGAATTCATGCGCTTTGTGCCATACCTCTTCACGCTCTTTACCTTTGTTCTCACCAATAACCTCTTTGGAATCGTTCCGTTCTTGCAGTTCCCTGCAATGTCACATGTTGCATTCCCATACGTGCTTGCGATCTTCTCTTTCGGTGTCTTTCACTATGTGGGAATTCAAAAGCATGGACTTTTCAAGTACCTCAAAGAGATCGCATTTATGCCAGGTGTTCCAAAGCCTGTCTATATCTTGCTGACACCTATTGAAATTGCCACATTCTTCCTCGTGCGTCCATTGACGCTCTCACTTCGTCTCTTTGCAAATATGTTCGCGGGCCACTTGTTGTTGCTCGTCTTCATTATGGGTGGTGACTACATGATGCATGATTCACATCTGATCATGAAGCTATTTAGCCCATTCTCATTTGCATTTGGTATTGCCCTTACATTCTTCGAATTTATGGTGCAATGCTTACAGGCATACATCTTTACCCTGCTCACAGCTCTATACATCGCCGGCGCCCTTGCCGACGAGCACTAAGTAAGAAACTAACGAAAGGTAAGAAAAAATGACAGGCACACTCAACCTGGTCGGTTTTGGCCTATCAGCAATTGGTCCAGCAATTGCAACAGGAATGATCTTCGCTGCTTATATCAACGGCGTAGCTCGTCAGCCAGAAGCACGCAGCGTTCTGCAGCCAATCGCGTTCCTTGGGTTCGCGCTCGCTGAAGCACTTGCACTCTTCGGTCTCGTTCTCGCATTCGTCCTCTAATCAATAAAGATTAATTAGGGTAAACAATGCGCTCATTTAATTTCCTTAGCGGGGAAGAACCACTCAACCCACTAATTCCGCATACCGCTGAATTAGTTGTCGGTGCGATTGCCTTCACCCTGCTATTCCTCGTTCTTCGTAAAGCAGTTGTGCCAAAGTTTGAAAAAGCTTTCACAGACCGCGCCGAAGCAATTGAAGGCGGCATCGAACGTGCTGAGAAGGCGCAGCTCGAAGCACAGCGCGCACTTGTCCAGTACAACGAGCAACTTTCATCAGCACAAGGTGAAGCATCAAAGCTTCGTGAAGAAGCGCGCGTTCAAGGCGCAGCAATTCTCGAAGAGCTTCGCACAAAGGCTCAAGATGAAGCAGCACGCATCACAGCGGCAGCTCATGCATCTATTGAGGCAGAGCGTCAACAGGCAATCACATCACTTCGTAATGAAGTTGGTGCACTTGCAGTTGAACTCGCATCAAAGATTGTCGGAGAAGCACTTGATGACCAGGCCCGTCAATCACGGATCGTGGAACGCTTCATCGAAGATCTCGAAAAGTCCAAGTAGTAGGTAGAGAAAGAAGAGAATGAGAATCCATCTCGGAGGAAGCAGCCGTCAATCACTTGTGATTGCACGCGGCAAGCTCGATGCTGCCGTCAAGGGCGCAACAGCGGCTAACGCATCTGAGCTCTCTTCTCAACTCTTCTTTGCAGCTGATGTTCTCTCAAAGAACACTTCAATCCGCCGCGCCTTTGCAGACCCTGCCCGCGATGCCGCCTCAAAGGGCGCACTCGTGAAGGATCTCTTCGCAAAGTCACTTGCTTCCACTGCTCTAGAAATACTCACAGCGGTATCAACTCTTCGTTGGTCAGCTGCAGGAGACCTAGTGCATGTGCTCGAGCAGCTAGCGATTGAGGCTGAAGCATCTGCTGCCAATATCAACAATGAACTCGATCGCGTAGAAGATGAACTCTTTGAAACATCACAGCTCGTTGTCGATAACTTTGAATTGCGCAAGGCTCTCGTAGGTACTGGAACACCTGAAGCCAAGGCCGCACTTATTACTGAAGTACTTTCCAAGAAGGCATCAGCTTCAACTGTGCGACTTGGAGTCGCTCTTGTAACAAGCCTTCGTGGACGTAGCATCGAAGCAGCATTTGCTGACTATCTCTTTGGTCTAGCAAATCGCCGTAATCGTCTTATCGCGGTTGTCCGCGTTGCATCTGTCATTACAGATGCTCAGAAATCACGTCTTGCAGCAGCGATTGAGAAGCAGGTTGGGCAACCAATCCGCGTCAACATCGAGGTCGAGCCATCGATTCTTGGTGGAGTATCGGTCAAGTTTGCAGATGAGTTAGTAGATGGAAGCGTTTCAAATCGACTTGCTAGCGCCGGACGCGCACTAGCTGGAAACAAATAAAGGGGAAACTCATGGCAGAGCTCAAGATCCAACCGAATGAAATTCGGGATGCCTTAGCGAACTTCGTTAAGTCATACGATCCAGGCACCGCGGCTCGTGATGAAGTCGGAACAGTAAGCCAGGCAGGCGATGGAATCGCTCGCGTTGAAGGACTTCCTTCAACAATGGCTAATGAACTACTTCAGTTCGAGAACGGAACACTAGGACTCGCACTCAACCTCGACGTGCGCGAAATCGGTGTTGTTATCTTGGGCGATTACGCAGGCATTGAAGAAGGAACATCTGTGCGACGCACAGGTGAAGTTCTCTCTGTTCCTGTTGGTGATGGCTTCCTCGGTCGCGTTGTTGACCCACTTGGTCGTCCTATCGATGGCAAGGGTGAAATTAAGCCTGATGCACGTCGTGCTCTAGAACTTCAGGCACCATCAGTAGTGCAACGCCAACCTGTGAAGGAGCCAATGGCCACAGGTATTAAGGCAATCGATGCGATGACAGCAATCGGTCGTGGACAGCGCCAGTTGATCATTGGTGACCGTCAGACAGGTAAGACTGCAGTTGCAATCGACACCATTATTAACCAGCGTGAAAACTGGCTCACAGGCGATAAGACGAAGCAGGTTAAATGCATCTATGTTGCTATTGGTCAGAAGGGTTCAACGATTGCATCTGTAAGAGGATCACTCGAAGAAGCAGGCGCAATGGAGTACACAACAATCGTGGCATCCCCTGCATCAGACCCAGCAGGCTTTAAGTACCTTGCTCCATATACAGGTTCTGCAATTGGTCAGCACTGGATGTATAACGGCGAGCACGTTCTTATCGTCTTTGATGATCTTTCTAAGCAAGCTGAGGCATATCGTTCAGTCTCACTTCTTCTTCGTCGTCCACCAGGCCGCGAAGCCTACCCAGGAGATGTTTTCTACTTACACTCACGTCTTCTCGAGCGTTGCGCAAAGCTCTCTGATGAATTGGGTGGCGGTTCAATGACTGGCCTTCCAATCATTGAAACTAAGGGAAATGACGTCTCTGCCTTTATTCCTACCAACGTAATTTCTATTACTGATGGACAGTGCTTCCTTGAAACAGATCTCTTTAACGCAGGCGTTCGCCCAGCGATTAACGTAGGTATCTCTGTTTCTCGTGTTGGTGGTTCAGCTCAGACTAAGGCGATGAAGAAGATCGCAGGTCGTCTGCGTCTTGACCTTGCACAGTTCCGTGAGCTTGAAGCATTTGCAGCTTTCGGTTCAGATCTTGATGCTGCATCAAAGGCTCAGCTTGAGCGCGGTGCGCGCATGGTTGAACTTCTTAAGCAGGGCCAGTACTCACCATATTCACTTGAGCGTCAGATTGTTTCAATCTGGGCCGGCACAACAGGCAAGCTCGATGATGTTGCAGTTGCTGATATCCGTCGCTTTGAAGCAGAGCTTCTGGACTTCATCGGCCGCGAACGCAAAGAGATCTTCACAGTAATCTCAGAGACCAAGGTCCTTGAAGATGACACTGTGGCAAAGATGGAAGCAGCAGTTGCTGACTTTAATAAGCAGTTCAAGTCATCTGTGGCTCCTGCTCTCAATGAAGCAGCAGCCGATGCCCTTGATTCTGAAGCAGCAGAAGCGATTACTAAGCACGTCCCACCGGCGGTGAAGAAGTAACTCATGGGTGCTCAACTTCGCATATATCGCAGGCGGATGCGTTCCGTTAAAGCGACTAAAAAGATTACGAAAGCTATGGAGTTAATCTCTGCTTCTCGTATCGTTAAGGCGCAACAACGTGTAACAGCGTCGACCCCTTATGCAAATGAGTTGACTCGTGCAGTTTCTGCAGTTGCTTCATTCTCGTCAACAAACCACCCATTGACTACAGCACATGAGAATCCACGTCGCGCAGCGATTTTGATTATCTCAGCAGACCGCGGTATGGCTGGTGCTTACTCAACGAATGCGATTAAGGAAGGCGAGAAGCTCGCAGCCCTTCTTCGTGAACGTGGTTTGCAAGTCTCTAACTTCCTCGTGGGCCGCAAGGCAGTGAACTACTACAAGTTCCGCAACCGCGAGATGGCTGGAACTTGGACAGGTTTCTCAGATAACCCCACATATGAGAACGCAAAGGAAGTTGCCACAGCGCTCCTTTCAGCATTTCTTGCAGATTCAACAGATTCAAAGACAGGTGTTGATGAAATTCATATCATCTTCACTCAATTCAGATCTATGTTGACCCAGGAAGCAACAGCTAAGCGCATGATTCCACTCGAAGTTGTTGAATCATCAGCGCCTGTCTCATCAGCGCTGCTTCCCATGTATGAATTCGAGCCAAATGCGGCAGAGGTACTCAATGCACTTCTTCCTCGTTATATCGAAGCACGTATCTTTAACGCGATGTTGCAATCGGCTGCCTCTGAACATGCAGCTCGTCGTCGCGCTATGAAATCAGCAACTGACAATGCTGAGGATCTCATCAAGTCGCTCACACGACTTGCGAACGCTGCCCGTCAAGCAGAAATTACCCAGGAAATCAGTGAAATTGTTGGCGGCGCAGATGCGTTGGCCTCAGCTAGTGCAGGGAGTGAATAATGTCAGCAACAGGTAAAGGCCGCGTAGCCCGAGTTATTGGACCAGTGGTGGATATTGAATTCCCCGCAGATTCGATGCCATCGATCTTTAACGCCCTTCACGTAGAGACCACGATGAGTGGCACTACTCGTACCTTGACCCTTGAAGTAGCGCAGCACATTGGTGACAACCTCGTGCGCGCTATCTCGATGCAACCAACGGATGGAATGGTGCGCGGTGCTGAAGTAACAGATACTGGCTCAGCTATCTCTGTTCCAGTTGGTGACGTCACAAAGGGCCACGTCTTCAACACTCTCGGAGAATCCCTTGACGTTCCAACTTCTTCCCTTGATATCAAGGAGCGTTGGTCAATCCACCGTAATGCACCAGCATTCGATCAGCTCGAGTCAAAGACAGAGATGTTTGAAACAGGTATCAAAGTTATCGACCTTCTCACACCATATGTAAAGGGTGGAAAGATCGGTCTCTTCGGTGGTGCAGGTGTCGGTAAGACTGTTCTTATCCAGGAAATGATTTATCGCGTAGCTGAAAACTTCGGTGGTGTATCAGTATTTGCCGGTGTTGGTGAGCGTACTCGTGAAGGTAACGACTTGTTCCTTGAAATGACAGAGACGGGCGTTATCAATAAGACTGCCTTGGTCTTCGGTCAGATGGATGAACCACCTGGCACGCGTCTACGTGTTGCTTTGTCAGCTCTCACAATGGCTGAGTACTTCCGCGATGTTCAAAAGCAGGACGTACTCCTGTTCATCGATAACATCTTCCGCTTTACTCAGGCAGGTTCTGAAGTATCAACACTTCTCGGCCGTATGCCATCTGCAGTGGGCTACCAGCCAACTTTGGCCGATGAAATGGGTCAGCTACAGGAGCGTATTACTTCAACACGTGGTCACTCGATTACATCTATGCAGGCAATTTACGTTCCTGCAGATGACATCACCGACCCAGCTCCACACACAACATTCGCCCACTTGGATGCAACAACAGTGTTGTCTCGTCCGATTTCAGAGCTTGGTATCTACCCAGCTGTGGATCCGCTCGATTCATCATCTCGTATCCTTGATCCTCGCTATATCGGTGAGCACCACTTCCGTGTTGCTAACCGCATTAAGCAGATCTTGCAGCGCTATAAGGATCTTCAGGACATCATCGCTATCTTGGGTATCGATGAATTGTCAGAAGATGACCGCGTTCTCGTAGGACGTGCTCGTCGTATCCAGCGCTTCTTGTCACAGAACACATTCGTGGCGAAGGTCTTTACTGGTCTTGACGGTTCATTCGTTCCACTTGCAGACACAATCGCAGCATTCGAAGCACTTGCTGATGGAAAGTACGACCATGTTCCAGAACAGGCATTCTTTATGTGTGGTGGCCTCGACGATGTTGAGCGCAAGGCTGCAGAATTGGCAAAGAACTAAAAATGGCTCTTAACGTCGCACTAGTATCGCCAACACAACAGGTGTGGTCGGGTGAGGCAACTTTTGTCTCAGCTCGCACCACAGAAGGTGACCTCGGAGTTCTTCCAGGTCACGCACCTTTGTTTGGCGTACTAGTCGACGGAGCTGTCAGCATCAAAGGTACTGATGGATCAACACAGGAGTTCCAAGTCCGCGGAGGCTTCTTATCTGTCTCTAACGACCGCGTTTCAATTCTTACTGAATCTGTAGGCTAAACGGGCAAATAGCACAATCGCACAGCTCTGATGTGGCAATTCACTTCAAATTCACTCATAGGTGCTTGAGAGTCAGTATCTGCCGGAGTACTTTGCAATCAACCAAATTGGTGCTTCCCAGATAGGCAGAATCATGGATCAACGTGAAATTACCGAAAAGCGTTACGAAATTGCAGCAGCCCAAGCATCAATGGTCATGCTCATTGGTCTTTTTTCCAATGTAGGCATTTTCGCGATTACCGCATTTGCAGAACTTTCCTCCGATGGCCAAGCTAGCTGGAAAATCATCGTAAGCATTATCGAAGCTTTCTTTTTAGTGTTTGCAATGGGCGTCTTTGGGGATATCGCAGCATGTGTAAAGGACATTCCTAAGAACGAAGATTCTCAGTGGAATCGGAATGCTCGCCAGGCACCTCCTGCGATCTTTATGGCAATCACAGCAGTTGGAGTTATCGCACTTTGGTACTTCCAATTTATGGCAATAGGCGCTTAAAAAGCGCTGATTGAAAAGGACTGAGGTTAATTGCCTCAGTCCTGTTAAATTTACCTAAGAATTACTCTCTAGTTACCTTCGCACCAAGGCTCACTAGCTGCTCGGCGAAGTTTGGATATCTACCTCACCCTGACCATTAAATTTCTTCACTCGTATCCAGTCGACCTTCATCTGTAATCCAGATTTAGCATCCTTGCCGACCTCACCACCAAATTCTCCACCCATGGCCACATTGAGAATTAGTGAGAATGGTTGGTTAAATACCCACACTCGTGGTGTGATCAATTCTTTACTCTGCATGAAGATAACTTCACCGTCAAAGGTCCATTCAATTGAATCTTCGCTCCAATTGATCCCATAGATATGAAAGCCCTCGGAGAGTTTCTTTGGATTCAGATACCTGGCGCCGATTGAGCTTCCACCGGAATAGCCGGGGCCATGAATCGTTGCGTAATTGAGAAAAGGCGTTCTACCTAAGCCCTCAGTAATATCAATTTCACCTGAAGTAGGCCATGAGACCGCATCAATATTCTGTCCCAGCATCCAAAAGGCTGGCCATGTGCCTGTCCCAGCGGGCATCTGAATACGTGCTTCAATATTTCCGTACTTAATCCAAACCTTATTCTTTGTCGTGATCCGCGCAGAACTCCACTCGCAGTATCCATAGTAACAAATCTGTTTCTTCTTCGGTGAAATTTGGAGCGCGGTAATTGCCAATACTCCACGACCAGTTGTTTTTGCATTCACATTTGTATAGAGCTGTAGTTCTCGATTGCCCCAACCTCTGCCATCACCAAGGTCATAGTTCCAATACTTTGGATCTGGCTTACTACCTGACTTTTCATTGAATTCCTGGGACCAGAGAAGGGGATTTTCTTCTTCAGCACTCCACGCCGTTGTGCCTGATGTTAAGAGAGTGCATAGCGTGACGGGCAGCAGGACGCCAGACAAACTTTTTCTTATTTTGTTTCTGGTCATAAACAATCCTTAGGAAGATCGGCGAAGTGGATCCCAGTCAGGATTAAGTGTCACATTATTATTGAGGGTACTAACAACGGCAACACTTGCCTTTCGCTGGGCGGATTCACTTATAGATATCAGGATATCAAGAACATGATTTCCCAATTCGGCTGAGGCAATATGAGCTTTTTCGATAAGGAGAGATTGCATCATATTAAGAGCCCCAATACCACGGCCATGCTTATTTCCTGCTGCTGATAACTTCTTTGGCTCTTGATCAGGCGGATAAATGACATTCTCACCATCAAAGTTATTTGGATCAGGGAAGGTAATTGCACCTTTACTTCCAGTAATCTCTACGAAGCCAGTAACTTCATGAGCTGCTTCAAAACTAAAGATAGAAACAGCGCTTGCGCCAGAGGCGAACTCTATGAGGGCGGTTATTTGAGTAGGCTCTTCGACGGGAAAGGATGTTCCTTTCTTAGGTCCAGAACCCACAACGCGTACCTCTTGAGACTTTGAAGAAGTTGCAGTAACTCGGGTAGCTTGACCAAAGATTTGAACCAGGGTGG
This sequence comes from Candidatus Planktophila dulcis, assembly GCF_002288225.1. Classification (NCBI taxonomy): domain Bacteria; kingdom Bacillati; phylum Actinomycetota; class Actinomycetes; order Candidatus Nanopelagicales; family Candidatus Nanopelagicaceae; genus Candidatus Planktophila; species Candidatus Planktophila dulcis. The sequence goes on from NZ_CP016777.1 coordinate 252,800, forward strand.
TTATGTAATAAGGGCCCATATCAAAGAGCGGTCCGGCACCTTTAGCAAAGAGAAAAGCTGGATCTGGATGCCAAGAGTCTGGCCCAGCAGTTTGAAAGATTGTCAGCGCAGTGATCGGTTGACCGATAGAGCCCCCACGAATGGCATTTAAACCAGTCTGCACTCCTGCTCCGAGAATTGTATCTGGCGCAATACCAAGTCTTACCCCATTCTTCTTCGCAGCTTCTAGTAACTGTGAAGCACCTGATCGATCGAGTGCCATAGGTTTTTCAGACCAGACATGTTTGCCACTATTCATAGCAGCAAGACTTACCGAAACATGTGCGGCCGGGATGGTTAGGTTGATGACGAGCTGGATTTGATCGTTCGCAAGCAATTCATCGAGAGATCCACTTGCAGGAACGCCCCACTTCTTTGCTTGAGAAGAAGCGCGCTCTCTATCTAAATCTGCAACAAAGAGAACTTCGAAGTCGGGGAAGGTTGTGAGGTTAGAAAGATATTGATCGCTGATATTTCCTGCCCCAACAATCCCTACTCCAATTTTCTCCCGTTGCATTAGCCCTTAATTGCGCCTTCCATAACGCCCTTAACCAATTGTTTTGAAACAAGGAAGAAGAGAATTATGAGGGGGAGTGTGGCAAAGAATGCAGCACCCATTTGGGCAGCGTGGTTAACGATGTAAGCCTGCTCCTTCATCTGGGCGATAGCCATCTGAACTGTGAGCATCTTGTCTCCATCGAGAATGAGCATTGGCCATAGGAAGTCATTCCAAGCGCCGAGGAATGAGAAGAGACCCATGACAAGAGCTGTTGGACGCACCAATGGGAAGACAATTTTTGTATAAATCTGCCATGGAGATGCACCATCAATACGCGCTGCCTGAATTACTTCATCTGTAATAACCGCCGAGATACTTTGTCTCATCCAGAAAACACCAAAGGCCGACACCAATCCGGGGACAATAATCGCCTTGAGATCATTATTCCAGCCAAGTCTGGTGACGAGTATGTACATCGGAATGATTCCGAGCTGGCCTGGCACCATCATTGTTAGAAGAATAAAAGCAAAGAACTGCTTCTGCCCCTTGAACTTCAACTTTGCGAAGGCGTATCCAGCAAAGGTGCAGAAGAAGATATGCGAAACAGCCATCGAGATTGAGATGATGAATGAGATGGCAATTGCACGAGAGATATTTGCATATTGGAAAATGACATCGAAGGTGACAGGCAGTTGATCTCCAATAGTAAATCTTGGCGGATTCTTAGCAATCTCATTCTTTTCATTAGACGCTACAACAAGCATCCACCAAAATGGGAAGACAACTAAAAAAGTTGTCACACCGAGAGTAATGTATGCTAAAACCGAACCAATTCTGAATTGTGGCTTCTCAGTGAGTGAAGTGGACTTCTTTCCCGTAAGAGTACTCATTATCAATCCTTCACAATCTTGCTAGTAATGGTCGCATTAATTAGCGCAAATACAATTACACAGAAAAATATGAATATGCCGATAGCTGCTCCATAGCCAAATTGGAACTTTCTAAAGGCTTCCTCATAGAGGAACATCGCGAGCGTGTAGAACTGTTTGTCGTTTCCACCTGTTACTCCACCCAAAATGTAAGGCTCATTGAAGGTTTGTAGGCCACCAATGGTCGACATTGTGATGGTAAAAATCATTACGTTTCTGATTCCCGGAAGGGTCACATAGATGAACTGTTGCCACCCAGAGGCACCATCGAGTGATGCAGATTCATAGAGTTCTTTAGGAATCGATTGCATAGCTGCTAGGTAGATCAGGGCGTTATAACCGGTCCATCGCCAGATAATCATTGATGAAATCTCAATGTGGCTCGTGAGGGTCCCCTCCATCCAGTTAATCTTGTCTACGCCAAAGATGTTGAGTACATAGTTGATGAGACCAAAGTCGCGCCCGTATAGTGAGCTGAAAATTACAGCGATAGCTAGAACCGAAGTGACATTTGGAATCAAAATAGCTGCACGCCAAAAATTCGAGAATCTTAAACGGTTTCGATTGAGGATTGTGGCTAGATAGAGAGCCAGTGCCAATTGAGGGACTGTGCCAAGGACCCAAATACTCAATGTGTTGCGCAGGGCCTTCCAGAGAATCTCATCTTGGAGCAAATTAGTAAAGTTTGCAAGACCTATGAAAGCTTTTTCACCTAGCGGATCCCAGGAGAAGAATGCCATATAGCTGGTGTAGAGAATAGGAAAAATACCAAAAACGAGATAGAGAAAATAGAATGGTGAAATTGCAAAAAAAGCCAAGCGACCTTCACCGTCGCGAAGTGAGGATTTGCTTTTTGCCACACTTTTTTGTTTCAAGTTCATTTCTCTCCAATATTTCAATACTAAAATTTGAGACTAAGTCGAGGGCAATCCGGCAATTGCCAAACTGCCCTCGACTTAGTTATTCAGGGGTAGAACCTAGGAAAGGCTCTTGATTTTCTTGATTTCCTTCATGAGCTGAGCCCATGATGCATCTGGTGTCTGCTTACCAGAAGCCATACGGCCAACAGCCGCGTTGTAGGCATCCTTTACAGAAACCTGGAACTTACCTTCGTAGATAGGCTTCTTGATTGACATAACTACATCAGAGAAGATCTTTCCGATAGGTGCATTGTTGTAGGCGATATCCTTGGCAGCTAAGAATTTTGGATCCTTATAAACTGCTGGAGTTGTTGGAAGCACGCCCTTATCAAGGAATAGCTTGAGCTGTTGCTGTGGTGCGAGCACCCAGCTAATAAATGTCCAAGCTTCCTTTGGATGTGCTGCGAACTTAGGGATTGTGAGTTGTGAACCACCCCAGTTTGCTCCACCACCAGGCATCTGGGCAACGTCCCAAGCTCCTGGAATGTCTTTAGCGTTGTTCTGGATATTTGCGAGCAACCATGAAGGACAAAGCATTGCAGCAAAAGCTCCATTGCCCATTCCCTGGTTCCAATCGCTTGACCAAGGTGCGATTTCCGCAGATAGCTTCTTCTCAACAAAAGTTGCTGCTAAGTCGTAAGCCTTCTTTACCTGTGGTACTTCAACAATCTTGTCAGTCTTCTTGTCGTAGAACTGAACTCCGTCAGCACCCTGGCGTGAAACGCCTTCGAATAGCTGGCTCACGTTATCTAGGAATGGCTTTCCAGTTGCTGTTACGTACTTCTGAGCAAAAGCTGTGAGCTTCGCCTGTGTTGAAGTTGCTGCAGATACAGCACTTCTTTCGTTTGGCAAGCCAGCCTTCTTAAGAAGATCTTGGCGGTAGCACATTGCAAGTCCGCCGACATCAGTTGGAATACCGATGATTGTTCCATCGCGTGCTACGCCCTGCTCCCAGCGCCAGTTGATGAATGACTTTTCAAGCTTATCAGCCTTAAAAGTCTTTCCAAGGTTCGTGAACAACTGAGGATATGCCTTGAAGCGAGATGTGTATCCAACTTCCATACAAGCGATATCTGGACCAGTGCCGCCAATAAGCTGAGTCAATAGGCCATCGTGGTGGGCATTGAAATCTGCTGTCTTAAGATTTACCTTAATATTTGGATTGACAGTCTCCCACTCTTTGAGGAGATTGCCCATGTTCAAATCATTGAAGCAACTTAGTGTGATCTCAACCGGTGCGGCTGAAGCCGGTGTCGTTGGGAGCACAAGTGCACCAGCAACTGCAAAGACTGCAACAATCTTTACCTTCCGAATACTTTTAAACATTAGACCTCCGTGGTGTCTTAGCTCTCCAGGAACTTTTCCCGAGCTTCACTTATCCTCGCCATGAGAGCGCTCTTATAATTTCCCTTTTTTGCCACGGAAGCAAGGGTTCAAAGGATGAATTTTGCCTTGTTATAGGAAAGTTATAAAGGATTTGAGCGTGGACCGAGCTGCTCAAGGCCTAATCATGAGAGCGCTCTTATTTTTTCTTGGATTTCCGCTAATCTAGCTTCGTTCCTAACGTTGCGTAAGACGGGCCAGAAAAGGTGAGGTTGGCGATGGAGAAGAGTAAGTTGCATATCAATGGAGCCGATGGCTTTAGAGCAATAGCTTGTTTACTAGTTCTCTACCACCACTTGACGCAGAAGATGAACCCTGACTCTGCCCCAGAATGGTTTAAACCAATTCACCACTTTGGCATGCGCGGTGAAGTCGGTGTCAGCCTCTTTTTCGTTCTCTCTGGCGCTCTACTTTCATATCCATACTGGCGGTCGCTCTTCACCACTGAATCTAAACCGCGCATCGCGCACTATGCGCTGGCACGTGTAGCCAGAATTGTCCCAGCTACTTGGCTTAACCTGATCTTCTGTACTTTGATTGCGCTTTTTATCTACGATATTCCAGTTAACTTCAAAATGTTGTTTTCTGGTCTGTTTTTCATTAATAGTTATCACTATTCGACATTCTTCCCGGCGGAACTAAACGGTCCTCTATGGTCAATTGGACTCGAAGTCTCTTGCTACATTCTTCTTCCAATTGTGCTCTTCTTTATCCTGAAGATGGCTAAAAACTTCTTGGCAGCATTTGCCGCACTGACTCTATGGATTGCAGTAAATCAATTCATTATCAATCCTTGGGTCATCGAAAGATTTATGACAAGTCAAGACGGGAAAGGGTGGGATAAGGGTCTCGTTGGTGGAGCAAAAGAATGGCTTCCATATTGGAATGTCGTCAGCTTCTTCTCACAGTTCCTCATTGGCGCGCTGGCAGCCTTGATGATTGCCAAGCTGGCAAGCAGCTCACAAGGGAAGAAGTTCTACTTCGATGGGGGAGCGATCCTTCTGATTCTTGCGGCGATCGCCTTGGTGGGAGTACGCCTTACTCCTGGAGCGCCAGATTCCTTTAGTCGCCAGCCATACCTCTCTCCTTTCTATGCCTTGTTGATGGCATTTGCGCTTGTGGCAGTTTCGCAGTCAGTCTTCCTCTTCAAAGTCATTGATAATCGCTTCTTTGTATGGGTTTCTCAAATCTCATTCGGAATATATCTATGGCATCAAGTCGTTCAAAATATTCTCCAGCGAAGCTTTAAGGAGAACTATGTGTACTTTGGTGTTACTGATCTTCAAGAGTGGGGCCTATTAAGTGCGATTATCATCGTGCTTGCATTTGCAATCGCAGCTCTGAGCTGGAAATTCTTCGAGAAGCCAATACTCGTTGCTGCACGTCGAAAGATGGTCACCAATGCGGAGTAAATTAGTTGCTATCGCAATTGTCAGCACAGTGGTTGCTTCTTTGACACCACCGGTCGCGCACGCAGTAACAAATCCAAAATTTCCATTATCCACAAAAGGAAACCAGATAGTTGATGCTGCAGGCCAGCGAGTTATTTGGCAGGGTGTCAACTGGTATGGAATGGAGAATGAAGCTGCCACGCTCATTGGACTCAATGCTCGCGATTACAAATTAATGCTCAAGCAAATACGGCAAACAGGTTTCAATGCAATACGAGTTCCCTTTTCGATGCAGACCGTGGCAAAAGGGCCAGAAGTCTCAGGTGTCGCTGACTACATTGGCTCCAATAAGGAACTCAAGGGCAAGAGTCCGATGGAAGTCCTTGATGCTGTAATCATCGAAGCCGAGAAGTTAGGGCTCATGATTATTCTGGATAATCACTCACAAGCTGACCAGGGATATAGAAACGATCTCTGGTATGGACAGGCTGGATTTACTGAGGATATGTGGGTATCGATGTGGAGAGATTTAGCGATTCGATATAAGAATTCTCCAAATGTTGTTGGTTTTGATTTGAAGAATGAGCCACACGGAAAGGCAACATGGGGTGATGGCGCAGAAACTGATTGGCGTAGAGCGGCAGAGCGTGCGGGGCAAGAGATTCAATCTGTGAATTCAAACCCACTCATCATTGTCGAAGGAATTGAGAATCAAGTTGTAGGTGGCCAACAACTTAGCGGTCATTGGTGGGGTGGCAACCTGGAAGGTGTTCGCAAAAATCCAGTAGTACTACCGGTAGCGAATAAGATTGTTTATTCAACACATGAGTATGGTCCCGAGGTATCTCCACAGCCTTGGCTGGTGAGTAAGAACCTTGAGAAGAACCTTCTTGATCGTTGGAATAAGGGTTTTGGATATATACATGACCAAAACATTGCGCCCATTTTGATTGGCGAATTTGGTGCTATAGATTATTCAACTAAGACAATAAGTGGCAGATGGATGAAGGCCTTTACCGATTATCTTGGCAAGAAGGGGATGAGCTGGACTTACTGGGCTTGGAATCCAGGCTCTGGCGATACAGGGGGATTGCTGACAACTGACTTAGTAACCTTAGAGAAATCAAAAATGCCAACAATTCTAAAACTGATAAAGGTCCAGCAAAAGCTGCTCAAGAAATAGCGGTCAAGACCTTCTTGTAGCCCAGATAGCACCATTTTGAATAATTCTAGTAATGCTCGGATGAGACACCACCTTTAAATTATGGCCTGGTGAGCAAATAAAAATGCGGCCTTTGCCCCATTGACGGCTCCAGATTGCAGGGGAAGTAACGGGTGTCTTCCATGGATTGCTAGGGTGGGCAGATTGAGTCGTCGTTGCTAGGACCTTCATATAGGAATCTGCAAGCAACCAATACTGTTCTGTTTCAAGTTCAATATCCGAAAATCCTCTTGTTATTTCATCTTCCTTGCCAAGGCTTGTGAACTCAATCTTGTGCTGTATGAAAAAGTCAGACTCATTGCCAATACGTTCCCCTGCAGGCTTACCAGGATGAGCAACAAACTTTGCCCCTATGAGTTGGTAATACGGCTCAGATTGCGTGAATCCGACAAGGACGCCACCATGCCACCCAATGAGTCCTGTCCCATTTTCTACAGCTTGGGTTAAACCTTGTACCGATGCTTCATCAATTTCGCTCTCAATACATTGGATGATTAGATCTACCGAAGCCATGAATTCTGCATCTGCATAGATGGCGGGAGAGTCAGATACGGAAATTTCGTATCCTTGTGCCTCTAAAAAGCCACGAAAATGTTCAGTAGTTTCAACAGGTTGATGTGCGGGTCTGCCACCGCGAACAAAGATTGCCTTTTTCATGTCAATCAACCTTTCAGAAATTCAACACTTCAACTTACCTTAAAAAGGCTATATGAAAAATGCTTGCCAGGCTAGAAATCTGGCTATAGACTCGCCCAGTTCTGAGAGCGCTCTCAAATATTTGGTTCTACGAAGGGATTTCAATGGAATATCGCAAACTAGGCAATTCAGGTATGTATGTCTCAGAAATCACCTACGGGAACTGGATCACGCATGGTTCACAGGTGGATTCTGAATCCGCTAAAAAGTGCGTGCGAGCAGCGCTGGATGCGGGAATCACAACATTTGATACAGCAGATAGTTACGCATTTGGGCGCGCTGAAACTGTCCTCGGTAAGTCACTCAAAAGTGTCAAGCGCGAATCGTATGAACTAATCACCAAAATCTACTGGCCTACAGGCGAAGGTAAGAATGATCGTGGGCTTTCCCGCAAACATATCTTTGAATCTTTTCACGCATCTCTTGATCGACTTCAAACAGATCACGTTGACGTATTGATTTGCCACAGATATGACCACGAAACCCCACTCGAGGAAACCTTGAGTGCATTTGATGACATATTGAGACAAGGCAAAGCACATTACATTGGCGTTTCTGAATGGAACGCTCGAGAGATTTCCCAAGCTTTGGCAATTCAAGATGCGAAGGGTTACACACGATTCGTCACCAACCAGGCGCAATACTCAGCCCTATACAGAGTTATTGAGAAAGAAGTTGTGCCATTGGCCGAAAAAGAGGGCATAGGTCATATTGTATTTTCACCACTCTGCCAAGGCGTACTAACTGGGAAGTACCAACCTGGAAAGAAACCACCTGCAAATTCACGTGCCACTGATAAGAATAGTTTGGTGGGCGGCGCAGAATTTATCACTGGCTGGCTCAGAGAAGATGTGCTTACAGCGGTTCAGAAGTTGAAACCGATTGCGGCAGATCTTGATATTTCAATGGCTCAGTTAGCACTCGCGTGGGTATTGAGTAACACCAATGTCTCGAGTGCAATTATGGGGGCAACAAGTCCGGCTCAAGTAAAAGACAATGCAAAAGGAGCTGGCGTTAAATTAACTTCCGACGTGGTCTCTGAAATGAACAAAATACTAAATGGACTTGCTGAGACTGATCCCAAGAAGAATCAAAGCCCTAATCCTCGAGCCTAAAGAAAGTGTGAAGAAATGACAGATTTCAAAGGAAAGAAGATTGTTTTAACCGGTGCATCTCGCGGAGTCGGTTATGAGGCAAGCAAATTATTCTTAGCAGCTGGAGCAGAAATAATCGGCACAGGAAGAGATGCTGCACGTTTGGAGAAAACTGCGGCCGAACTGCAGAAGCTTGGTTCATTCACCCCATTCTTAGCTGATTTTGATTCACCAGCAGCGCCCGGAGCGCTCTCTGACTTTGTACATTCGCAATGGGGGTCACTTGACATACTCCTTAATAATGCGGCAGTGCAGACATATCGCGCCGATTGGCGTGAAGAAGGATTAGAACTACTAAACGAGCAATGGCGCTGCAATGTCTTTGCACAGCACGAACTCATCTTCAAATTGCAAGACCTGCTTGAAAAAGGAACTCAACCACGGGTAGTCAATGTCAGTTCTGGGGCAGGAAGCTTGCAGGCCCTCAAAGAGTCACCAGATATGCCAACGTATCGCCTTACCAAGTATGCGCTAGGGGGTATGACAATTCTCTGGGCCGGAATCTTGAAAGGTAAAGTGGCTGTTAACGCCCTCGATCCAGGTTGGTTAAAGACTGATCTCGGCGGTCCAGAAGCTCCGGGAGAGCCAGAAGATGGCGGCCAAAGAATGTGGGAGATATGTTCTCTGCCCTGGGATGAAACGGGCAAATTCTGGCACGGTAATCAGGAGATTGAGTTCTAAAGCTTTACACAAGAAGGCGCTGGAAGCTCTCAAACTCTTTCCAGATATCTTCGTTGATTGTTTTGTTGTAGAGAGAAACATTTCTCGCTACTTCTTGTGCACTTCTGCAACCGACTAATATTGCAGAGATTGCAGGATGACGCATCGGAAATTGCAAAGCAGCTTGGGCTAGAGAAATACCTCTATCATTAAAGAAGGCCTCAATCTTTTGTGCTCTTGCCAAAACGGCAGGAGATGCAACTTCATAGTTGTATGTAGCGCCTTCTTTTGCCCCGGCTAGTATGCCAGAGTTGAATACCCCACCAGCAATCACAGAAACTCCCTTTTTGAGTGCTGCTGGTAGTAGATGGGCTCCTGCGCTCTGGTCGAGCAATGTATACCGAAGTGCAATGAGGAGTACATCTATATCAGTTTCGTGTATAAATCGAGTGGGAATCTCATTACTTGTAATCCCGACGCCGATTGTCTTTACTATTCCCTGATCTCTCATTCGCTCTAGAACCGGATAAGCTTCCTTTATAGCCTGATCGGCAGCACCATCTGGATCGTGGATAAAGACCATCTCAACGTGATCCATGTTGAGCCTTTCAAGACTTTCAGTGAGGGATTTTTCAATTCCAGAAGCGCTGAAGTCGAATACTCTTTCAACTGATTTTTTAGAATTTTCCCAGCCTGGGTCCTCATTTTTATCACTTGGCACAATCAGACGTCCTACTTTCGTAGAGACAATGAATTCATCGCGCGAGAAATCAGAGATATTTCTTCCTAGTCGATCTTCTGCAGATCCCATTCCGTAATGTGGCGCGGTGTCAAAATAGTTAAGCCCCAAATCCATTGAAGTCGTGATTACTTCTCTCACATCAGACTCAGCAACAGCTGCAAAGAGTCCACCAAATGGGGACGTCCCTATCCCAAACTCTGGAATCTGTAACCCTGATTTCAGTGTGGTGAAGGTGTTATGTGACATGGTGTCCTCACTCCCGATTCTTGGGGTCAAAAGTACTACGCAGAAGCCTTGAGAGCGCTCTCATATTATGTTACCCTAATAAAATGAATCTGGCGGAAACGGGTGGGTTTTCTAGCAGCGAACTCATTGCCCAAGCGCAAGCTTTGACCCTTACCTCAATTAATTTACACGATGCAGTTTCTATTGGGAAAAGTACAGCCCGGATTGCAGAGTTGAAAAAACTTCCAGTATCTATTGAGGTACGGATCGGATCGTGGTGTGTGTATCACATCAGTTTAGAGGGCTCCTCAGAAGGTCATGATTCTTGGATTGACCGAAAATCTGCAGTGGTAGAACATTCAAAAAATGCTTCGCTTCTGGAACTAGTGCTGTGCGAGGAACAAAACATTTCCTGGTACGAACTGAATGGATTGAGCGAAAACGAGTTCGCAGCCAATGGCGGTGCTATTCCCTTAAAGCTGCATGATTCTACGTTAGGTGGAGTTCTTATTGTGAGTGGTCTTGCGGGTCCGGATGACCATCGTCTGGCCGTCGCTGGGTTACAAGCATTTCTAAGTGAAGGGTAGTTATATGCGCGGACTGAATATTTCGTTGCAACTCTATACATTGCGCCATGAGATTGAGAAGGATTTTGCTGGATCAATAGCGAGAGCTGCAAAGATTGGATTTTCTCAAGTTGAGCCGTGGAATTTTGTTGCACGAGCAGCTGAATACGCAAAAGTCTTGTCCGACAATGGAATGACTGTACCAAGTGCACACGCACACCTCGTTGGAGTTGCCCGAAAAGAAACTTTTGAGGCTGCTTCTAAGTTGGGTATTAAGACCATTATCGAACCAATGGTGGATCAATCAGGGTGGCTCAGTGTTGAAGAAATCGCTCATACTGCAGAGGAAATGAATAGAGCTGCTGATGAAGCTTTCGAATATGGGCTGCACGTTGGATATCACAATCATGCTTGGGAAATTGCCAATAAAGTAGAAGGACAATCTGCACTCGAATATTTCGAAGGCCTTCTTGAAGAGAAAGTGATGCTTGAAGTAGATGCGTATTGGGCCCATGCAGGTGGGCTCCATGTTCCTGATTTGCTAGCGCGTTTAGGAAATCGAGTCCAGTACTTGCATATCAAAGATGGTAAAAATGTTCGCAGCTCTGAAAATACTTTTAATGAACGAGGCGAGTTAGAGGCGAGCCAAACAGATACTCGCGAGCAGGTTCCTGCTGGCAAAGGTGAAGTTCCAATCGCTCAGGTACTCGCAATGGCTCCACACGCTCTGCCAATCGTTGAATTTGATGAGTACCGAGGAGACATATTTGAAGGCATTGAAACGAGTCTTAATTACTTAAAGGGGCTATTGCAATGAGTTTGCGTCACGTTGATATTTCAGGACTCCCAAAAGATTTTATGTGGGGCGCAGGGACTTCTTCTATGCAAATAGAGGGAGGACATGCATCCGGTGACCGTGGCCGTTGCATTTGGGATGATTTAGGTGAAGTGCCAGGCGCGATCAAGGATGGAACTGGCGCTAATCACCGCGGAGTTGAGCATGTTGAAATGCTTGAAGTTGATCTCAATATCATGAAAGACCTTTCACTCGACTCTTACCGTTTTTCAATCTCGTGGCCTCGCGTACAGCCAACTGGGTCCGGAGCTTTTAACGAAAAAGGTATGGCATTTTACGATCGACTGATAGATGGATTATTAGAGAGAAATATCGAGCCGAATTTAACCTTGTACCACTGGGATCTCCCGAGTGAATTACAAGCTATCGGTGGCTGGACGAATCCACAGGTAGTTGATCTTTTTGGCGAATATGCCGCAAAGATGTCATCTCGTTATGGGGACAGAGTTAAGTATTGGGCAACCATGAATGAACCTTGGTGTGTTGCTTGGCTTGGGAATCTAACGGGGGAACATGCGCCCGGAATAAGAGATCTACCAACGGCTGTCCGAGTTGCACATCAATTGGTTCGTGCGCATGCGCGGGGATCACAGGCAATTAAGAGTCAGTCCCCGAAGGTTTTAGTGGGTGCCGTTAACAACCTCACTAATCCAATGCTCAATGGCGAAGCAACCCAAGAGAATTTGAAAGATCTGCAGATTGTCGATGGATATAAAAATCGTTGGTGGATGCAGGGAATGTATGAAGGTAAATATCCTGCTGATCTCGTTGAAATATTTGAGAAGGAGACTGGGATTTTCTGCGATGAAAAGGAAATTGGCGATGTTTCTTTTGGTCGCGATTGGATAGGACTTAATTACTACAACGCTGATGTATTTTCAGGTGGAGGAACCGGAGTTGGTCTATTCCCTGGAACGACTTCAATTCAAGGTGCTGGGTATGGCACAGAGCGAACAGATATGGGTTGGTCATGGACCCCGGATGGAATTAAGACAACTCTGATTGAGATTTCACAAAAATATCCTGATATCCCAGTCTTTGTTTCAGAGAATGGAAGTTGTTATAACGATGGTCCTTCAGAGGATGGAAAAATTCATGATGCAAAGAGGGACGAGTACCTGACCCTCTATATAAAATCCTGCGTGGAAGCTTACAAAAGCGGTGTAAATCTCAAGGGTTACTACCTCTGGTCCTTACTGGATAATTTTGAATGGGCGTGGGGATTTGAAATGCGCTTTGGCTTAGTTCATGTTGATTTCAAGAATATGATGAAACGGACTCCCAAAGAGAGCGCATTGGCTTACCGAGACCTCATCAGATCTTCAAAGGATTAATTCCTGGAGCCAGTTGCACCGATAAACTCGCTCATTGATATGGTTCTCCCGTGAAAGAAAACGTTACTCTGGAAGATGTAGCCAAGCGAGCAAAAGTGTCTCGAGCAACTGTTTCTCGCGCTGTAAATACTCCTGAGTCGGTATCGCCAGAAGCGCTTAAGCGAATCAATAAAGCTATTGCAGATATGCACTACGTCCCAAATCGCCATGCCCGCGCCTTAACTGGCGTAAGGTCACAAACAATCGGCCTAATATTTTTTCACGATATAAAAACACTTTTTCACACAGCTTTTTGGGGCCACGTCATCAATCCGATTTATGAAAAGCTGAGTGAACGAGGCTATGACTTACAAATCATCGCCCACGCGAGAAAAAGCGATAAACCTTCCTCTGACTTTTTAGGTAATGAATATCCAGATGATATTGCTCAAAAGATTTCGGAATACAACGTTGACGGATTCATTGTGGTGGGACAAGCCCCAAATAATTTAGAATCAATTTTCAGACAAGTAAGAACACCTATGATTGCATTTGGAGCCCCATTTGCATCTACTTCGACAATTTCATGGGTAGATACTGATAATAAAGTTGGCGGCAAGAGTGCTGTTGAATTTCTAATTAAAAAGAAGAGAAAAAAGATTGGGATGATTACTGGAGGGCTCGAACAATCTTGGAGTGTTGCCCGCTTTGAAGGATATAAGAAGGGCCTCGCTACTGCGGGCATTGAATACGATCCTTCTTTAGTAGAACACAGCATAAATACCTATTCAAGTGCGGCGAGCCTGACAGAAAGATTAATGCACAGACGTCACGATATTGATGCAATTTTCGCAGGAAATGACGAGATTGCCTTCGCTGTGATTCAAACTTTAAAGGAATTGAATTATTCGGTAGGTTCAGATGTGTTAGTGATGGGTTTCGATGATACGAATAGAGCTATGCAAACCTATCCACATATCACGACAATGGCACAAGACTTCGAAAAAATCGGAGAATCCCTAGTTTCTGGACTTCTAAAGAAAATGAATGGTGAGAAAGTTACTTCTAAGAAAATTACCCCTAAATTGATTGTTCGTGACAGCGCTTAAACATTCCTACTGTTACTCAAAAATGCCATGCAGGCTTTTATTCTCGGGTTACCTTCGCACCAAGGCTCACTAGCTGCTCGGCAAAGTTTGGATATCCACGATCGATGTGAAATGAGCCATCGACTGTTGTTTCACCATCAGATACAAGCGCTGCTAAGACAAGACCTGCTCCTGCACGAATATCAGTTGCCTCAACTGGGGCACCAGATAGCTGTGGAATACCGTCGATAGAGGCATGGTGGCCATCAACAGTGATTTGAGCGCCTAATCGCATGAGTTCATTGACGAACATAAAGCGTGATTCAAAGACATTTTCAGTGACAATCGAGTGACCATCTGCAATGGCATTCATGCCGATGATGAAGGGAAGAAGGTCAGTTGCAAAACCTGGGTAGGGAAGTGTTGCAACATCAATTGCTTTAGGGCGCTGATTCATCTGCACGCGGATGCCATCCTGTGTTGAGGTGATTATGGCGCCGGCAGATGTGAGTTTTTCTAACATCACTTCCATGTGGTCAGCACGACCGCCATGAATGGTGATATCACCTTGCGTCATTGCAGCTGCAAATGCCCATGTGCCGGCAATGATGCGATCGGTAATAGTGGTGTGATCTGTTGGCTTTAACTCTCTAACGCCTGTGATGGTGATGGTGGGTGTTCCAAGGCCTTCAATCTTCGCACCCATACCAATCAGGAATTGCCCAAGGTCAACAAGATCTGGTTCGCGTGCTGCGTTATCAATTGTCGTGACACCTTTGGCAAGAACAGCTGCGGTCATAATGTTCTCTGTTGCACCCACTGATGGGAAATCTAAATCAATTGATGTTCCAGTAAGACCATTTGGAGCTTTTGCGATGACATAACCATGTTCGACGTGAGCTTTTGCACCGAGCGATTCAAGGCCCTTGATGTGAAAATCAAGTCCACGTGAACCGATTGCATCTCCACCAGGCAGTGCCACTTCAGCTTTACCAAGGCGTGCAACAAGTGGACCAAGAACGTTAATTGATGCCCGCATCTTGCGCACGAGATCGTAATCTGCGCGGTGCAGGGGAGTAGCGGGAACATCGATGGTCACGACAGATCCATCGTGCGCTACCGTGCAGCCAAGACGCGTGAGCAGGTCTGCCATGATGTCGACATCGGCAATATCTGGAACATTGCGAATTGTTGTTGTGCCGACGGCTAGTAGGGATGCTGCCATAAGCTTAAGGACTGAATTCTTAGCGCCAGTAACCGTTACTTCGCCCTGGAGGCGGCAGCCTCCAGTGATGCGGAAACGGTCGTCGGACGAAGATGCCATATCCGAATACTACTTATAGGCTAGGGACATGGTTAATTTAACGCGTATTTACACAAAGACAGGCGATGACGGAACTACATCTCTTGGAGATATGAGCCGCACATCTAAAAATGACCCTCGCCTTGAAGCATATGCAACTGTCGATGAAGCTAACTCCACTATTGGTGTTGTGCTCGCAACAGATGAATTAGCCGATTCAGTTCGCGAGCTCTTAGTCCGCATTCAAAATGACTTGTTTGATGTGGGAGCAGATCTCTGTACACCAGTAGTTGATGCACCTGCATTTGAGCCCCTTCGCGTCCTTGAGTCACAGGTTGTCTACTTGGAAGAGCAAATTGATCACTACAACAAAGATCTTGAAGCACTTCGTTCATTCGTGCTTCCATCAGGAACTCCTGCTGCTGCCCACCTTCATGTTGCTCGCACCGTTGTTCGTCGTGCAGAGCGCCGCACATGGGCTGCTATCCACGCATTCGGTGGCGGTGTGAATCCATTGACAGCTAAATACCTCAACCGTTGTTCAGATCTACTCTTCGTTCTTGCACGTGTTGCCAATAAGAAGATTGGCGATCAGCTCTGGGTTCCTGGAGCTAATCGCTAAGCAAAGCTTTTCAGGTGAGCGCGAGCTGCGCTCTCTTCCTCTGGAAAGACAAAGATTCGTGGTCCTTCTTTTGTCTGTGTCAGCGTTGCCTTAATCCCCACAGCAATAAGTTTCTGACGTAGTACTTCACCCTCAATATGATTTGTGGGTTTTGCAACTGCCACGAGAGTTCCATATTCACTATCGAGTCCAGCACGTGGTGTTCGCATCACAACAGATTTGCCACGCGCAGATGTCCATTTCAGAATCAAGATTAAAAAGAAAACTACTGGAAACCCAGCAAGGCTCATGAGGAAGAGCTTGTTATCAACTCCGCCGAGCATTAGCCGTTGACCTTTGTAAATGTCACAGTTTGAGTTCCTTCAGGCTTTGCCTCTTGATGGCAGACAACTTCAATACTGGAGACATATTCCAGTGATGCAATAGGTTCAGGAGAGATGAGCAAGATTGTCTTCACTTCTCGGGCAAGGCTGGCACCAGTGATGGTGCGCAGGTTACCGATGAGATCCTTATTTTGTGCATAGACCTTTGAATTTACTTCCCACCACACACATCCTGTTTCAGCGGCCACTTGTACTGCGCCACAGATAAATGTGGAACAGGCTGCAACCTGTGATGCAAGGTTTCCTTTAGCTGAGATAACGCCAACAAGTTCTTTGCTAGTCGGGATCTTTGCATAGATTCCTGATGCATATTCAAAGTCAACGGGAGGCCATATCGGTTTAGGAGAAGGTGAAACCTTCACCTTCTTACGAGGCTTTGGCTTGGGCTTTGGTTTTGGTTTGACCGTCGGCTTTGCTGTTGTGGCCGAGGTTCCAGTTGCAGTTGGTTTTGCAGTTGCTTTGGCAGTAGTAGCTGGCTTTGCAGTGGTCTTTGAAGTTGTCTTCGCGGTCGGTTTAACAGTTGGCTTGGCTGTGGCTTTTGTCGTCGCCTTCGCTGTTGGCTTCGCTGTTGCTTTCGCCGTTGTCTTCGCAGTCGGTGTTGGAGTCGGCTTCTTTGTGGCAGCAATTGCTGAACTTCCTGACATCACCAAAGTGAGTGCAAGGAAGATGGAGAGTTTTCTCAATCGCGCTCCCACTTGAAGCTGCGCACTGCCCAGATCAATCCGACTACGAGCCATGCAGCAATAATGGCAAAGGTGCGGCCAGTTTCCCAATTACTGGCAACTTCACGCGTAGCGAAGGAGTCTGGCAGGAAGACTGAACGTGCTCCTTGTGTCATCCACTTGAGTGGAAATATCGCAGCAACTTGCTGCATCCAGTGTGGAAGATCTGTGAAGACAAAAAAGACTCCACTAAAGAATTGAAGAACGATTACAACAGGGGATACGACAGCGGAAGCGCCACGTCCACTCTTTGGAACATTAGAGAATGCGATTCCAAGAACTGTCGAACATGCACTTCCTAAAACAAGGAGTGCAGCAAGTAATAACCACTTATCGGCACCCGTCGGTAGGTTTACGCCAAAGAATGCAACACCAGCTGCCAGAAGAAGGAAGACCTGAATCAGCATGCTTAAGGTGACCAAGATTGCCTTGCCGATGAAGTAGCTACTAGCTGGCATTGGAGTGCCACGCAATCGTTTCAAGGTTCCAAAGTCGCGCTCCATAGGAATCATGATGGCAAGTTGTTGAAAACCTGTATTTACAAGACCGGATGCAATCATTCCTGCCACGAAGTACTGGCTAAAGGTCACACCTTCTGCAATGGAGTTAGAGAAGACTGAACCGAAGATGGCAAGCAAGATAAGAGGAAAGAGCATCGTGAAGACAACAGATTCACGTTGGCGCATGAACTGTTTGATCTCAAGGCCACCACGGGCAATACCAATCGAGAGCGCAGTTGGCTTACTCATGTGTGCCCCCAATCATCTCGAGGTAGATATCTTCAAGGGAGGCGCGCTTGACGTTGAGTTCAGGAACTTCGCCACCGAATTGAGCAGAGAGTTGATTAACGAGCTGCGTTGGGTTGGCAGATTTCTCACTGCGAAGTTCTGTGCCATCACGCCAAGAAATGGTTGCAAGAGAAGTTGCTCGGCCACCTAAGAGTGCAGGAGTTGATACCTCAATAATCTTTCCACGATTGATGACTGCAACGCGGTCTGCAAGTGCTTCAGCCTCATCGAGGTAGTGAGTAGTGAGAAGAATCGTTGCGCCTTCATCGCGAAGCTTTCGAATCAGCTGCCAGAATGCGCGACGCGCTTCTGGGTCAAAGCCAGTTGTAGGTTCATCGAGGAAGATAAGTTCAGGACTACCAATAATGCCGAGTGCAACATCGAGGCGTCGTCGTTGACCGCCCGATAATGTGCGCCCTAGCGCATCTGCTTTTTCAGTAAGCCCTACAAGTTCAATGACTTCGCGAGGATCTTTTGAATTTTCGTAATACTTGGCAAAATGTGAAACAGATTCATAGACGGTGAGATCTCCTGCATCAGCAGTTGATTGCAGAACGATGCCGATGCGATCGCGCCAAGCTTGCCCAGCTCTTCCTTTGGTGGCGGGGTCAAAGCCAAGGACCTTTACATCTCCTGCATCACGGTCACGAAAGCCCTCAAGGATTTCAACTGTGGTTGTCTTTCCGGCGCCATTGGGGCCAAGGAGTGCGAATATCTCACCTTGCTCGATAGCCAGGTCTAGGCCATCGACTGCGTGGGTTGAGCCATAGCTCTTACGAAGACCCGAAACGCTAATGACTGTGCTCACATGGCTATCTTGTCACCGACGGCGCAAAAGTGCGAGAAAATAGGAGCATGAGCCCGCGTAAGAATTATCCCAAAAATCGTAGGCCTAAAAGTGGCGATGATGAACCCATCACCATTGCATCCAATCAAAGTTTTGAAGAAGATGAGAATGGTTTATGGACTGTCAGAAAACTCACTGGATCTGCTGCCAATAAACCATATCGCTGTCCTGGATGTGATCAAGTAATTCCAATGGCAACGCCACATACTGTTGCATGGCTTGATGGAGATGAAGATAACCGCAGACATTGGCATAACGCATGCTGGAGTAAGCGAAATAACCGCGGGCCTCGCACAGAGCGCACGCGTAATGCACCTCGCTACTAATAGTTAGCTAAGACGTCCCTTAAGTAGCTTTGTTACTCTCACAATTAATCTGTCATTACTTGGCGTGCGAGAGAAGCTTGTAAATGCAATCGGAAGTTGGAATCGTGCACGGACAACTGTGCGAGGGTAAGTAAATTCAAGAATTCCTTCAGGTCCATGAATACGTCCATAGCCACTATCTTTCACACCACCGAATGGAACTGAATCAACTGCTGCAAATGAGATCACAGAGTTGATGGCAACCATTCCTGTGTGTAGTTGGGATGCAATATGTTTTCCGCGGTGCTTTGACCAGACAGCAGCACCTAACCCATAGCGTGAAGTATTAGTGAGCTCAATCGCCTGTGCCATATTCTTCACACGATTAATCGCAATGGTTGGCCCAAAGGTTTCCTCTGTCATTGCAATGGAATCTTCAGGAACATCGCAGAGAATTACTGGTTCAACAAAGGGGGCTTTAACTGAATCTGAGCCACCCATCAATACCTTGGCACCACGTGCTATGGCATCATCAATATGGGATTGAATAATAGGTATTTGCTTTGGCATTGTTGTGGGGCCATATTTGCCAGAGCCAGGAGCACCGGGATGAATATCTCGTGCAATCTCTAAAACCTTCTCAATGAATTTATCGGCAACGCGTTCATCCACATAAACGCGCTCTGCACCAATACAGGTCTGACCTGCATTAGAAAATGCTGACCACACGGTCGCATCGGCAGCTCTCTTGATATCAGCATCGTGAGCCACAATCACAGGATCTTTTCCACCACATTCAAGAACAACTGGGGTCATATGTGAGGCACAGGTTGCTGCAACTAGCTTTGCGGTCCGCGTTGAACCAGTAAATGCCAACTTATCTATGCCACTTTCGCACAAGAACTTTCCTGTCTCGCCAAGGCCAGTGATGCAGGTGAAGATATCTGCGAGCATGCAGGAATCAAGAAAAGATTGCGCAAGGTATTGGCCCACACCAGGTGTGTATTCACTGGGCTTAAAGACAACGGTATTTCCTGCAGCAAGTGCATATGCAATCGAACCGAGTGGAGTAAAGACCGGGTAATTCCATGGGCCAATGACTCCCACAACTCCAACAGGGGATCGCTCAACAGTTGCTGACATATTTGCCATCAGAAGACCAGGGGAGCGGTGTGATGTGCGCATGACAGACTCTGCATGACGGGCAGCCCATGCAATATGTCCAGCAGCCAATGCTGCCTCAAGTTTTGCATCACTGACTGGTTTTCCAGTTTCAAGGGAGACAAGTTCAGTGAGCGAATCAATATTGGCAAGCAGATCTGAACTCCACTTCAACAAGACTTTGCGACGTCCCCGAAAACCTAAATCACGCCACTCTTGTGAAGCAGTGCGCGCTCTATCGACTGCAGCTTTGACTGCAGCTTCGCTATAGATTTCATGAGAGGCGATAACCTCATTGGTCACAGGGTTATGAGAATCAAATGTCGCATTTTTTGAGGGAGCCATGAGCAAAGACTAGACTGCAACTATGTCGGAACCAATCCGCCCCAGCACAATTCTTGCTGGTCTGCGCACCCCATTTACCGTCACTACAGAAGATGGCCAAACCTTGATCGGTGAGGTCAGTGCGCCTTTGAGTAATCCAACCTCTGCAATTCTCTGCTGTCATCCCAATCCAACCGGTGGCGGAATGATGGATAGCCATATCTATAAGAAGGCAGCTAATCGATTGCCTGAGATGGCAGGAATTACTGTCGTTCGCTTTAACACCCGTGGAACAAGCAGTGAAGCTGGAACAAGCACAGGTACGTATGACAATGGTCGGGCTGAGAAATACGATGTTGAAGCGATGATTCGTTACTGCTTCGATACATTACAACTTACTGAACTCTGGGTTGTTGGTTGGTCATTTGGAACAAGTATTGCCATAAGTCATGCACGTGATTCTCGCGTGAAAGGACTCATTCTCTTAAGTCCGACTTTGCTCGATATCGTCGATGGAGATCTTGAATTTTGGGCCAAAGATGGAAGGCCTATGACAGCGCTCATTCCAGAATTTGATGACTACTTAAAGCCTGATCAAGCAAAGATCAGATTTTCAGTCGTCCCACAGGTTGATTTGATTCCTGTCGATGGCGCAAAGCACTTATGGGTGGGAGAACCATCTGTGCATCGCGTGCTCAGTGAAATCACGCGAATAGTTGCACCAAATCGCTTGCCTCTACCTACTGAAGTTTAAGACTTCTCCGCGCGAGGATAAACAACTTCTTCAAGAATAAGAATGATTGAAGCGGCAACAGGTACTGCTAAGAGTCCACCGACAAGCCCAAGAAGTGATGTTCCTAAGAGCGCAGCAATGATGGTGACAGCGCCTGGGACGTTCAGTGTGCGCTTCATAATCTTCGGTGTGAGAATGTAATTCTCCACCTGCACATAGACGACATAACCGATAAATGCTGCAACGCCGATTGTGATTGATTGTGTGAGTGCAATGATTGTGTAAACACCTGCGCCGATAAAGTGTCCAATAAGTGGAACTAGACCACAGATAAAGATGATGATGCCGATTGCAACAGGGGATGGCAGACCCAAGATAAGTGCGAGGACGGTCATAAATATTGCAGCAAAGAATGAGACCAAAATCTGACTTCCCACAAATGCTCCAACGCGAGAAATAATAGCTTCGGTAAGTGCAGCAACACGTGGTCTGCGAGAAGCTGGAACCAACTTAAGTCCAAGCTCAGTTGCTTGTGGCAGCGATGTGATGAAGTACAAAGTCAGAACGAGGATTGTGAGCGCAGTAAAAGTTCCAGAGAGAACGCTCTTGCCAACGCCAATAACGCCACCAAAAGCGGTAATCAAGAGAGTTCCATCTGATGTGACAGAGCTCAATTTCTTCTGCAGAGTATCAATAATTCCGTATTGATCGTTGAGGTTGGCAATCGTTGCATTGTTCTTCAGACTTTCAAGAAGTGAAGGTGCTGATTCAATGAGGTTAGTACCCTGAGAAATAATGGGAGGAA
This sequence comes from Candidatus Planktophila dulcis, assembly GCF_002288225.1. Lineage (NCBI taxonomy): Bacteria > Bacillati > Actinomycetota > Actinomycetes > Candidatus Nanopelagicales > Candidatus Nanopelagicaceae > Candidatus Planktophila > Candidatus Planktophila dulcis. Next base: position 274,476 of record NZ_CP016777.1, read on the forward strand.
CAATGAGTGCTGCAAAAAGTCCAACAAAGGCAATAACTGCAACAAAGATCACAGCAACTGCCCCAGCTCGGGACAAACCACGTCTGCGAATTGCTTCCACCGCAGGATTAAGTCCTGTCGCTAAGAAGAGCGCAACAAGGATTAAGACAAAGACCCCAGATGCACTTGCTAGTGCGCGCATCAGAACGAAGGCGCTGAGTGCTCCGATTGTTGCAACAAAGCCAAAGTAGAAGGGATGACCGCGGTCTATTGGAGCCCCTGCTGCTCCAAAATCTGCAGGAGCAGGTGTTTCTTTTGGTTTTCTCTTCATGCGCTCTGAAATGGCCATGCTTTATTGTAAAGGTAAGAGAGAATAACCCCCATGGCGCTACGGATAACAGGACTAGGTGAGGAGATCGCTGCCGTCACAGGCCTGCCCTGGAACATCCCCCTTGAGGAGTGGCCAGAAGATCCGATGCTCGCTGAAAAGCGCGGTATCTCTCGCCACATCGTTCGCTTGGTTCGCTCCACCGATGACCCAGATTCTGAAGTCTATGCAGTGAAAGAGACCGTCTCTGAGTTTGCTAATCGTGAATACAAAATTCTTCGTGAGCTCACCCAGCTCAATTCACCGAGCGTGCAGTCGATTGCGGTTATTGAAGGTCGCACTGATCGCAATGGGGAAGAACTTCCCTGTGCACTGGTTACTCGCTTCTTGCCGTATTCACTTCCTTACCGAGTAGTGCTTAGCGATAAGAACGTAACCGCAGAAGATGTCACGCTGATGGCAAGTGCCCTTGCACTGCTTCTGGTGCGCATGCACCTTCTTGGTTTCTGGTGGGGCGACTGTTCACTCTCCAACACACTCTTTAGACGAGATGCTGAAGGCTATGCCGCATATCTTGTAGATGCCGAAACTGGTGAATTTCAAAAGACTCTTACTGCCGGCCAACGCGAGCATGATTTAGAGATTGCGCACTTTAACGTTGCTGCAGAGCTAGAAGACCTTCAACTCTCTGGTGTTCTCTATCCAGGAATGGATCCAATCCGAGCAAGTACAGCGCTGATTAAGCGTTATCACCGTTTGTGGTCAGCGCTGAAAGATCGTCAAGTTCTTGATCCCACAGATCGCCATGCAGTAGAGCGCGCAATGCGACAACTGCATGATCTTGGTTTTGCTGTGGAAGAAGTATCGGTCTCTATGGAAGAGGGCGAGAATGCAGGAAAGCTCGTCTTCCAACCAAAGCTTGTTGCAGCTGGCTATCACAAGAATCGTTTGCGTGAATTGATGGGTCTTGATACAGAAGAGTTGCAAGCAAAGCGTCTACTTGCATCCTTTGATCGCTTTAGAGGACGAGAGAAATCTCCCAAGCCTCCGATGTCAGATTCAGCCATGCGTTGGTTAAATGAAGTCTTTCACCCCACCGTCAATCTCATTCCACCAGAACTTGAAGGCCGTATTGAACGTGCTCAATTTTTCCATGAAGCCCTTGAACACCGCTGGTATTTGAGTGAACGCGCAGGCCACGATGTTGGACTAGAGTTTGCCGCGAAGTCATTTGTAGCAGAAGTATTGCCATACCGACGCGACTCAGGAGTCGATGTACGTGTAGATGGCGTGATGCAATAGCGAGGAAGATGTCATGAGTTTGCCACCAAACTTTTCACAAGCGGTAGATCTGAGCTCACTAGGAAAGCCAGCTCCCGATATGACTACACCTCTTCCAGGTATTGAAGTCACACCCCTTAATTTGCAGGCAGAAGTATTACCACTATCTAAAACAAAACCAGTCATTGTCATCTGTTGGAGTCCACGCTCTGCTGAATCAGTAAAACTTCTACGCACTCTCGGAAGAATTGAGAGCGATGATGCGGGCAAATGGATCCTTGCCCAAGTCAATATTGATGAGCAAGCACCTGTTGCACAAGCACTTCAAGTGCGCACCATTCCTTATGGCGTTGTCTTTATTGGCGGACAAGCAGTTCCATTCCTTGAACAGCCACTGACTGAACCACAACTACGCGAAGTGATTAGCAAAATTCTCGCTCTGGCTGCCCAACAAGGAGTTGGTGAAGAGCCAGTTGAAGAGACTGAGCCAGAAGAAGATGAAGCACTGGCAGCCCTTGATCAAGGAGATTACGTAACCGCTGAGGCTGCATATAAGCGTTTAATCGCACGCAAACCTGCTGATAGCTATGCAAAGTTAGGTCTTGCCCAAGTTCAACTTCTTGCTCGCACAAACGGCCTCGATGCTGCCAAGATTATGGAAGATGCCATCAAGAGCCCTGACGATATTGAACTTCAGATTCAATGCGCAGATGTTGAAGTCATGAGCGGATACCTAGAGCCAGCATTTGATCGCTTACTACGTCTTCTCGTGCTCTTTGATGGCGATGAACAAAAGCGGATTAAAGATCGCCTCCTTGAACTCTTTGCACTCGTCGATCCTGCAGATCCACGGGTAATGAAAGCCCGTACTCAGCTTGCGAATGCTCTCTTTTAATGGCTAAAGACGTCGACCACTCGCAAGAGCAGAAGTCTCTCTACACACTTCTCTTCCTCTTTGGCTTTGGCATTATGGCCTGGGTTCCTCGCTTTCCCGAAGTAAAGGCAAATCTTGGCCTTGATAACGGAGCATTTGGTTCCCTTATGAGCACAGGATCTATCGGTGCATTCTTTGGATTGCTCACCGTCGGTCACATCATCCATAGATTTGGCGCATTTAAAGTTACCTTGATATCAATCACAATTCTTTTCTCAAGCCTTGTGGCACTTGTCCACGTGCAGGCTAGTTTTCTTTTTCTTATCTTTAACATTCTCTTCGGTTTTGGAATTACTGCTGTCCACGTCTGTCTTAATAGCCAGGTCTTTCACTTCCTTGAGCGCAGCAATATCAATTTGGTGACAAGTACGGCTGGATATTGGAGCGCGGGTGCCTTGAGCACTGCAATTCTCTCTGGATTCTTGGTTGGGCGCGTAGACCTTGTTACCCATATCGATTTCCTCTGTGTAGTAATTACCATTTTAATGTTTGCACTCGTTATTCGCTTGAGATCAGTGCTCATCGAATCTAATGAAGATTCTGAGAGTGATTACTCAATCAAGGAGATCTTTACTGGTTTCAGAATCGACTGGCCAGTGAGTTTGGGAATGGCATGCGCTGTCTATCTCGAATTTGCTATCGGTGACTGGGGAACAATTTTTACCAAAGATCGTCTTGGAATCAATGCAGGTTTGAGCACTGCTCCCTACATTATCTTCACTGCAATGATGATCTTTGGCAGATTACTCATCCATCGCATTCTTCCTAAAGCACCGCTGCATCTCTGGGTTAAGCGTGCAGCACTTCTTGCAGGTGCTGGCTTTGGTATCTGCATCATTATCGCAACACATCTACCTGCCACCTTAAAGTGGTGGTCTTACGGACTCTTCCTCTTAGCCTTCTTCTTTGCAGGCCTTGGTTCTTCATTCCTCGGTCCATCCTTCTTCGCAGCGGCAAATAGGCGCTCTTCACAGCCAAGTGCTGTGGTTGTGGGTCAATTTGGCGTCGTCAATAACGTTCTGCTCTTTGGCATTAAGTGGATTGTTGCGTGGACAATTCAATTCACTGGATCAATCGCACTAGCGATGATGATTCCAACGCTGATGATGCTTGCAACCATCTTTTTTGTTGATTCCCTTAAAGAAGACTCTCAGTCAAAGGTCTAAGAAGGTAGATCAGCCAGAACCTTCGGTGTTGCCAGCATCTGCTGAGCGCACATCGAAGATGCGGTACTTATCGATAGCTTCTTGAACTACAGATTCCTTTACTTCTCCTGCCTTAGCAAGTTCAGCTAAGGTTGCAACCACGATTGACTCTGCATCAACCTTGAAGTGGCGACGTAGAGCACCGCGAGTATCAGATAAACCAAAGCCATCTGTTCCCAGTGAATGGAATGCATTAGGAACCCATGGTGAAATTTGGTCTTGGACAGCGCGCATGAAGTCAGAGACTGCAATGACAGGTCCCTGCGTTGCCTTGAGCTTGTCATAGACATATGCGCTCTTCTTATCCTTCGGATTAAGCATGTTATGGCGATCTACTTCAAGACCATCACGACGAAGCTCATTCCAAGAAGTTACTGACCAGACGGAGGCTGCAACGCCCCAATCTTCAGCAAGAAGTTTCTGTGCCTTAAGGGCCCAATTAACTCCAACACCGGATGCAAGAATCTGTGCATTCTTCTTACGCTGCTTTGAAGCACCTGCATAGAGATAAATACCCTTGAGCAGACCTTCGAGATCTAAGTTATCTGGTTCAGCCGGTTGCATATATGGCTCGTTATATACAGTCATGTAGTAATAAATATTCTCGCTATCTTCTCCATACATACGGCGCAGACCATCTTTAAAGATATGTCCGACTTCATATGCAAACGCTGGGTCATAGGAGACAACTGCTGGGTTCGTTGCTGCAAGTAGGTGTGAATGGCCATCTTCATGCTGCAGGCCTTCACCGTTAAGAGTTGTGCGGCCTGCTGTTGCACCGAGAACGAATCCACGAACTAACTGGTCTGCAGCTGCCCAGAAGGCATCTCCTGTGCGCTGGAATCCAAACATGGAGTAGAAGATGTAGATAGGAATCATTGGCTCGTTATGGGTTGAGTAAGAAGAGCCCACAGCGGTAAATGAAGCAACAGATCCTGCTTCGTTAATTCCTTCGTGAAGGATGACACCCGATGTTGATTCCTTATAGGACAACATCAATTCACGGTCGACTGCCAAGTATTGCTGACCATGTGGTGAATAGATCTTCAAAGTTGGAAATAGTGAATCAAGTCCGAATGTGCGGGCTTCATCAGGAATGATTGGAACAAGGCGGCTGCCAAGACCTGGGTCCTTAATGAGGTCCTTCAACATACGGACAAATGCCATCGTTGTTGCCACTTCTTGTTGTCCTGAACCACGACGAACTGATTCATATGCCTCATCAGCAGGCTGTTGAAGTGGGCGAGAAACCTTGCGACGGCTTGGAATAGAACCACCGAGTTCGCGACGACGTTCTTCCAAGTACTTCATCTCAGGAGAATCTGCTGGAAGCTTGTAGTAAGAAGGTGTGTACTTATCCAAAGCGCTATCTGGCAATGGAATTTCAAGGCGATCGCGGAATTCGATGATGTCTTCAAGAGTCATCTTCTTCATCTGGTGCGTTGAGTTACGTCCTTCGAAGTGGGAACCAAGTGTCCAGCCCTTGACTGTCTTAGCCAAGATCACTGTTGGGCGACCATTCTTCTCAGTTGCAGCTGTATATGCAGCAAAGAGCTTGCGATAGTCATGGCCACCGCGCTTAAGGTTCCAAATCTGATCATCTGAATAGTTAGAGACCATTGCTGCAGTGCGTGGATCACGGTTGAAGAAGTGTTCGCGAACAAATGCGCCACTTTCAGCCTTAAATGTCTGGTAATCACCATCGAGTGTGGTGTTCATGATGTTAACGAGTGCGCCTTCGCGGTCTTGTGCAAGGAGTGGATCCCATCCACGGCCCCACACAACCTTGATGACATTCCATCCAGCTCCACCGAAGATTGATTCAAGCTCTTGAATAATCTTGCCATTACCGCGCACAGGGCCATCAAGGCGCTGCAAATTACAGTTCACAACGAAGGTGAGGTTGTCGAGCTTCTCACGCGATGCAAGTCCAATAGCACCCAGTGTGTCGACCTCATCCATTTCACCATCGCCTAGGAATGCCCAGACGTTCTGATCGCTGGTGTCCTTGATGCCGCGGTTATGTAAGTAACGATTAAAGCGCGCTTGATAAATTGCATTGATTGGCCCAATACCCATAGAGACTGTTGGGAATTGCCAGAAGTCTGGCATCAAACGTGGATGTGGGTATGACGATAGACCGCCACCTTCATGTGAAAGTTCTTGGCGGAATCCATCAAGCTGGTTCTCACTAAAGCGACCTTCAAGAAATGCACGTGAATACATTCCAGGAGATGCGTGACCTTGGAAGAAGATTTGATCTCCGCCACCTGCATGGTCTTGTCCGCGGAAGAAGTGGTTAAAACCAACTTCATAGAGCGCAGCAGAAGATGCGTATGTAGAGATGTGTCCGCCGACGCCAATTCCCGGACGCTGAGCACGGTGCACCAAGATTGCTGCGTTCCAACGAACTGCTGCACGAATACGGCGCTCAATATCTTCGTCTCCTGGAAAATCTGGTTCATTCTCTGGAGAAATTGTGTTGATGTAATCGGTTGTGCGAAGGTCAGGAAGACCAATCTGCTTCTCATGTGCTCGCTTGAGAAGTTGGAGCATTAGGTAACGCGCGCGAACTGGGCCAGCAGCATTCAGTGCTGCATCAAAAGAGGCTTGCCATTCAGCTGTTTCAGCAGGATCTGTATCTACTAATTGGTCGATTATCTGATCTGGCGATCCGGCAAATTCGGTCATGGCCGTATTCTTCCGTCAAAGGGGGATGAGCGCAAAAAAATCGGCTGTGAAGGCGCCAAAACCCTTGTAAATATCCGTCTCATCCGTTGGACTTATCCCGTGGCAATACGCATGGGTTTTGCTAAAGGAGAGCTCATCCTTGAAATCGGCTATGGAGCCGATTGTGATGATGCTCTGCGCACTGAGATTAAGAAGATAGTTGCAACTGATTTTCATGAAAATTCCACCAATGAAGTTGTTGATGCTGTCTTGCTCTGGTTCCGCGATGGCGATGGTGATCTCGTCGATGAATTAATGGATGCCATGGCATATCTATCTGAGACTGGACCCATATGGGTTCTGACTCCCAAGGTCGGCCGCGATGGCCATGTTGAACCCAGTGATATCCAAGATGCAGCTCCAACATGTGGGCTGAGCCAAACATCCACACTCGTTGTTGCACAGGATTGGACTGCAACTCGTCTAGTGGCACGTAAGGCGGGCAAGCGATAGATTCGCGCCATGACTCTGACAATTGGCCAAGCCGCACCAGATTTCGAATTAAAGAATCAATATGGAGAACTGGTAAAGCTCTCATCCTTTAAGGGAGAGAAGAACGTAGTCGTTCTCTTTATCCCCTTTGCATTCACAGGCACATGCACTGGTGAACTCTGCGCAATCCGTGATGACCTTGCTGCATTTCAAAACGATAACGTTCAGGTGCTCGCAATCTCATGTGACTCTCCATTTACACAGAAGATTTTCGCTGAGCAAGAGGGATATAAGTTCCCAGTACTTGCAGATTTCTGGCCACATGGCGCAGCAGCACAGGCATATGGAATCTTCAATGCAGATCTTGGTTGCGCATTGCGCGGCACATTCATCATTGATAAAGAGGGCATCATCCGTTGGACTGTAGTTAATGGCCTTGGCGATGCTCGCAACAATGGTGATTACAAGAGCGCTATTGCAGCGCTCTAACCACGCATACTTCACGCACGATTTTCGTACTTTCGCTTATATAAAGTAGTATTCGCGAGCAGTACATAGCCGGGTGGCTAGCTCAGTGGTAGAGCGCCTCGTTTACACCGAGGATGTCGGGGGTTCGAAACCCTCGCCGCCCACACAGTCTTCATAGGAAAATCGCCTCTTCAATTGCGTGCAACAATCACGACATGAAGATAAGAATCTCGCTCGTTGTTAGTGCACTGTTCTTTCTTCCAATTCTTAATTCACCTGCGGCTCAAGCCCATGCAGCTCTTGAAAGCACCCTTCCTGCAAAGGGTGCGGTAGTAGCAAAGACAACCAATAAGGTCACTATGAACTTTGGTGAAGATATCTTGGTCATTAAGGGAAAGAATCCCAATTCGATTCTTGTCTCCGATAGCCGTGGAAAGAAAGTCAGCTTTGGCAGCACCACTATCTCGGGGGCAAAAATCTCCAGCGCTCTCAAGGCTCCGCTGAGCCCAGGTAAGTACACGGTGAAATACCGAGTTGTATCAGCAGATGGTCACGTAGTCGCAGGAAGCTACACATTCACCGTTAAGTAATGAAGTAAGGTAACGCTGTGAAGGCAAGCGAGAGTGACCAGAGATCGATTCTGGATATCCAGAAATTCGATCACCAGATGTCGACCTTGAAGAATAAGGCAGCTAACCTTCCTGAACTTGCTGAGATTGCATCAACGACTATCAAGTCAAACAATGTTCGAGACCTGCGTATTGCTGCAGAGACTGAGCTCAGTGATGTTAAGCGTGAGCTTGCACGTGCTGAAGGCGATGTTGAACAGATTGTTACCCGCATTGAACGCGATGAGAAGCGCTTGGCCTCAGGAACAGGAACCCCCAAAGAGCTGGAGCAGACTCAGCATGAGCTCGGCACACTCGGTGCACGCCGCTCAGAGCTAGAAGAAGTTGAACTTGAAATCATGATGCGCGTTGATGGAATTAAGGATCGCATCGCAACACTTTCTCAAGAAGAGAATGAGCTGGGTATGGTTTTAGCAGATCTGAATATCCGTAAAGAGAACGCTCTCGCTGCTATCCACACAGAATTAGAAGGTATTGAGACTGACCGTAAGGCGACAACACAATCTGTGGACGCTGAGTTCCTTGCTCTCTACGAGAAAATTCGCGCAGGAAGTAATGGAATTGGTGCTGCCGCACTCGCTGGCAACCAATGCAAAGGCTGCAACCTCACACTCAACACCATTGAACTTCAACGTATTGCAGGTCTTGCCCAGGATGAAGTCGTTCGCTGCGAGGAATGTCGCTGCATATTGGTGCGTGATAAGTAGTGGCACGTCACTTCAAACTCACAGCCGATGGCGGCTCACGCGGTAATCCTGGTCCTGCAGGCTATGGCGCTGTCGTAACAGAAGGCGGAAAGATTGTTGCTGAGCTCTTTGATGTCATAGGAGTTGCCACCAATAACGTTGCTGAATACAACGGTCTCCTTGCAGGCCTTTCACATATCAACACTTTAGATTCCCAAGCAACTGTTGAAGTGGCGATGGATTCAAAGCTTGTAGTGGAGCAGATGTCAGGGCGCTGGCAGATTAAGCACGCAGATATGCGCAACCTTGCTAAGCAATGTCGCGATGCACATCCTGCAGCCCTTGTTACCTATTCATGGATTCCCCGCGATGAGAACTCACATGCAGATCGCCTTGCCAATAAAGCACTCGATGGCGGCAGTGCTCATAAGCCCATTGCAGTAATCCAGCAGAACTTTCTGACAGATCGCCTGCGTAGTGCTGAGATTCCTACCTTTATCTACTTTGTTCGCCACGGTGAAACAGTTCTGACTCCAGCACGAAAGTTTTCAGGCACAGGCTCCCTTGATCCAGAGCTGATGCAAGAAGGTCTAGACCAAGCAGATCTTGTTGCTGCAGAGTGCGCAAAGTTAGGCGCTGAAGTTCTCATTGCATCCCCACTTAATCGCACGCGCCAAACAGCAGAGGCAATTGCCCGCACTACAGGTCTTGAGATCATCTTTGATGAAGTGTGGTTTGAACTCTCATTCGGTTCATGGGATGGAAAAGCTATTGAAGAGGTGAGAGAGCAAGAGCCAGATGCCTATCAAGCTTGGCTTAACTCATCTTCCTATGCCCCTCCTGGGGGAGAGTCATACGATGAAGCCTCCATCCGCATCGAAGAAGCACTTGAAAAGCTTGTTGCGCAATACCCAGGAAAGAAAATTATCGTTGTTACGCATAACGGTGTGATTAAAACTGCAGCAAAAATCGCAGTAGATGGCCCCAGTGATGCGGTCTTTCATATGGATGTCACGCCTTGTTCGCTATCCTCTATCTCTATCTGGCCCTCTGATGGCCTTCGCGCCCTGCGATCATTTAACGAAAGAGGACATCTACGATGATTTCATCAACAGAATGGCTTGTGACCATAGGAATCCTTGGCACAGTCATTATCTTGGACCTCATCCTTGCAATTGTCCGCCGCAATAAGGAGACCACACCGCGCGAAGCGCTGAGCTGGACTCTCTTCTATGTCGTTGCAGCTATCGCATTTGGCTACCTGCTCCCTCAGTGGGCACCTGCTGAATACCGTAAGGAGTTCATTGCAGGCTGGCTCACTGAGTACTCACTCTCTGTTGATAATCTCTTTGTATTCATCATCTTGCTTTCAACACTTAAAATTAAGAAGGAATCTCAGCAGCTCGTACTGCTTCTGGGAATCATGATTGCAATCGTTCTACGCGTCATCCTGATCTTCCTAGGCGTTGCATTAGTCACTCGCTTTACATGGGTCTTCTTCTTCTTTGGCGCCTTCCTTATCTTTACCGCATACAAGCTGGTTAATGAGAAAGAGAATGTGGAAGATGACGAAGCAAAGCTCGTCACATTCCTACGTAAGCGAGGATTTAGCAACTTTGCAATTGCTCTTATTGCACTCGGTATCACTGACCTCATCTTTGCTCTTGACTCAATTCCAGCAATTCTTGGACTGACTACAAGTAGTTACGTTGTCATCACAGCAAATATCTTTGCGCTCATGGGACTTCGCCAGCTCTACTTCCTGCTTCAAGGGCTGATGGATCGCTTGATCCACCTCTCACGTGGTCTGGCATTTATCTTGGCATTCATCGGAGTCAAGATGGTTCTTCACGCCGTACACAGCCTTGGCGTCCACGTCCCAGAGATTTCTCTCGAGCTAAGTCTGGGTGTCATCATCACCACGCTCACAGTCACCGCAATCACCAGCCTCTATGCCACCAGAAATGTGGAGAAGCCCAAAGCCTGACCCTTGCGCCAGCAATGCCTTAAGAGCATTATGAAGCCACCACAGTGCGATGGAGGTCAGCGATGAAGGTAAGTGCAATCATTTCAGGCAAGCGCGTTGAAACTATCTCTGCCAGCGCCAGTGTTCATGACTTAGTCAACTCCCTTAATTCACATCACGTTGGCGCACTGGTCGTATCCAGTGACGGCAAGAAGATTGATGGAATCGTCTCTGAACGCGATGTTGTTCGCGCGATGCCTGGAAAACTCGATCAACTTATTGGCATGCACGTTCGAGACATCATGACTGTTGATGTGCACACCTGCACGCCAGATTCCACCATTGCCGAACTGATGAAGATGATGACTGAGCTACGCATTCGCCACGTGCCGGTAGTAGATGCTGCAGGATCACTGATTTCAATAGTCTCTATTGGCGATGTTGTTAAAAACCATGTCAGTGAACTCGATTCTGAGCGCCAAGCCCTCAGAGATTATGTCGCAAGCGGTAATTGATTTCCCGTACCATTAGGCAACGAAGAGTCGCCCGGATCACCGCGTTGCAGCAATGCACCGAGGAAAGTCCGGACTTCACAGAGCAAGGTGGTGGGTAACGCCCACCTGGAGCAATCCACGGGAATAGTGCAACAGAAAGTAAACCGCCAATAGCAATATTGGTAAGGGTGAAACGGCGGTGTAAGAGACCACCAGTGCATGTAGCAATACATGTAGCTATGTAAACCCCACCTGAAGCAAGACCAAGAAGATAGTGCGTTGCTCGCGCTGAGCTATCGGGTAGGTTGCTTGAATCTGTAAGTAATTACAGATCTAGATGGATGGTGATCGGTTCGAAAGAACTACAGGATCCGGCTTATAGGGCGACTCTTCTTCTAATTAGGTGGGCGCAGGTTAAAACTGCGCTCACCTTTCTGCATTTTGTTTGTACAAGTTGTTACATAACCTGTCGCAGATTTAGATGCTTTTATGGGGAAACAATGGGCAAATATGGGCATTTCTATGGGCAGAATTCTGACTACAAACAACTTCGCTTGTGGCAGGCAACCTTCAGAATTTACGAGTATGTTTAAGTACAGATAGGTGGTGGGTCATGCAAATCAATATCGACAAGAAAAATGGAATTTTATCAGGGGTCATAGCAGTACTCATTGGCGTCATTATTTTCTTAATGGGTACTCAAAATGGCTCTTCAGGTTTGTTTGGGATGAACCACTCAGCCATGGATGGAGAAAACAACTCAACGAACTCCAGTTTGCTTGGTTCAGATGTAATGTTTTTTGAAATGATGATTCCTCATCACCAACAAGCCGTTGATATCTCTGATCTGGCCATCGCTCGCTCCAAAGACACCGAACTTGTTGAATTGGCTCAGAAAATCAGAGATGGACAAGCCGCCGAGATTATTCAAATGAAAAATTGGCTTCTAGATGCTGGCGATAGTTCAATGATGGGCCACGGAATGAACCACTCGATGGGTGATGGAATGGGTGGAATGCTCACTGAGTCTGAATTAAGTACCCTTAACTCTCTCAGCGGCTCAAAATTTGATGCTTACTGGCTTAGGGGCATGATCACCCACCATGAAGGCGCCCTGCATATGGTTACGATGATTAGGGACTCGAACCGCCCAGAATTTCGAAACTTTGGAAAAGTAATCATCTCTGTTCAAACTGTCGAAATAGAGCAGATGAAAAAAATACTCAGTCGGATGAGTGCGTAATTGATAAACTTTATAAATCTAGAAACAGAAGTGGGGAGTTTTAATGAATAAGACATTCGAAGTCAAGGGTATGACATGTGGGCATTGTGAAGGACGGGTGACAAGTGAAATCCTGACAATACCTGGAGTTACAGAAGTTATCGCCAGTGCCGAAAAAGCGAACGTTATAGTTGAATCCGAAGTTGAAATCTCACAAGAATCTATTGAGCTTGCTGTGCAAAGAGCTGGTTACTCTGTCGTTAAGTAGCTAAAACTTTCTGAAGATTTTCGATACTTGGGTTTTTCTAAGAGCGAAAAGCAAAGTTCAATCACGACAAGGACACCCCTGCATTTATGAGTGTCCTTTCTCACTCCGAGGCGAAGAGAACCCACTTTTTGTAGAGACACACCAATTTTCACTTGGAATTACTCTCGTTTATCCTTTAACCTTCTTCAATGCTGCTAAGGGGTATGAAAGCCAGATGGTTAGCCGTGCCCCTTGCTGCCCTTTTTCTTCTTTTTAGCACAGGAGCTGCAGCAGCACCTGACTGCCATGTTGCATCGGCGGTGCAACCGACTAGCCAATCTGAGGCAGTTAGTAGCCACGCAGGGCACACACATAGCCATTCACCTCAAATAACCACCAGCGCTGCTTCAAATTCTCAAGAAACTCTGTTCTCTGTGGGAAGCACGCTCAGCAGTGAAATATGTGTTGTGGTCGGGTTCATCGTTTTGCTATTGCTTCGCTTCTCACGTGCGATTAGATCAACCCTCACGGCGAAGCGATTTTCTCTACCGAGATATCACGTACCCCTATTTCTGTCTAAAAATCTGGGTTATCTCAATTTAAATCATCTTCAGTTGGGGATAATTCGCATCTAATTCTTCTCTCGTCCAGAAATTAACTACGAGAAAGGAATTTTATGCTGAAAAAAATCAGTGTTTTATTGTTGGCTGTTGGAGTCATTCTGATTCCAAGTGGCGCTAATGCTTCGACGCATGCAAAGTCATTACAAAATCTAGGCATGAATGAAATCATGTTTGCACAGATGATGATTCCGCATCATGAACAAGCGATTTCTATGTCGGAAACCGCTCTCAAGAAGAGTCGCAACCAGGCAATTTTGAAACTCTCTAACCAGATAAAGAGCCTTCAAGGCACCGAAAAGTCACAGTTGGCTTATTGGCTGAAAGCGACAGATTCTTCAATGACCATGGACCACGATATGCAGATGTCTGGCATGTTAACTACGAAGGAACTTGCTTCACTGAAACGTCTGACTGGAACCCAGTTCGATCGGACATTCCTGCAACTGATGATCAAGCATCATCAGGGGGCAATTGAAATGCTTGATCTAATTTCTGACTCCAGAAATGCGGAAGCTAAGGCACTTGCCAAAGCAATCAAATCCGCACAAAGTAAAGAAATAACTTCCATGAAACTACTACTTAATAAATTAAAATAAGGAGAAATTGAATGCGTAAAGTAATTGTAAGTATTGCGACTGTAATTGGTTTAGTTCTAAGCTCAAATGTGGCCTTTGCAGATTCTGCAAAGCCTGGTCAAAGCATGACCCACATGAAGACCGCTGCAGGAGTTGCATCAACTCTTGAAGCAGCAGGAGTAATTCTTTATGTTCAAGGTGGAGCAACTTCTGCTGTTATTGGTGACAATCTGAGTGCGGCAACCAGCCAGGTTGTTTTTCACATCCCAGTAACTGCAAATAAGGCTGGTGTTCAACATGTTGGAAGCAATATTATTTTCTTCAATACAGCAAACAACCAATACCTCACACTTAAAAATCCAGTTATCGATCTAGCAAAGGGTGTTGTTTCAGCAACTGTTCCTCAGGCAGGAGATGCAAAAGTAGATATTTTGACAATCACCAATGCATCAACTGCAAAGCCAAAGATCACAAATGATAAGAAGGCAAAGCAGCGCACAACTGCTTACGCAGGCACCACATTGGTACTTGCTCCAGGAGTAGCTGCAACGATCGCATCGGTGCTGGGTTTACCAGCAGGTTCATTGCCAGATGGCTTGGCTTTTGGAACAGCTGATGTAACTCTTTATAGCAAGCTGAAGTAAGGGATCAAAATGGAACCAATCTCACGTCGTTCTTTCCTTGCTGGTGTTTGTGCAGTTGTCGCATTAGGTGGAAGTGAGGTCCCCGCTGCAGCGAATACAGCGGTGAAGAAACTTCCTGGTGGCCGTCTATCGGTTGATCTAAAGGCGGTGCCTGCATTGGCAAAAGTTGGTGGAGCAACAAGGATTGGTTCTGTAAAGGGGGTGCCAGTTGCGATCGCTCGCACTGGCACCTCTAAATACATTGCCTTTAATCTTTTATGCCCGCATCAAAAGGTAACTGTCACGCAAAATGAGAAAGGGTGGGTTTGCAATGCCCATGGCTCTGAATTCGAATCTGACGGCGATTTGGCGTTAGGTCCAGCCACGACAGGGCTGGCTCGGGTACCAATGAAGATCTCAAAAGGTCTAGCCACCATCGGGTAATTAAGCCTGAGCATATAGATGGGATTGTCATCAATGCGAAAGTTTTTGATAGTCACAATTGTTTCAACGCTAATTATTATTGTTACTTACTTCCTGCCAAGTGGAGTTTGGGCCGAATTTGGAGAATTGCCAGCGCACCCGCTGATAATTCATGGCGTAGTAGTTCTTTTGCCATTGCTTGCAATTCTTCTGCTTGCAGGACTTTTTTGGAAAAATCTACTTAAGAAGTTACATCTTCCCCTTATAGGAGCACTTGCACTTTCTGTAGTAGGCGTTCTTGCTGCCAAGTCGTCTGGATACTCGCTATCGGCCGTAGTAGGTCTTCCAAAGTCTCATGCACAGTGGGGCAATTACCTAGTCTTACTTGCCATTGCACTCGTATCCTCATTTGTACTTTTTTCATATTTTTCTTTCTATAAGAAAAGCAAGATAGCGTCATCAAGCCTAGGAGTTCTAATGGCTTTTCTGGCGGTTTGTGCGATTGGAATGACCTATGTAGTTGGCCATTCAGGTGCAGAAAGTGTTTGGAAGTACAAATACAATTCCGTTAAGGACCAGCAAGGATTACCATAGAAAAGACTCCTGGCGCTGGGTGGCCGAGAGTTAGTTAGAAAGTTCGTAGATCGCAGTCCTAGTGTTATGAGTCTTCTTTATTGATTGCAGAACTTGCTCAATCTTTGGGGGCAATATTGAGGGCAATTGAACTGTTTGAGCGTAGCTTCACGCATAACAATGTCGTCTCCGGCTTATAGGGCGACTCTTCTTTAAATTAGGTGGGCGCAGGTTGAAACTGCGCTCACCTTTCTGCATGTTCGTTGTACAAGTTGTTACATAACCTGTCGCAGATTAAGAGATTATTATGGGGAAACCATGGGCAAATATGGGCAGTTCTATGGGCAGATTTTTGACTTCAAACAACTTCTTGGTGTTTAGTATTGTCAATGATAACTCCTTGAAGGGGACAAAAGCACATGCTTATTTACAGTTCAATCGTTGAGAAATTGGTACGTAAAACTTTTCTTGCCGTCCAAAATCACAATTATGAAGAAGTGTTAAAGGGTGTGTCCACTACCAACCTCACCCATCGTTTTGCAGGTCCTAACTCACTGGGTGGCATCCGACATGACAAAGAAGCTATGAGTCGATGGTTCAAACGAGTAGGGACTGTGCTGCCAAATCTTAAGTTTGAGGTAACAAGTGTTTTAGTTCAAGGAGGGCCATGGAACACAACAGTTATTGCCCGATGGGTAGCAACCTGCAATCTTGAAAATGGAGAACCTTACGTAAATCCTGGAATCCATGTAATCAAACTGCGCTGGGGCAAGGCATATGACTTCGATGTTTATGAAGATACTTTTGCGGTTACAGCAGGGCTAGAGAAACAAGCAAAGTCGGGAATTGCAGAAGCTAGTGCTCCCCAAATTGTGAGCTAATTTAAACTTTTCCGGCTTATAGGGCGGCTCTTCTTTTATACTTGACTCATGAAATTTGGTATCCATTCCGAGCAATATCAGAACAAGCATTCAAAAGAAGAAGAGCAGAAATTTACTCAAGTCTTCGGTGAATTAACATCTGAGTTTGCTTCAAAAATGGCTGAGGGAGTTCTAGCAGGGGATGAGAGCGTTCAGGCTCTGGTGAAGCAACATTACGATTTCATACTTCAATTCTGGACTCCAACGAAAGAGGCTTATAAGTCACTTGCTATGAGTTACATCCTTCCGTCCTCGTATAGAGACCACTATGAGGAAATAGCAAAGGGGTTAGGCAAGTTTCATTACGATGCTGTTTGTATTTGGGCTGATAAGAACTTGTAAGGCATTGCCAAACTTTGCACAACGTTGTGGGCATTTACGTGGGCAATCGGCATTATTGAGCGAGAATCGAAAGCCTCCGGCTTATAGGGCGACTCTTCTTCCAAACATTTATCTTGGCACTGTTAGAATTCTGATTACCGCGCCCGAGAGGATGATTACTTGAAGCGATTGAAGTTTGGCTTCATTCCTGTGCTCTTACTCTTGCTTGCTTCTTGTTCTAATGATTCGCAAGCGATGGTAGAGGTCAATCTTGCGCCAGTGCCTTATTCGATACAAGTTCCGGCAGAGATTGCAAAGCATTTGTCTGTTGAGAATATGGTTACAACCACTCCAAACGAGTTTACAAATCAGGCGCGAGAGGCTGGGGCAATCGCGCAGGTGTATATCAACTACAGAGAAGATGATGGAACTACGCATGGCTTTGCAGGTGTTTACTACTTCAAAAAGGCTGACTTTGAAAAGGCAGGAAATCCTAACGAACCACCTGTGTATGGCAGCAAAGTCTTAGAAGAAAAATCAATGGTGTTAGCGATCGCGGGGCCGCAAGATTCTATATTTGACCCAAATTCACAGGATGGTAAAAAATCAA
This sequence comes from Candidatus Planktophila dulcis, assembly GCF_002288225.1. Lineage (NCBI taxonomy): Bacteria > Bacillati > Actinomycetota > Actinomycetes > Candidatus Nanopelagicales > Candidatus Nanopelagicaceae > Candidatus Planktophila > Candidatus Planktophila dulcis. The sequence continues at coordinate 291,745 of NZ_CP016777.1, forward strand.
TGGCGCTATACACGCTGGTTTACGATCCTAAATCATTTAAATCTTCATAGTTACGAATAAAACCAAGCCGTGCTTTGCAAATCTTTGTGGGCAAGAACGTGGGCATTTGCCCTTTTCAAGCGTTAATCGAAAGCTTCCGGCTTATAGGGCGACTCTTCTTTTCTAAATTCACAGGGTATTCACACCAGTGGTTAAGCATTTGCAGATTTTGGGCAGATAAGTTCCACGAATGAAAATTAAATCGGTTGCAATTTCGGCAACAGCATTTGTTCTTTTGGGTGGAGTATTAGGGGTTCAGCAATACATTTCATCGCAGATCACTTCAAAGGTTCAGCGAGAGATGCCCAATGCTTCAGGTATTAGCGCCTCTGTTCCATTGGCAGATGTACCGAGCAATCTAACTTCTGATTTGATTAAATCTGCAGACATAAATATCAAGAGTTTTGCTCTTAAAGAGAGCGGCACAAAGACTTCGTTAAACATATCTGCATCAAGTATCAGTAAAGCAAAACCAACCCTTGTTGGCTCTTTGGAAATCACTGCCACTATTCCTGCATCGACAATTACAAAGTCATCTGAATTCAATGATGCACAAATTGTGGGAAACACATTGCAAGTTTCTGCAGGAGCAGGTGGAATGGGTACAGCGATCCTGATTCCAAAGTACTCAAATAGCCAGCTTTATTTTGAACTGCAGAGTGTTTCTATTTTGGGTAATCAAATCCCTGCTTCATCATTACCATCCGATCTTCAAAATCAAATTAAAAGCAGGAGCCAAAGAAGTTTGACGCCACCTAAGGGGCTTAAAGTTAAATCCGTTTCACTCAGCAGTAAGGGACTTTCTGTCAAAATGTTCGGTAACAACATTCAACTGGGCAATCTTGGATCTGGTTTATAGTTGGAACTATGAAGCTTGACATCAAGAAGATATTTCCTAATAATCCTTTGAAGTTTGAAGGATTTCGCATAATTCGTTTAATTGCTGCTCTCTACATGTCCGTGATGGTAGCTCGCAGTTGCATTCACCTCTTTGCACCTGATGGTGGCGCTCAGAGCATCGCCGGCATTGATACATCTGTCGAAGGCGGAAATAACATCATTGCGATTTTTCACCAATGGGGCGCAATACAACTCATTCTCGCCATACTCCTGATTGTCTTGTTTTTCCGATATCCAGGATTGACTCCATTGATATTGCTAACTCTTACCCTTGATCCAGTCTTGCGATTTGTTGCCGGACAGCAGATGAGTTTAACGACCACAGGAACACCACCCGGTGAAGCGCTAAATGGGGTATCCCTTTATCTGCTTTTAGTCTTATTCCTAGGCTCGCTTTGGAACAAAAAGCCAAACTAAATCCTTCCGGCTTATAGGGCGACCCTCCTTCACATAATGGTTACTGCGAGTAACCAAATACTTATGCCATAATTTATTTGCACTTCGGGTTTGGTAGTAATCGGGACTTGGTTAATAACCAGGTCCCTTTTGCTTTCCCGCACCGCTTAATTAAATATGCAATAATTGGACTCCGCTTGTTTGGTAGTAATCGGGACTTGGTTAATAACCAGGTCCCTTTTGCTTTCCAAGATAGTTTTTATCCACAAGTTGACCCAATTAAAAATTTCACCAGTTGCTAAATGCGTACCTTCGCTCCCGTGTTGGGGGCGTGTTGTAATTGGCAGCAATCGTGTTTACCAAACCCGAAGTGCGGGTTCAAATCCCGTCGCCTCCACCACAGTCTTAACTGTTGCAGCTCGATCTATTGGTAATGGTCAAAAGAGTTGCAGCAGATATGCATGGGAGGGCCCCGAGAAATCGAGGCCCTTTCCAGTTTCTTGGCTCGTTAGGTGAGAATTCGATATTCTCAGTTCATGACTTCAGAAAAAGTTCGCTCCGAGATTTTCAATACAGGCAATCCCAAGATTAAGTCTGCTCGAATCATTGTTGAGGCAAGCCCGTCGACGATTTTTGCAATTCTCAGTAATCCCAAGAGACATAGAGATATCGACGGTAGCGCTACCGTTACTGCAAATGTGAGTGGCCCTGAGGCCCTAGTCCTTGGATCGAAATTCGGAATGAAGATGAGACTTGGAATTACTTATTGGATTACAAATACAGTTGTTGAGTATAAGAAGGATGAACTCATCGCTTGGCGCCACCTCGGCCGCTGGAGATGGCGATATGAGCTGACGGATCTTGGGAATGGCTCAACGCAAGTTACTGAGAGCTTCGACGGAACTTATGCACCAGCGGTTGCGCAGGTGTGGCTGAACTTTCGTAAGGCTTACCCTTGGACCCAACTCGCTGTGGCAAAGACTTTGGTGCGTTTGAAAGCCGTCGCTGAGGCGAGTTAAGGTACCGGAATGAAATTTCTCATCTCAGTAATTGATGATCTCTCTAATTCGGGTACTCCTGCTGAGATGGTTGCCATTGATGCATTTAATGATCAACTTCGCGCCAATGGCCAGTGGATATTCGCCTGGGGAATGCAGGCTCCTGAGACAGCAACGGTGATTGATAATCGCGGTGGAGCCAATTCAGAAACAGGTCATCCACTATTCGATTCCAAAGAGCATTACAGCGGGCTCTGGTTGATTGAAGCAGCCGATGCAGCAACTGCAAAGAAGTTGGCTTTTGATGCCTCAAATGCATGCAACCGAAAAGTTGAACTACGCCCGCTTCACTGAATTAGCTAACGAAAGTAATAATCGCACCAGTAACAATTAAGTTCGGTACATTCAGATGTTTAAAGTTGAGACTGAGCGAAGATCATTGCATCTGCTAAAAGCTCAACCGATTCCTCTTCATAGTTAGTTCTAAAACTATTACTTGACTCTATTCACATTTGATAAGGCCCATAGAACGCAGAGAACGATTCCGATAGCAGATAACGCCATCGTAAGCGTTACGGTTTCACCAAGTAGGAGCGCAGACCAACCCAAAGTCATGATTGCTTGCAATTGCTGCACCTGAGATCCGTGAGCAACACCAAAGTCACGTAGCCCTCGATACCAAGCAAAGAAGCCTAGATACATTGAGGACAAACCAATTGCTAGCAATCCAAAGAGTGCATCACCATGGAATGAGTAATCTGCATTTGTCTGCGCATAGACAAAGGCTGCGGCAGGTAGTGCGATGGGAAGACTTACAACGACAACCCAGGAAATGACCTGCCAACCAGGCATATGCGAGGTCAGTGCAGCACCTTCCACATAACAGTAGGAGGAAGCGATCACTGCTCCAATAATGAGCAGATCAGTCTTGAGATCTGCATTGGTGCCGCCACCACGAGTGATGGAAAATGCCACGAGAAGGACTGTTCCAAGTGATGAAGCAACCCAGAAAGAAAGTCCAGGATGCTTCTTATGTTTAATGACTGCGATGATTGCTGTAACAAGGGGCATCACAGCTGCAATCACTGAAACATGTGCTGAAGTGGTTCTCTGTAAAGCAAGTGCAATCAAGATTGGCCAACCAAAGACAGCACCTGCTGCCGTAAATGCTGTGGGCTTCCACAAATTACGAGGAAGCATCGGAACTTTGGCAATCATCATCAGCGGTATTGCTATGACTGCAGCAATCACAGGGCGTGCAAAAGCTGTAAAGAATGGATCAAAGCTCTTCAGGGCCAGCTTGGTAAATGGCAGTGAGAGTGAGAATGCAAAGATTCCAAGAAAGGCGAAGAGCAGCCCACTTCGTTGGGTCTTACTCAGCGCTACTGCCATGTACTTACTTGAGATTAACTTTGATTGATTTACCTGTGTGAGCTGATTCATGAGCTGCATCGGCAAGAATGAGGGCAGCTCGTCCATCATCGTAGGTTGAACCTAGAACTTTGCCAGTCTTGATTCCCTCGATAAAGAGTTTGAGTTCATTGCGGTAGGAGTCTGCATAGCGCTCAAGGAAGAAGTCCATAAATGGCTCCCCTGCAGTAGTTCCATCCTTGGTAAATGACTTCACCGTTGTATCGGAGAGGTTGCTGATCTGAAGCATTCCCTTATCACCGAAGATTTCAGCGCGCTGGTCATAACCAAAAGCCGCATGGCGAGAGTTCACCACTGTGATGAGCTCATTATTTGAGCCCTTCATAATGACGCTGATATTGTCGAAATCGCCTTCTTCTTTAATGTAATCACAGAAGCTGTTGGCACCGAATGCAGTCACTTCAACAATATCTGGGACAAAATTACGAGCCATATCAAAGTCATGGATCGTCATATCTCTAAAGATTCCTCCAGAGACTGCGATGTAGCCTTGAGGTGCTGGCCCTGGATCACGGCTTGTAAGGATCACTTGTTCTACGGTTCCGATTGCACCGCTTGCAACCTTTGCCTTAAGCGCTTTGTACTGTGGATCTTGTCTGCGGTTAAAACCAAGAGTGATATTGGTCTTTGCAGAGTTCGCTAGCGCACGAAATTCTTCAACATTCTTCACATCAAGATCAATGGGCTTCTCACACAGTGCGTGCACACCAGCTGCGATGCATTCACGTAGGAGCGGAATATGAGTTGCTGTTGGTGATCCGATAATGACTGCATCAATCTCACCTGAGGCAATAACTGCTGAAGGATCATTAGAGACTTTGCCACCAAATGCTGCTGTGACCTTCTTCGCATTCTCTTCAAATGGATCAACTACATAGACAAGCTCAAGTTCGGGGGTGTCATTGACGCTTCCAGCGTGAACATAGCCAATGCGACCGGCACCGATAATTGCGATTCTGAGTTTCTGTGTCATTGCATGAGCCTATTCCTAGATGAGTAGTGGGTGAAATTACTTGTAGCGAGTTCCGATGAGATTGCCAATCTCAAGAACGGTCTTGATATTGGAGAGTGAATCGTGATGTGTGTAAAGAGGGCCTTCAAGAAGACCTTGGTCAACATATTGAGCAAAGGCATGCACCTGATAGATAAGCCCAAAATGTTCAGGAATTCCAAGGTCATCAACCCACGTGCTCTGAGCTCCATTAAATGTGGATTCGTGGAAGGTAATAGAAGATGGAGTAAACCAAGGGGTTCCAAATGTGATTGCACCCTTTGAACCAGAGACCCCAGCCCAGTGAGGAAGAGTTGTGCGAGCTGAGAGAACGAAGTTAGAACGTGATCCATTAGCAAAGCGCATAAAGGTATGAGTCTCTTCATCAATATCATTGGGATGTAACTTTCCAAATGCATGAATCTCGTCGGGATTACCTAAGAATTGTTGAGACAGAGCCGCCGGGTAGATACCCATATCAATAATGGGATTTCCGCCACCCAGAGTAAAGAGGCGAGTAACTCCGAGATTGTTCTGGCAGAAGTTAGAGACAACGAGTTCAACATCACCGAGTGCACCATCTGCAACTAGTTGTCGGGCAATATCCATCTGTGGCAAGAAGCGTGTCCACATCGCCTCCATAGCAAGAACCTTCTTCGCTTTAGCCGCTGCATAGATCTGCTGCGCCTCGTCGTAATCCATAGTGATTGGCTTTTCTATCAACACATGCTTGCCTGCGTTAATGGCAACAAGTGCGACCTCTAAGCGATCTGATGGAAGTGTGCCGAGGTAGATGGCATCAATATCATCGCGAGCAGCAAGTTCTTCATAAGAGTTATGGAAGGAGTCGATATTCCACTTCTGAGCAAAAGCTTCAGCTTTGCCAGGTGTGCGAGATGCCACTGCAACAAATTGTTGATTTGAATTAAGTTGCGCGGTTTTTACCATCGCCTCTGAAATCCAACCTGCACCAAAGATTCCCCACCGTAGTGGCTTTGATTCAGCTGCTGTGAAGATATGTGGCTTTGGTAGTGCGCTCATTATTAGCCTTTACTTATCTGGATTAGGAACGGTGACATCACGAACAAATGATTCGAGATCGTTAACTGATTGCAAGAATCCACGAAGTGTACGCAGAGTTCCTCCGAAGTTTGTGAAATCTTCTACTGCAAGACCATCAACGTCATACATCTTTCTAAACTCTGGGAAGTTCTCCAAGAGTGGGTCAAGAATGCGGGCTTCGATTGGCTCATTCACACTATTGAGGTTGGGGGTAATTCCCATCTCATTGATCTTGACCTGCCATGAATATGGGGGAGAGATGACGCAATCCCCACCGAGAATTTCAGACCAGTGCATGTGGTTACGAAAGGCAGCTGAGAGCAAACGTGTGCGATAGCCGCGCTGCTGATAAATCTTGTGTGCATTCCTAAAGACTGCAACACCTGACCACTCTAAGATCTCTGGATCGACTTTAGCGCCCAATTTTTCGGCGCTCACTTTCACCCAATCATCAACACGTCCCACCATGATGGTGCAGACAGGGCCCATCTGCGAGATATCAAGACCTTCTGCTTCACGGCGCTTAAGACCCCGTTCGATCGCTTCAGCAACTGCCACCGTTTGTGCCACAGAGAATGAAACTGTCGCATTCAGGCTCACACCTTGATATGTAGCCTCTTCAAAAGCAGATATTGCCTCAGTCGTGACAGGAATTTTCACAATCATATTCTTGGCAAGCCGTGAAAACTCCACTGCTTGTTCTGCAAGCGCCTGTGCATTTCTGAAGTTACGAGGGTCAGTTTGAATCGAAAGACGACCATTGCGGCCGTTGTATTTCTCAAACTCACCTTCAAGCAGCTTTGCAGCATTTGTTGAGAGCTCTTTAACCATCGCCCAACCAATTTCATCTTCTGTGGCTGCCGGATGAGACTTGGCATATTCCTTAATGCGAGAGACCCAGTGAGGTGCATCTGCCTTGATAGCAGTCAGTGCAATAACCGGATTGCATGTTGCTCCAACGATTCCCCAGTTAAGTGCATCCTTTAACTCTTTGGGATCTGCCGAGTCATTCCAGAGAACTGTTGGGGAGTTCTCCTTCATATAGAGAAATGGTGATTGAGTCATTTCTCTACTTCACTCGAGCAGCGCGTGTTGCAGCAAGGATGTGCTCGCGTGTGCGCTGGGCAATAGGAAATGGCATATCAACTGGGCATCCATACATATCTTGCTCAATGATGGCAAAGATTTCTGGATTGATTTCTAGTGCGCGCTCAATGATGGGAGCAAACTTTGGAACTCCTTCAAAGCCAGGCTCTGTCATAACGCCCTTGGCAACGGCGTCACCAAAAGGAACATCATTCTTTAGCGTCTCAGCCAAGATATCGGGATGCACTTGCTTCAGATGCAAGTATCCAATGCGCTCTGGATAAGCGTTCATCAACTTGAGGTTATCGCCCAAGTAATAAGCAAAGTGACCGGTATCAAGGCATAGATTTGAATACTTCGGATCAGTCTCTTGCAGGTAGCGCTCAACTTCTTGATAGGTACCGATATGGCTATCTGCATGGGAGTGGAATTGTTGATGGATTCCAAACTCTTCAAGAAGTGCCTTACCTAACTTGTTATGTCCTGCTGCAAGTCGCTTCCACTGCTCATTAGAGAGTGTGCGTGATTCTCGAGCTTGACCGGTCTTGTCATCTCGCCATAGATCTGGAATAACAACGAGGTGTTCAACACCTAACTTGGAGACTAGGTTTGCCACAGCAAGTGCTTGATCCCAAGCTCGCTGCCATTGGCTCTCATCTTCCTTGTGAAAACCTGTAAAGACTGTTCCCGCAGTCATTTTTAAGTTTCGCTTACCGAGCTCATCTTCAAGCTGCTTAGGATCTGTTGGAAGATAACCGTAGGGTCCAAGTTCAATCCAGTGGTAACCAGCTTCTACAACTTCATCAAGGAAGCGATCCCAAGGAACCTGATGCGGTTCACTGGGAAACCAGACGCCCCATGAATCAGGTGCTGTGCCTACGCGGATCTGTGCTGTCATGACTTGCCCCTATTTCTTATCTTTTGTGCCGTTACCAAGCAACGGACGTTGCAACTTAATCTCATCTGAGTACTGCTTATAGGCATCCTGCGTGCTCTTCAGAGTTGAAATCGGTGCGATGGGAACATCCCACCACCCTTCTCCACCAGGTGAGTAGATCAAAGGATCGCTATTGATATGAATAAGAGTTGAAATCGAAGACTGCTTAGCCTTCTTCACAGCTTCATGAAGATCTGCAATGGCTGATGTGGTTTGCTTGATATCAATAACAGTAATGCCAAGACTTGCAGCATTGGCTGCAAGATCTACGGGGAGCTTTTCACCACGCTCAAAGTTATTGCCAGCCTGATCTTTGAAGCGGTATTGCGTTCCAAAGCGCTCTGAACCGATACTTTCTGAGAGATGGCCGATAGATGCATAGCCGTGGTTTTGAATCAGAACGATTATTACTTTGAGTCCTTCAGCTACTGCCGAAACAATTTCAGTATGCATCATGAGATAGGAACCATCTCCCACCATCACAATCGGAGTTGCACCGGCGCGCGCTGCACCTAACCCCGCTGCAATCTCATATCCCATGCAAGAGAATGCATATTCAACGTGATAACCAAGCGGTGAGCGAACGCGCCAGAGTTTATGGAGATCACCCGGAAGTGAACCTGCAGCGCAGATGAGAGTGTCTGTGGCATCAGATGCCGATTGCACAGCATGAATAATCTCTGTCTGACTTGGCAGTGCTAGCTTTTGATCAACAAATGCTGCATCGACTACTGCATCCCATTCTGACTTATCTTTTGCGTATTTGCTCTGATATTCAGACGTTGTTGCAAAGGTTGAAAGAAGTGCTGTGAGCTCTTTTAAGCTCTCGCGGGCATCTGCCACAACAGGCAGCGCACTTCCATGCTTAAAGGCATCAAAGGATGCGATATTGATATTGATAAATCGAACATTAGGATTTTGAAACGCTGTGCGGCTTGAAGTGGTGAAATCGCTATAGCGAGTACCAATTCCAATGACTAGATCAGCCTCTTTTGCCGCTCTATTGGCAGCAGTTGTTCCAGTGGCTCCAACAGAGCCCAGAAGTTGTGGATGATCCCAATTCAGTGAGCCAACACCTGCTTGAGAAGTTCCCACAGGAATCTTGGTCTGCTCAACGAATGTCTGAAGCGCATCGTGTGCATCAGAGTAAATCACTCCACCACCAGCAACAATGAATGGGCGCTTTGAAGATGCAATCACGCGAGCGACCTCTGCAAGTTGAGCTGCTTCCGCACGAGGACGGCGGATATGCCAATCACGATCTGCAAGGAACTCTTCCGGCACATCAATCACTTCCGCCTGCACATCTTCAGGTAGGCATATTGTTACCGCCCCTGTTTCAACGGGATCTGTGAGAACTCGCATTGCGCCCATTAACGCTGAGAAGAGTTGCTCTGGTCTTTGCACGCGATCAAAGAAGCGAGAGAGCGGCTTAAATGCATCGTTAACTGAAAGAGTTGCATCATGTGGCATCTCAAGTTGTTGCAAGACAGGATCTGATGCGCGATTGGCAAAGGTGTCAGAGGGAAGAAGCAGAACGGGAAGATGATTTGTTGTGGCAACGGCGGCTCCAGTGAGCATGTTGGTAGCCCCTGGACCCACAGATGCCGTGCAGGCAAATGTTGCACGACGACGTTTCATGCGAGCAAAGGCAGATGATTCATGCACCATCGCTTGCTCATTGCGTGCTTGGTAATACGGCATCAAGGATGGGTTTTCAACAGAGAGTTGCTTGAGCGCTTGACCAATACCGGCAACATTCCCATGTCCGAAGATTCCAAAGACACCTTGAATGGTGCGTTCGCGGTGATCGCCATCGACTGTGTATTGATGAGAAAGGAATTCAACAACTGCTTGGCTAACTGTCATTTTGCGTGTGGCCATATCAAATCCTTTCTGTGCTTCCGTAGGGCAATCTTGGGTCGCTTTGCTGTGATTGCCAAGAGTCACGAATCCACACTTGGTCGGGATGATCTGTTGCATTCCAAGCGCGATCTGGGTCAGGTCCTGCCATCACATTAAAGAAGTAGAGGTCATATCCAGGTCCAGCAGCTGCAGGTCCATGCCAACCGTAGGGAACAAGTGCCACATCGCCTGAATGAACCTCTTCATTGACATCGTAGGGGCGGCTATCTGCAGATGTCCCACGGAAATATCCGAACGGTAATGAACTAGGCGGCGTCTTTGCACCACGAGTAACTGCGCTTTGGAAGTAGTAGATCTCCTCCAACTCAGATTCTTTCCCAGGGATATAGACATCGTGCTTATGTGAAGGAGAGCCAGACCAATTGCCTGCAGGAACGATAACTTCGCAGACAATCATGCGATCTGCATCCAGGGTCTCAGGCATCCCTAAGTTATGTACTTGGCGAGTTTCTCGGCCTGCACCACGTAAAGAGATAGAGACATCTTCCTTTGCCACATATCTCACAGCCTTCACCTTTGTTGCTGGAGTTTGTCCCACTGCAATGCGACCCACTCCTGAAATCGTTGCCGAAGTATTGATGGGTAAGTAGATGAAATCTGCAGGACCGTGAAAGACGGATGTGCGCCCGTGAAGTATCTGACTCGATGTATTGCCATCGTGTGTGTACTCAACGAGAAATTCTTGGCCTTCAAGCGGAAAGATAATTCTTTCATTGGAATCTGCAGGCAGCGTAAGAGACTTACTTTCAGTCAAAGTTCCTATGCGAAGACCTGTGTACTTCCAACCTGCAACAGGTGGGCTCTGCGGATCAAGAAATACATCCCAGCCATCGCGAGATAACTCGCCGTGACGGAAATACCACTTGTCGGCAGAGGACATCTGGGTTATTAGTTCTGTGGGAAGCCGAGGTTGATTCCACCATGGCTTGGATCAAGCCAACGGGAGGTAATTGCCTTACCGCGCGTGAAGAAGTGAACGCCTTCAACACCGTGTGCTTTGGTATCACCAAAGAGTGATTGCTTCCATCCACCGAAGGAGTAGTAAGCAACAGGCACAGGGATTGGAACGTTGATACCGACCATACCGACCTGAATCTCATTCTGGAATCGGCGAGCAGCTCCACCATCGTTGGTAAAGATCGCTGTTCCATTTCCGAATGCACCGCTATTGATCAGTGCAACACCTTCGTCATAGCTCTTCACGCGCACGATAGAAAGGACCGGTCCAAAGATCTCTTCGGTATAGACCTTAGAAGTAGTTGGAACCTTGTCGACCAAGGTGGGTGCAAGCCAGAAACCGTTGGCATCGCCATCAACCGTTGGGTTACGGCCATCGACAACAACAGTTGCGCCATCTTTTTCAGCAATATCGATATACGAGGCGACCTTGTCGCGGTGTTCACGGGTAACAAGTGGACCCATATCGCAGCCACGGCGACCATCACCTGTGCGCAGCTTGCCCATACGTTCAACAATCTTTGGAATCAACTTATCTGCAACGGGTTCAACGGCAACGACGACTGAGATGGCCATGCAGCGCTCGCCCGCGCTACCAAAACCTGCATTGATTGCAGAGTCTGCAACGAGTTCAAGATCGGCATCCGGCAGGACCAACATATGGTTCTTTGCCCCACCTAGCGCTTGAACGCGCTTGCCTGTGCGAGATGCGCTCTCATAGATGTATTTAGCTATAGGGGTAGAGCCAACGAATGAGATGGATTCAACGTCAGGGCTATTGAGAAGTCCATCTACTGATTCCTTGTCACCATTGAGAACATTAAACACACCATCAGGTAGTCCCGCCTCTTTCCAAAGCTTTGCAACCCACATCGATGCAGATGGATCTTTCTCAGATGGCTTAATGACAACTGTATTTCCAGCAGCGATTGCAATCGGGAAGAACCACATGGGAACCATTGCAGGGAAGTTAAAGGGGCTAATAATTCCTACGACGCCAAGAGGCTGACGAGTTGAGTAGACATCAACGCCAGTTGAAACGTTCTCTGAGTAAAAGCCTTTGAGTAGGTGGGGGATACCAGTTGCGAATTCAACAACTTCTTGACCACGAGTGATTTCACCGAGTGCATCTGAGAGAACCTTGCCGTGTTCGCTGGTGATAATTTCTGCTAATTCACCTTTACGTGAATTGAGAAGCTCGCGGAAGGTGAAGATGATTTGCTGACGCTTAGCAAGGGATTCATCGCGCCAAGCAGGAAATGCATCCTTTGCAGCTTTGATTGCTGCATCAATTTCAGCTTGGTTTGCGAGAGCAACGCGCTTCGTCTCTACACCGAGAGCTGGATCATAAACAGGTGATGTTCTACCCGATGTGCTTACGAATTCAGCACCATTGATCCAGTGATTGACGATTGTGCTCATTTTTCCCCCTTGGAGTCAGAGTCCGATTCTAGGGGTGAGTTTGCTGTTCCAGTAAGTCGCATCTAAAATTCACTCGATTCAGGAGAGTTCCTAGATAGAGTCACGGCGTCAAGAAGGTCAAAGAGCCTCAGGAGAAGAAAATATGAAGAGAACGATTGCAAAGGCTTGGAAAACTCTTCCATCGGCTGTGCGCAAAACAATCGTTGGAGTTATCGGATCCACTCTCATCATTCTTGGCTCACTCCTTGTAGTTCTTCCTGGGCCTTTTACTCTTCCACTGATTATCCTCGGACTATTTGTTCTTGGTCTTGAATATGCATGGGCACGACGCACTCTAGAAAGAGTTAAAGAACAGGGTGCGAAGTTCAATCCTCTGAAACTATTTAAGAAGCAATAATTTCTTTTCGTGAGCAATGCAAAGATGAGCCGAATTGTTCTTGTGCAAGAGCTCGATGAAAATCAGTGGACTCGCTATCGCGACATTCGCCTTGCCGCTCTTGAAAGTGATGGCCATGCCTTCGGAGGAAATTTAGATTCTGAACGGCTCTTCACAGAAAGTGAATGGCGATCTAAGGCTCGCCAATATATTGCACTCGTAGCCGTTGTTGGCGCAGAAGATATAGGCATGATGACTGTTGAGAATCTCAAAGGAGATTTCGGTGCAACAAGCTGGGTAGGTAGCTGCTGGGTGGATCCTGAATACAGACAGCATGGAGCTCTTCGCGCACTCTTTGAACATTTAGATCTTCACGCAGCTCAGAGGGATTGGTCTGTGCAAGGACTCGGAGTCTGGGTTGATAACGAGATTGCTATTACAGCCTATGAAAAGTTAGGTTTTGAAAAGATGGGCGAGAAGCAGGAAAGTACGCGTAAGCCTGGGATGTATTACCAGCGGATGCTGAGAAAGTCTGTTGCTCGCTAAAGTTTAGAGCGAAACTCGATACTGACGTTTTCCAGATTCAAGAACATAGGTGTCATAGAGCTTTCGGGCTGTCTCGTTATCTTCATCGGTATTCCAGTAGAGACGCGAACACTTATTCTCAATAGCAAATGCCTTTACATAATCAATGAGCGCACGGCCTGCCCCTGAGCCACGCACAGCAGGATCCACAAAGAGATCTTCTAGATAGCAGTGGCCATTGGGAGACCATGTTGAGTTTTGAAGGTTATATGTCGTGAAGCCAACAAGAGTTCCGTCGCGTTCTGCAACAGCACATTTCATATTGAAATCTGGATCCATGATGCGAGTCCATGTGCGCTCCGTCTGTTCGGCAGGAACTGTTGTCTTATAGAAGTCGAGATATCCCTGCCAGAGAACGAGCCAGCGCTGCTTATCTCCAGCTTTGATTGGACGAATCGATGTAGACATTAGAGCCCAAATGAAGGGTACTTATCGGAGACCAAGATGAATGCGTAGCCATTAACACGGTTCCAGAAGCGGATTGTCTTGAAAACAAACTTGCCAGCCCACTTTGGATAATTTCCTGTGGCTGATGTCATGATCCAGGCGATGAATGTCATGCCCAGTGCAATCACAGAATAAACAAGTCCAACAAGAATAAGTGGAATGGAGAGGAACCACTTCACAAGAGGAAGCCAGCGGTTGAGTGACTTGCCACCCTTGATCTCTGGAAACTCAACGCCAATATTCTTATTGCGTTCAATCGATGGGTATTCATCAGTGAGCAGGAGTGCGTAGGCAATCACGCGAGTCTGTAGTTCAAGAAATGCCTGGTTAAAAGTCAGCACGTAGCTTGGATAGACCTCACGAAATACCAGAGTCAGAAGCGGTGGCAAGATGATCAGACCAGCTGCAAATCCTGCATTCGATTGAATGGCAAAGGAGCAGATCAATACTGCGACCGGGAAAACAAGGATTCCGCGCCAGAAAACGGTGGTCTTATTGCGCTTCTTATAGGTGATCTCTATGTCAGTCTTGATTTGTTTGCTCATATCTAAATTCTATCTTGCGCATGTACTCTTTCCTAATGAGCACACGTGAATATGCAGTAATTACTGGCGCAAGTAGTGGAATTGGTGCTGCAACAGCACGAGCCCTGGCAGAAAATGGATTTCACGTTATCGCTGCAGCAAGGCGAATAGATAAATTGCAAGAACTCGCTGCAAGCTCTGAGAACATTGAAGCCTTCGAACTCGATGTTACTCACCAAACAAGTGTTGATTCTTTGGTTGCTCATCTTGGAAATGCAAAAGTCACCGTGTTGGTTCATAGCGCAGGTGGTGCATTTGATGCCGATTCAGTGATGGATTCTGATCCTGCTCTATGGCAGAAGACTTTTGATATCAACGTGGTGGGCGCTGTGCGCATGGTCAAAGCCCTCACACCAATCTTCCGTGAGCATCGCAAGGGTCATATCGTTCTAATCACTTCAACTGCAGCCCACCGCACCTATGAGAACGGTGGCAGTTATGCAGCAGCAAAGTTTGGTGAGGCATCCCTTGTCGATACTTTGCGTCTTGAACTCAATGGTGAACCGATTCGTATCTCAGAGATTGCACCAGGAATTGTGAAGACAGAGGAATTTGCCAAGATTAGATACAAGGGCAATACCGATGCTGCTGCAAAGATCTATGAGGGTATTGAGAAGCCGCTGATTGCAGAAGATGTTGCTGAAGCTATTCGCTGGGTTGTCATGCTTCCGGATCACTTCAATGTGGATTCAATGATGATCAAGCCACTCGCTCAGGCTGTCTCACACAAGGTTTATCGCAAACCTATTCGTTAGTAATTTCTCTTTAAGAGTTTTTAACGACTCGATAAGTGGCAAGTGATGAATCTGTTGCATAGGCGATACGAACACCAGCATCACGTGATGCGCTCAATCCTTCAACAATCTGTTTTGTGAGTAGCTCTCCTGGGGCAACAACTGCAACACCGGGTGGATATGGAGCGATGAGATCTGCAGAAATTCGCCCCACAGCGTTTGCCGCAGTTACCATCTCAGTCTCGGCAAAATAGGCATCGCGCATGGATGCAGCACGCTGCGGAATAACTGACCAACTCAGCGCTGTGGCACTCTCTCGTCGTCGTTCTTGGCGCTTCTTTAAAATAGGAATCAGCACATCAGCTAAGTGATCGAAATCTGCCTGGGTATCAGCAATCGTGCCAAGAAAGACAATCGTGTCGCGATCTGCCATCTCAACGCGGATGCCTTTGGCCTGTAGATCTTCTTCAATATCGACCCCTGATGCACCCAGCTGCTGCACGCGAAGCACAATCTTGGATGGATCAAAGCGTCCTTCAGGAAAATCTGATGGATAGAGAAATATAGGAAGCGGGAATTCTGCTTGCACCATCTCTTTAAAGCGATGGATATTGCTCAAAAGCTTGCCAATAAGTTCTTCGCCTCTTGTTTCAAGCAGGGCGCGAACACCATCGATAGATGCAAGGGGAGCACCCGCAGGAGATGTGGTGTGAGTTGTTTCAAAGCTCTGTTCAAGTCGCTCGGCGCTGAGCAGTGTTGTGCGAGCTAAGAGAAGTGCGGATGCGCTATATCCAGGAAGTGCTTTATGAGTACTAGTAATAAGTGCATCTGCACCCACTTGAAATGCATGACGCGGTAGTTCTGGATGGAATCCAAAGTGACCACCCCATGCAGCATCGAGAATGACAGGAACATCTACTGCATGTGCTGCATTGATTAATGCTGGAAGATCTGAAATTGTTCCGAGGTATCCAGGTTCTGTCAGAAGTACTGCGATGGGCTTCTCACTCAGCGCACGCTTGAGTTCACTGACTCCAATTCCAATCGGAACTCCAGTTGCACCATCAATCTCCGGAGACATCCAGATGGGTTCAAGCCCTGCTAAAACAAGAGCGCTTAAAACCGAACGGTGTGCTGTGCGAGAGACTGCGACTTTGTCGCCAGGTTTTCCGAGAGCGAAGATGATTGCCTGGTTTGCGTGAGTTGATCCACCTGTGGAAAAGCGCGCATAGTCAGCGCCCCACAATTTTGCAGCAAGATTTTCCGCCTTCTTGAGCGTCTGGTTCGTTAACTTGATTTCATCAAGGCCGCCATAGAGAGGTGTATCTGCATCAACGACTGCGCCTAACCCAGCATCGAGGGCGCTTGTCTTCTGCTTATGGCCTGGGATGGTGAAGGGAGTTCGAGCGCTCTCGAAGTATGAGAGATAAGCATCGAGTAGTGGTGCGCTCTCTCTGAGGTTGCTCATGTGGCAAGCCTAACTTGTACCAAGGAGTACTTGGGCACTCACAGCAAAGTAAGGGCCTTAGACTTTGACCATGACATCACAGGATCGCCTCCCACAATCACGCCACTTGGCCACTGATATTCCAGGGCCGTTATCAACTGCTGCAATGCAGCGACGTAAAGAGGCTGTATCTGGGGGACTAGGAACTGCAATGCCGGTGATTGTTAGCCGTGCGCATAATGCAATTATTGAAGATATCGATGGCAATCGAATCATCGATTTAGGTTCAGGTATTGGTGTTGTCAGCGTTGGAAACTCAGCGCCTCGCGTTGTGAAAGCAGTTCAGGAAGCTGTTGCCAACTTTACTCACACCAACTTCACCACTGTTCCATATTTGGGATATATCGAAGTCTGTGAAGCACTTAATCGTCTGACACCTGGAAAGTTTAAGAAGAAGTCAATTCTTCAAAATTCTGGAGCTGAAGCTGTAGAAAATGCAATCAAGATTGCACGTCACTACACAAAGCGTCCAGCAGTTGTCGTCTTTGAACACGCCTATCACGGCCGTACCAATTTAACGATGGCACTGACTGCAAAGAATCTTCCATATAAGGATGGCTTTGGTCCATTTGCCAGCGAGATCTATCGCATGCCAATGCCTTACTCATATCGCTACGATGGCAATCTTGCGACTATTGCAGAAGATTCACTTGCACATGTGATTTCAAAGATTGAGAAAGAAATCGGTGCACATAATGTTGCGGCAATCATCATCGAACCTGTGATTGGCGAAGGTGGATTTATCGTGCCACCTGCTGGATTTATGCCAGGCCTTCAGAAGTTTGCAACAGAGAATAAAATTGTCTTCATCGCAGATGAAGTCCAATCAGGTTTTGCCCGCACAGGAAAGATGTTTGCTGTTGAGCATGAAAATATTGAGCCAGACATGATCATCACCGCAAAGGGAATCGCTGGTGGAATGCCACTTGCTGCAGTGACAGCTCGCGCAGAGATCATGGATTCATCACACGTCGGTGGCCTTGGTGGAACATATGGTGGAAATCCTGTTGTCTGCGCCGCAGCTCTTGCTGTTATCGAAACGATTGAGGAAGAAAAGCTTGTCGATCGCGCAGCGCATATCGGCACCATTCTCTTTGATTCACTCAATGCCCTCAAGGCTAAGTACCCAATCATTGGTGAAGTGCGCGGACGTGGTGCCATGGTTGCAATCGAGCTTGTTCACGCTGGCACCAAGGATCCAAATCCAGAAGCGATGGCAAAGGTCATTAAGTATTGCCAGAGCAAGGGTGTTCTCATTCTTACTGCAGGCACCTACGGCAATGTCATCCGCTTCTTGCCACCACTCGTGATTACCGATGAGCTTCTCAAGGATGCCCTCGGCGTTCTTGCTGAAGGCTTCGCAACTCTCTAACCCACCCTCAGCAATCACCGCAATATCTCACCCCTTAAGGGGTGATTTTGGCTTCACATCCCCCCGCTTTTCCATCACCCTAACACCGTGGCAACGGCAAAGGGTGAGGCAGCGGAGTTCGAAGTAGATCCTGGGGTGACCCTTTCGCGCACTCTCATTCCAACCTTGCCGCCAAATTACTTATCCCGAAAGCATCTATTTCCTCTTCTCGATAATTCATCACCAAGTACGACAGTCGTCATTGCACCTGCCGGGTACGGAAAGACTTCCCTTGTTGCCGAATGGGCGCTCGCGCATCGTGATCGCGTTATCTGGTTAACCATTGCCGAAAGCGATTCGCTTGAAGATATGGCAGCGCTCTTTATTCAAGCGACGAGAAATATTCTTCCAGGCTTTGCACCATGGTTTGAAGGCGAAGCAAGTGTTCGCCCAGTGGAAGTAGTGAGACGTTGGGGCAATGAACTTCTTGCAACAGGTAAAGATTACATTTTTGTCATCGACAATCTCCGTGAACATACCAATCGTGACGTCGATATTGCTTCGCGCCTTGTTGAGCAATTTCCCAAGAACATTCAATTCGTAACAATCCGCCGAGATTCTTTAGAAACCGTTTATGCCACATTCGCTTCACGAGGAGCGCTCTCAGTAGTTACTGCCAACGATCTCCAATTCTCCGACAATGAGATTTCAACCCTAGCTGTGATGCACGGTATTCAATATGAAAATTTCGATATTCGGCAGTCACTCGATGGAGCTCGGGGATGGCCTGCCGCTGTCTCGATGCTAGTTCATCAAATTGGAAAGAATAAGAAGCCAATTGATTTTGAGAAGTTGGTTTCTTCACAATCCGAACCTCTAAGGGCTTTAGCTTCATCCGTAATTAACTCACTTGATAATCAGACACGATTCCTGATTACTTCCCTTGCTGTCGTTAAAGAATTTACCCATGAAATGGCTGAAGTAATCCTCGGCGATGAATATTCATATGATGCCATTAACCAGATAGCACTTGATGGCAACTACTTCACTCAAACAGGATCTCCAGAGCAGAGCTTTGAATTTTCGACACTGGTACGAGAAGTACTTCTGACAGAACTTCGAAAAGATAAGTACCAGAAGACGAGAATTCACTCGACGCTTCTTGCATTTCATGAGAATCGCAACGAACCCAATCTCGCCTTAGAACACGCCTATCTTGCAGGCGATTTCGAGAAAGTCGCAGAAATTTTCCCTGATGCTGCTCGAATCTTGCAGGCAACAGGTCGAGGACGCGAGCTCATTCGCTGGTCCATCTTTGCCGGTGACAATTCAGAGTTAGGTTTACTCAAGCGTGCGACAGTTGAATTGGCAGGACGATTAGCCAATCAAGAGTATGACTCGGTTTTGAGCATGATTGATCAGATGAATTTTAATGCAAAGGGCACGGTCCTCGAAGGATTCATCAAGCAACTCACATATGGATCTAGAGCACATGTAGAGATGGCGTTAGGGCGTTTTGATGAGTTCGATCAGAGCTACGCAATTGCGATGTCGAATAGTGACGGCCCAATCACCTTTGGAATAGAAGAGCAGATTGGCCTATTACGCCTTGCCGCGATGAAGAGCTTTATTCTGGATGAGACTGAATCGGTAGAAGCTTTGTATGAAGAGGCGAAAGCGCTAGCCAATAAATCTAAACTTCCCAATAACCACCTATTGCTCTCATCTATGAATGCGATGGCGCTCTTTCAGCGTGGTGACTATCGCAGAGCTTTTGAGGCCGCATCAGTGACATATTCTCAATTCACAAAAAGAGGCTACGTCGGAATTTATGGTCCGCTAGATTCGATGTTCATCATTGCGCGCTGCCATCTTGAATTTGCTAGACCCCGCGAGGCCTTTGAGGTCTTCGGACAGATTAAACACTTGGGCGAGCAGTGGCAGCAATGGGTTTGGCATTTCTTTGCCGACGGTTACTTTGCTCGCGATCTTGTGATACGCGGGATGGCGACTGAGGCGCTCGACAATATTAAGCGAGCCAGAGAACGGGCGAGTGAAATTGAATTTTCAGAAGGCCTGGTTTCAATCATTGATTTGAGCGAACTCTTCATTCGATTCACCCTTAAAGATAAAGAGCGCCTAGGGGCGCTCTTAGAACGAGCACCAAAACTGCGATTTGTACAACAGATAAGGCTTGCCTACGACGAGCGCATGGGCAAGAAATCCGTACGAGAAGAAGTGAAGAACCTTCCTGCACGCACTCCTCGCGAAAAGATTTGGAAACATCTCGCTGATGCTCACGAAGTAATTGATCAAGAGAATATGGCGCTGAAGGAGATGAAGAAGGCTCTTGAAGTCGGAGCCACAGTAGGTGCGAAAGAAACCTTCCTTCGTCAATCATCGGAAATGGGGAACCTCATCTTGAAAATTGCTGGCGAGAATCCAACTGTTTATCTTGAAGATCTAGCCTCTAGCGTTGCCGAGCGCATTAAGTCAGATGCCAACCGACCAACAGAATTCGCTTCATCGCTGACAAAGCGCGAACTCGAAGTTTTGAGACATTTATCAACGGATCGCCCAATCAGTGCCATTGCTACCTCACTTCATATCTCGCTGAATACGATGAAGACTCACCTAAAGAATCTTTATCGCAAGATGGAAGTCGATGGACGCGTAAACGCTGTCGAGAAAGCTAAGGCTCACTTCCTTCTCTAAAGACATGCGATAATTCGCTTGTGATTGAGCCTGTGATTGTTACGCCCCGACTTGAGCTCCATCATCTCTCAGCCCAAGCAATTATTGACTTATTTGAAAAGCAAGACGATGTAGCAGCAATCGCTGGGCGAGGTTTTACCAACCCTCATCAGAATTTAGTGAAAGAAAGTGGACCTCTGGGCTGGCGAGTGCCACAAGTAAAAGTGGATTCATCGGTCAACAAATGGTTTGTGCGCTTTATTGTTCTGAAAGAGAGTAAAGAAGTGATCGGCAGTACCAGCTTTCATGGCGTCCCAGATGCCGACGGGATGATGGAAATTGGCCTCGGGATTGAAGAGGCTTTTCGCAACCAAGGTTATGCGCGTGAGGCGCTAGCGGGGATGTGGAAATGGGTAAGTACTTTTCCTGAAGTAAAAACCTTGCGATACACCGTGAGCCCCGAGAACCCTCCATCAATCGCTGTGATTAACTACTTCGGATTTGAATATAAGGGCCAGCAGATGGATGAGGTTGATGGCCCTGAAAACATCTACGAGATGAGCACTGCGGATTTTTTAAAGAAATGGGGGAGTGATGAGCAGCGATGATTTTGATGCCATTGTTGGCGATATCGATGATGAACTCGATCTGACTCTTTTTGCAGATGCCACTGAACTCTCAGATGAGGTCACCGTTCAAATCCTTGCCGCAATTGAAAAGGGTCTGAAACTCAAGAGCCAATTTCATCTCGTTCTCACCGGCGGAACGCTGGGCGTGCAGATCTCTGAAGCACTTGTCAATGAATTTAATGCCGACCCAGATGGGTTTGCCGGTCTTCACATCTGGTGGAGCGATGAACGCTTTGTTCAAGGCGATAGCGTCGAGCGCAACGCATTTCCCTTCCATGGAACAGTGACCAACACAGCAGTAGTGATCCACGAAGTGTTGGCATCTGATGTTGCCAAAAGCGTTGAGGAAGCAGTCAGTGATTACGAGTTAGCACTTGAAAACGTTGATATCGATCTCAATATTTTGGGACTTGGCCCTGATGGCCACGTGGCATCCCTCTTTCCTGGCTTAGCTGATGTGGATGATCATCGCCGAATCTTTGCGATTACTGATTCACCAAAGCCGCCTGCTGTGCGAGTTTCATTCACGATGTCATTGATTAATAGTGCACACGAGGTGTGGATTGTTGCTGCGGGCGAAAGTAAAGCTGATGCAGTGACAAAAATTATTGAAGGAGATCTTTCAATACCGGCGAGTTATGTTCGAGGTCATTCGCATACTCGTCTGATTGTTGATACCGAAGCCTTCTTTTCAGAGTAATTTCACCTAAAATTCGCCTGAATTCGGATGGATGACCAATCACGCGTTAGACTACGAACCTCAACGTTGAGCGTTTTCTACAACGAATAGGCATATTCATGGCAACTACGAATTTCGGAATGGTCGGCCTAGGCCGCATGGGCGCAAATATCGTCCGCCGCCTTGCACTCCATAACATCACATCTGCTGTCTATGACGTCAGCCCTGATGCCGTAAAGACTCTTGCTGCCGAAGGTGCAATCGGTGCAACCGATATGGCAAACCTTGCCTCACAACTTTCAACACCGCGCACAATCTGGATCATGGTGCCTGCAGCCGTTACTGATTCAACAATCGCATCACTGGCTGAACATCTCTCACCAGGGGATACCGTCATCGATGGTGGAAATAGTTATTACAAGAACGATTTGAAGAACGCCGAGTTTTTGAAGGCCAAGGGAATCAACTTCGTTGATGTTGGAACTTCAGGTGGTGTCTATGGACTTGAGCGTGGTTACTCACTGATGATCGGTGGAGATGACGCTGTTGTGAAGTCACTGGATCCCATCTTTAAAGCACTCTGCCCAGGAGTTGAATCAGCAGAGCGCACACCAGGTCGCACAGGTGAACCATCTCAAGCTGAATACGGCTATTTGCACTGTGGGCCAATTGGTTCAGGCCACTTCGTGAAGATGATTCACAATGGAATTGAATACGGAATGATGGCAGCTTTTGCTGAAGGTCTTGCAATCTTTGAAGCTGCAGATGAGATGACGCCTGCATATGACCTTGATATTCCAGCAATTACTGAAGTCTGGCGCCGCGGAAGCGTTGTTGCTTCTTGGCTACTTGATCTCACAGCGCAAGCACTTGTTGAATCTACGGAACTGAAAGAATATTCAACTGAAGTCAGCGATAGCGGTGAAGGTCGCTGGACTGTGCAGGCGGCAATTGAAGCTGGAATTCCAGCGCACGTCTTGAGCGCCTCGCTCTATGCGCGCTTTGCTTCCCGCAACAATGATGAATTTGCCAACCGAGTATTGAGTGCGATGCGCTATAAATTTGGTGGTCATAATGAGAAGCCACAGGCTAAGTAATGAAGGCTGATGCTTTAGTTCTATTTGGCGCGACCGGAGATCTTGCAAAGAAGAAGCTATTTCCGGCTCTCTATGACCTTGAAGATCTTGGTGAACTAGATGTAAAGATCTTTGGTGTTGCATCCTCGAAATGGACCCAGGATGTCTTTAAAGAGAATGTGGAAAGCTCGGTCCGTGCTCGTAAGCCCGATGTAGATGAGAAGGCCCTTGCCAAGCTACTAGGTGAAATGCAACTGATTGTGGGCGACTATGAAGATCCACAAACCTTTATTGAACTTGCCGAAGCAATCAAAGATTTCAAACTTCCCGTAATCTACTTAGCTATTGCACCTGAATACTTTGCTCGCATCACAGAAGCACTTGCCACCGTAGGTATTACTCGTCGTGCTCGTGTTGTTGTGGAAAAGCCATTTGGTCGTGACCTTGAGAGTGCGCGCGCCCTGGACTCAGAACTAAAGAAATTACTTCCAGAAGATCAGATCTATCGCATCGATCACTACCTTGGAAAAGAGGCGGTAGAAGATCTCTTGGTATTCCGCTTTGCCAATACCCTCTTTGAGCCTGTCTGGAATCGAAATTATGTGTCAAACATCCAGATCACGATGGCTGAGAACTTCGGCATCGATGGTCGAGGAAGTTTCTATGACGGAGTGGGTGCAACGCGCGATGTGCTGCAAAACCATATCCTTCAAGTCTTAACCATGCTCACTATGGAACCGCCTATCGATATGGGTTCTGAGGCGATGCAGAATGAGAAGATCAAGGTTCTCTCTGCTATCCGCGATATCAATAAGAATGATGTCGTCCGCGGGCAATTTGAAGGATTCCTCGATGAAGATGGCGTAGCTGAGAATTCAGATACGGAAACCTTTGTTGCTATGAAATTGTTTATCGATAACTGGCGATGGGCAGGAGTTCCTATCTACCTGCGCACAGGTAAGAAGATGCCTGAGACTGTCCTTGAAGTTATTGTTGAATTTAAGCAACCACCACGTGCGCTCTTCGGAAAGAGCCAATCAAACCAAGTGCGATTCCGCCTTGGTGCTAAAGATGGCGTGGATATCTCGCTCCAGGCGAAGAAGCCTGGAACTAAGTTGATGACAGAGACTGTTGATCTCTCCGTAGAGTTCGTTGCAGAGTTCGGCGATCGCCAAGGTCCATATGAGCGACTACTGCGCGCTGCAATGTTGGGAGATCACTTCCGATTTACTCGTATTGATGCTGTTCTGCACTCATGGCAGATTTTGGAAGATCTCTTAAAGAATCCAAATCCAGTAATCCAATATGAAGGTGGTTCATGGGGACCAGCAGAGGCTCAAGATCTCATTCCTGGTGGATGGTCTCCTGTGGGTAGTGAAGCTGAAAATCTTAAAGATCGACACCACTAATTAATCTCTAGCTTGACCAGATTTATGGGTGTAGCGCCCCATAAATTCTTTCTTCATATCCTGGAATGTGCCATCAATAATTGCCTGTCGCATCTGATCAACTAAGCGCACAATAAATCGCTCATTATGAATAGTGGCAAGTGTTCCAGCCAGCATCTCTTTTCCGCGGAATAGATGACAAAGGTAGGCACGGGTGTAGTTCTTACAGGTGTAGCAATCACATTCATCATCAATCGGGTTGAAATCGCGCACATATGGAGCGTTAGAGACGTTAAAGCGCCCAGTCATTGTGTAGATGGCGCTTGTGCGAGCGATACGAGATGCAAGTACACAATCAAAGGTATCAACACCGTTTTCAACCCCCACAAAGAGATCTTCGGGAGCACCGATTCCAAGTAGGTGCTTGGGTTTGTTTTCAGGAAGAGTTGAGTTCACCCATCCAACGATGGTGCCGAGTGAATCCTTATCGAGCGCCCCACCAATACCGAATCCATCAAACTCAATTCCTGATGAGCTCATTCCACCAAGATCTGATGCTGCTTTTTTGCGTAAATCTTCATATTGAGCACCTTGAATTACTCCAAAGAGTGCTTGATACGGCTTATCAGCTCGCGCATCGGTGAGGCGCTTATGTTCATCAAGACATCGAATGGCCCAGTTATATGTGCGCTCCATTGCAAGCTCTTGGTAGGGGCGAGTGTTGTGAAGAGTTGTGCATTCATCAAAGGCAAACATGATGTCGGCGCCCAATTGATGTTGGATCTGCATTGAGACTTCTGAGGTGAAACGATGCATCGAACCATCGAGGTGGCTCTTAAATGTCACACCTTCATCATCGACATGGGCTAGGCGCTCTTTATTCTTGGCAATGACTTGATCTGATCGAAAGGTCTGCGCATCCATGGCGAGCACCTTCTTAAATCCCACACCGAGTGAGAGAACTTGAAATCCTCCGCTATCGGTAAAGGTGGGCTTATCCCAATTCATAAATGCACCGAGACCGCCTGCCTCATCGAGAACGCTGGGTCCTGGCTGCAAATACAGGTGGTAGGCATTGGCAAGAAGTGCTTGAGCACCAAGTTCTTCCATCGCTTCAGGAAGTACGGTCTTCACATTGGCTTTAGTTCCAACTGGAATGAAAGCGGGAGTCTGAATCTGTCCGTGGGGAGTTGTAATAACCCCTGCTCGCGCTAATCCGGATTCGGGAGCATGGGAAATCTCATAGGAGAAGCCCTTATCTGCGCTAGCCGAAACCATGTTGCATATTGTGTCAGAGTAATAGACTGGCTAAATGCCTCAATTTAAACTCAAAGATGGTCGCGAATTAGAGATTGCCGATAATGGAATCAACTCTGAGAGCGCGATTGTTTTCCATCATGGAACACCAGGCCATGCAAGCTCATGGACTGATTGGCTTGAGTCAGCAGCAACTGCAGGTATTCGCGCTATTGCTTATAGCCGCGCAGGATATGGAACCAGTGATCGCAATCCAGGTCGCAGTGTGATCAATGTGAATTCAGATATTGCTCAAGTGTTAGATGCAAAGAACATCACGAAGTTTGTATCCATCGGTTGGTCTGGTGGAGGCCCACATTGCCTTGCAAATACCTTTGAACCGCGCAACGTTGGTGCAATCTCTCTCGCTGGTGTTGGTGCATTTGGTGTGGATGATCTTGATTTCCTTGAAGGTATGGGACCAGAAAACCATGATGAATTTGGTGCAGCGCTTAAAGGTGAAGCAGTCATTGATCAGTGGATGAATGACAATGCTGGTCCGATGAAATCTGTAACAGGAAGTGACATCATCGAAGCATTTGGTGGACTCATTGGAGATGCCGATAAGGCAGTTCTTGAAGGTGGGGAAGCCGATGCAATGGCAGCATCTATGCGCAGCGCACTTGCTGTCAGCTTCGATGGCTGGATTGATGATGATTTAGTCTTTGTGAAGAAGTGGGGATTTGAATTGGCATCAATCACAAAGCCTGTCTTCTTATGGCAGGGCGATGATGACTTCATGGTTCCTCATGCGCACTCTTACTGGCTAGAAAAACACATTCCAACAGCGACTCTCTCTTTTAAACCCGGGGAAGGTCACATATCTCTGACGGTTAGGTACCGGGCCGACATCTTGGCGCAGGCGCAAAGCCTTTTAAAGTAAATGCTCTATAAGGAATTTACCGTCCTGCTCAATCCGCAGTCACGGAAGATCATCTTTGGTATTTGCCTTAATGCAATAGGTGGCGGAATGACTTTGTCACTGCTACTTGTCTACTTGCACGATATGCGCGGCTTCACCAATACTTTCGGTGGCCTCTTGCTTGCATATGGCTCCTTAGTCAGCATCATTGCCAGCTCACCGATGGGTGCACTTGTCGATCGCATCGGACCGAAAAAGGTAATGATTGGTGGGCTTTTATTGAACTCTGCCGCAGCTTTCTCGTTATCGCAGGTGCAGACTCATTTTCAAGCAGTTATTGTGATTACTGGACTGAACATCGCAGGTCAGGCAATCTGGCCAAGTCAGAGTGTGATCTTGACTCGAGTCACACCAGAGCGAGATCGTCCAAAAATATTTGGCTTTAACTTTATGTTGCTCAATTTAGGTTTGGGAGTTGGTGGCTTACTCTCATCACTGATTATTCAGCGCGGTGACTTACTCTCATTCCAAATCATGTATTGGGTCGATGCCTGCACATTCCTGCTCTATCTACTGATTGTGCTCACTCTGCGTGGGGAGCATGTCAATAAATACATCCCTAAAGAGCATGAACCAAAGACTGGTTCCTATAAAGATCTCTTTGAAATAAAGCCTCTGATGTTCTTAGGCATCGCAGGAATCATCCTCTTCACCTTCGGCTATGGAACGATACAAGCCGGAATTCCAGTTTTTGCAACGCAATTCCTTGGACTCTCACCTAAGTGGCTTGGGATTATCTTTGGCGTGAACACACTCTCGATTGTTATCTTTCAGCCACTTGTGATGCGAGTGATTGATAAGTATTCCAAGTATGCAGCCCTCATTGCCGTGGGATTGGTGTGGGCGCTCTCGTGGGTCTTTGTTGGAATTGCTCCATACCTGCCACTTTTTGCATCCGGTATTGCACTCTCCTTAAGCCAATTTATCTTTGCAGTCGGTGAAATGATTCAAGCTCCTACAATTCCAACTCTTGCAAACGAACTAGCTCCTGAACATATTCGTGGCCGCGCTAATGCGTGGATGAGTTTGCAATGGTCAGTCTCTGGAGTCCTTGGCCCTGCCATCACAGGGCTGATGCTGGGGGCAGATCTTGCAACCGCCTGGATCATCACAATGTTTATCGGCTGTTTTCTTTCAATCCCGCTATTTCTTGCAATGAAGAGGGCTGCAGCGGTCGCGCTATAACGAGTCGGTAACGACCTCTGCAAAATGGGGTGATTTAGGACATTTGGGGTTTCTTTTTAGCCATCTTGCGACTACCTTGCAGTACTCACGGGTAAGTCCGTGGCAATAACCGTGTTCTAAGGGGCCCAACAATTGACTGCCGTTGTACTCGAAGAAGAGTCACAAGAGATAGTTCAGCGCACCCCGAAACAGATCGCATGGGGACGTTTTAAGCGCAACAAAGTTGGCGTCTATGCAGGCTTTGCAACTATTTTCTTCTTAAGCGTCTCAGTTCTTGCTCCCATCATTACTCGCCTCGTTGGAGTTGATAATCGCACCATCTATGACGGTGTATTAAATGAATTTGCAATGCCGATCGGACCTTGGGGTGGAATCTCCTTGGCACATCCTCTTGGCGTTGAGCCGGGTGTTGGACGCGATGTCTTTGCACTTCTTCTCTATGGTTCACAACTTTCATTTCTTGTTGCAATCATCTCAACTGTTGCAGCAATCAGTATAGGTATGTTGGTTGGAATTGCCACAGGTTATTTCAAGGGGCGCATCGACTCCACTGTTGGTCGCTTTGCTGACTTCCTCCTTTCATTTCCTGGAACATTTATGATCATCGCTCTCTCACTACCGCTGGTGCAGCGCGTTGAGGCGACAGGTATTGCTCATGAAAATGCCGCTCGAATCTTGGTTCTGGTCACCTTCCTTGTCTTCTTTGGCTGGACAGGTTTCTACAGACTTATTCGCTCACAAGCGATGTCACTGCGTGAACGTGACTTTGTCATGGCAGCACAAGCGATGGGTGCATCGAGCTGGCGCATTATTGTTAAAGAGTTACTACCAAATCTTTGGCCAACTGCCATTGTCTTTACCTCACTCTCACTTCCTGGATATATCGCAGCAGAGGCGACATTCTCATTCTTGGGTGTTGGCGTTCAGCCACCTGCATCAACCTTTGGGCTTGTGCTCTCTGATGCCATTGGCTACTGGCGTGAAGACCCCGCATACCTTCTTATTCCATGTGTGATCCTGATTGCCATCGTGCTCTCACTCAACTTGTTGGGCGATGCAGTACGCGATGCGCTCGACCCTAAGGCAGGTAGATAGATAGACCTAATTTTCCATAGAAATATGGGATTTTCCGTAGCAATACGGGAAGAAGCTTCAATGAAGAGATATCTCGCGAGTTTCTCTTAATGAAGTTTCAGATCTGGTTCACGACCCGTGAATTAGAACCGCTTCTACAAGGAGGACACATGTCCGGTTTGAAAACTAGCCGTCGCATCCTTGCTTCAACAGCTGCAATTGCACTCGCTGTTGGCGTAACAGTTGCATACGGCTCAAGTGCAAACGCTGCTGAAAAGCCAATTACTGGCGGCACTTTGTACTTCATTACACATGCAGAGCAGTTTGATCACGTAGATCCAGCCCGTGTTTACACAGGCCGCGATATCGCGTTCTTCAACTCATATATCTACCGTAACTTGGTTTCATACAAGCCAACTCCGGGATCAGCAGGATCATCACTCGTTGCAGACCTTGCAACTAACACTGGTGTTCCATCAAATGCTGCAAAGACATGGAAGTTCACACTTCGTTCAGGCGTCACATGGGAAGACGGCTCAGCTGTTACCTGTGAAGATGTTAAGTACGGTGTATCACGTCCATTCGCGCAGGATGTCATCACTGACGGTCCTCAGTACCTAGTACAGGCACTCGATATCCCTAAGGATAAAGATGGCGCATCTGTATACAAGGGTCCATACAAGAAGACCGGACAGGCTCAATTCGATAAGGCAGTTTCTTGCTCAGGTAACACAATTACCTTCAAGCTAAACCGCTCATTTGCTGACTTCAACTACGCACTTACTTACCCAGCAGGTGCACCAGTGAAGGCTTCAAAGGACACAGGCGATAAGTACGACCTCAAGCCATTTGCTAACGGTCCATACAAGATTGCTTCATACAAGATCGGCGACACAATGGAGCTCGTACGTAACACAGCATGGAAGAAGTCTTCTGACGCTGTTCGTACTCCATACCCAGATAACATCGTTGTTCGCTTCGGTCTAGCTGAAGATGTTCGCGATCAGATCATGCTCGAAGATCAGATCCCAAACACAGCTTCACTTGATTCATTGTCACCTGCAAATACACGTGCATTCTTCGATGATCCAACAAAGAAGACACAGCGCTTTAACGTGTATGACCCATACGTTCGCTACTCAGCGATGAACGTCAAGAAGGGCAAGATGGATTGCCTCGATGTACGTAAGGCTCTCTTCTTTGCAGTTAACACACAGGCTCTCATCGACCTTTCAGGTGGACGTGAGTTCTACGGAGATCCAGGAGATAACCCTGTTAAGCCAGTTCTTGGTCTTGACTATGCAAAGACAAAGGGCAACATCAGCGATCCAAACTGGAAGATCACTGGAAATCCAACCTATGCAGCTTCATTGATGACAAAGGCTAAGACCTCTTGCCCAGATGCTCACGCTCGCGCGACATCTGCTGACAAGGGAATCATCTGGGATATTGCGCAGTCTGCAACTAACCAGAAGGCATCTGTCTTGATTCAGGATGCTGCTAAGGAAGCTGGCATTGTTGTGAAGTTCAACTTCATTCCATCAGGTCAGTACTACTCAACAGTTCTCGACGGCACCAAGCAGAATGATATTTCATCTGCTGGCTGGGGAGCTGACTGGGCAAATGCATCAACAGTTATTCCTGAACTCTTCACAAAAGAGGGCGGATTTAACCTGTCACAGAACTGGGATGATGCAGCATATGCAGCATTCAAGAAGAAGTCAGATGCTGCAAAGGTAGAGACAAACCGCACAAAGCAGGCAGGAATGTGGAAGGAACTATCCCAGTACGTTATGGATCAGTACTGGATCATCCGCCCTGTCTTCTCAAAGACCCAAGAAGTTTGGGGATCTAAGGTTGGCGGCGTGTACTACTGGGAGCCACAAGGTAACTTCGGCTTCGGACAGATGTACGTCAAGAACTAATTAACAATTAGATTTATCTAAAGTTAATTAGCACTTCGTAAGATGTTGCGGGCGGTTTAAGAAATTAAGCCGCCCGCAACTCCACGAAATCACCAAATGAAGAAATAAGGAGATTTAAAGATGTTGAAGTACTTAGCTCGTCGATTGAGTGCGACCTTCCTGGTCATCACTCTCGTGAGCATGTCTGTATTTGGCATCTTCGCCGTCCTTCCTATGGACCCAGCAGCGCTCACATGCGGAAAAGCATGTTCCCCTGCTGTTATTGAAGCTAACCGCCATCGCCTTGGGCTTGATGTCCCTGTGCACGTTCAATATGGCCGCTTTGTTAAGGGACTAGTTGCAGGGCGTGAATATGGCGATGGAGCAGCCAAGTTTGAATGTCCAGCTCCAGCATTCGGTTATTCATATAACCGCCACGAATGCGTGACAACTCTCGTCGCAGAAGCATTCCCAGTCACTTTATCTCTAGCAGTGGGAGCCTTTGTTCTCTGGCTTTCTGTCGGTGTCGGCCTTGGAATCCTCGCGGCCCGAAAGAGAAATGAGTGGCAAGATCGCGGTGCTACGGCATTCGTTCTCATCGGCACATCACTTCCAACATTTATCTCGGGTATTTTGATTCTTCTCTTTGTGGCGTTGAAATTTAATCTCATCAATCCACTGGAGATGGGACGGTGGGTCTCACCATTAGAAGATCCAGTTGCATGGTTTAGATCCTTTATCTTCCCTTGGATTACCTTGGCGCTCCTCTATGCAGCGACCTATACGCGTTTTACGCGCTCTAGTGTGATTGAGATTTCTTCTGAAGATTACATTCGCACAGCGCGCGCCAAGGGATTAAATGAGCAAGATATCTTGCGCAAGCACACACTGCGCGCCGCCCTTGCCCCTATCGTCACACTTGCTGGTCTTGATTTTGCCGGGTTACTCGGTGGCGCAATCATCACCGAAGGAATATTTAACTTGCCAGGGTTAGGTCGTCTCTCGATTCGAGCAGTGCTCAATGATTACGACCTGCCAACTATTCTTGCAACAACGATCTTGGCGGCATCATTTGTAGTTATTGCAAACCTCTTGGTCGATATCTTGTATGCATATATTGATCCACGAGTGAGAGTTGCTTCATGACGCTTAAGCCATTTCTTGAGGTTAAAAACCTCAACGTTGCATTCCCTACTGAAGATGGCCTTGTGCAAGCATCTAATGACATCTCCTTTACTGTGGCACGTGGTGAAACCCTTGCCGTCGTGGGTGAATCAGGCTCAGGTAAATCTGTTACATCACTTGCTGTGATGGGCTTGCATGATCGAAAGCGCACACAAATCACAGGCCAAGCATTTCTTAATCTTGATTCAGGTCCGATCGATGTCATCTCAGCCGATGACGAGGTAGTGCGAAAGCTGCGCGGTAAGGCGATGTCGATGATCTTCCAAGATCCGATGTCGGCTCTGCACCCGTATTACTCCATTGGAAACCAGCTCATCGAAGCGTGGGCTCTCTATAACGAAGGCGATAAGGCGGCAGGTAAGAAGCGCGCTATCGAGATGCTCGATCTTGTGGGTATTCCAGATGCTGCAAAGCGCGTGGATGAATTCCCTCACCAATTCTCAGGTGGAATGCGCCAGCGCGTGATGATTGCAATGGCTCTTATCAATAATCCCTCCCTTTTGATTGCAGATGAGCCAACAACGGCGCTGGATGTGACTGTGCAGTCTCAGATCTTGCAGCTCATCCGTGAGATGCAGAAAGAGTTCAATATGGCTCTTATCTTGATCACTCACGATCTTGGTGTTGTCGCTGAAGTCGCAGATCGCGTTAACGTGATGTATGCAGGAAAGATTGTCGAAAGCGGTAGCGCTGAAGATATCTACTATCGCCCCGATCATCCTTACTCCATCGGCCTACTGAACTCGATTCCAAAGATCGGCGAACTTGAATCAAAACGTCTTGTCGCAATCCCTGGACAGCCACCATCGCTGATTAATCTGCCCAAGGGATGTTCATTCCGCGCCCGTTGTTCCTTTACAGATCGCGTTGCAGGCAATCTCTGTGCCACAACAGCGCCGACACTTGATAACAAAACCACAGAGCACTTCTCACGTTGCCACCTCACGGAGGTAGAACTTGTCAAAGCTCGCACAGAAATCGGTGGCCGCTGATGAATCAGCCAGTTCTAAAAATTGAAGGATTAAAGAAGCACTTCGCCACAACAACCGGTGGTGCTTTCTCCAAGGTCAAGGGCACAGTCAAGGCTGTCGATGGCATCGACCTTGAAATCTATCCAGGTGAAACTATTGGCCTTGTGGGTGAATCCGGCTGCGGTAAGACAACTGCAGGGCGCACAATTTTAAAGCTCTATGAGCCAACAGAGGGAAAGATCACCTTTGAAGGTCAAGACATCACACACTTAAAGCCAAAGCAGATGAAGCCACTGCGTTCACAGATGCAGATGATCTTCCAAGATCCCTTTGCATCCCTGAACCCACGTCACACCGTCGGAACGATTATTGGCGCAGCATTTGATATTCAAGGCATTACTCCTGCCGGCGGCGTTGAAGCAGAAGTACAGCGCCTGATGGCTCGCGTGGGCCTGAACCCAGAACATATCAACCGCTATCCCCATGAGTTCTCAGGTGGCCAGCGCCAGCGTATTGGCGTTGCTCGCGCAATTGCACTCAAGCCAAAGCTCATCGTTGCCGATGAGCCAGTCTCAGCACTGGATGTTTCTATTCAAGCTCAGGTCGTTAACTTACTTGAAGACTTGCAAGATGAATTCAACATGGCATACATCTTTGTAGCTCACGATCTCTCAGTTGTTCAACACATCTCAGATCGCGTCATTGTGATGTATCTCGGCAAGGTGATGGAGCAGGCCCAGAAGGTCGATCTCTTTACCCATCCTCGCCATCCCTATACAAAGGCACTTCTGTCAGCAGTTCCTGTTGCAGATCCAATTAAGGGTCGAAAGCGCGAGCGCATCATCTTGCAAGGTGATCTTCCAAGCCCTGTAAATCCACCAGCAGGCTGTGTATTTAACACTCGCTGCTGGAAGGCGCAGGATAAGTGCCGCACGCAAGTCCCAGAGTTGATGCAGATTGGCACAGATCCAAGCCATCGCATCGCTTGTCACTACCCAGAGGATTAAGAAGGAAATAAGAAAGCCCCGACCAATTGGCCGGGGCTTTACTTATTTCAAAACGCTATTGATTAGTTAAGTTTATGCAAGCTTTCCATCTACCTGCACAGTTGATTCGCCGATGCGAACTGTCAGGGTCAGTGGATCTCCAACAGAGGCTTGGCAACCAACTCCATACTTGTAGGTGATTTCAGCTCCGGCCTTCAGTGACTCAGTTGGAGCGCCGTTGATATCAAGGTCTCCCAAGACATCGAAGCAGACATTGGCACCGGATGCTGCCTGCAATGAGACAGTAGTGAAATCAAGAGGTGTCTTTCCACCGTTTTTAATGATGACTTCAAATGAGTTTGAAGTCTTTGGCTTCTGATCAATATTGGTCATGAATTGCGTTGGTGAAAAACGTGATGGGGCAGAGACGGTGACGAAGACGCCTCCACCAAGGTCAAGCGGTGCATCAAAGGCGATAGTGGCAACAGGGGCCTCTTCCTGGACCAAGGTCGCCGCATCAACAGGGGCATCTGAGCCGCCATTGGTGACAGAGCGAAGGATCGCTCCGCCGATAAGAACTACGACAGCGATGATGATCCACTGCTTACGAGAAAGTTTTTTCATGAGTGTGATTCTACCTTTACCAAATCCGAACGCGCTCTTTTGGCGCTAGCCAGAGCTTATCTTTTTCAGTCAGCGCGAATGCGTCATAGAACTCCTGGACATTGCGGACAATCTGGTTGCAACGGAACTCATCAGGGGAGTGTGGGTCGATTGCAATGCGACGGCGCACCTCTTCAGGACGGTTCTTATTGCGCCATGAGTGCGCGTAGGAAAGGAAGAAGCGTTGATCACCGGTAAATCCATCAATCACAGGGCTCTGTGCGCCCTTCAGAGCCAATTTATAGGCCTTATAGGCGATTGCAAGGCCACCTAAGTCACCGATGTTCTCACCCAATGTGAAGGCGCCATTAACGTGGATATCAGGTGTGCTCTCAGGTGAGAGCGCATCAAATTGCGCAACTAAGACGCTAGTGAGCTCTTCAAACTTTGCACGGTCCTCATCAAGCCACCAATCGACCATATTGCCATCGCCATCGTATTTCGATCCTTGATCATCAAAGCCGTGGCCGATTTCATGGCCGATAGTGGCACCGATTCCGCCGTAGTTGGCAGCCATCTCAGCATCGAGATCAAAGAAGGGCGGCTGCAAGATGGCAGCAGGAAAGACGATCTCATTAGCAAGGGGGTTGTAATAGGCATTAACAGTCTGAGGAGTCATATGCCACTCATCGCGATCGACAGGTGCTCCAATCTTTGCAATGGCATAGGCATGATCAAACTCTGCAATGCGCCAGAGGTTTCCAATCAAATCATCGGCTGAGATTTCAAGGGTTGAGTAATCACGCCACTTATCGGGATAGCCAATCTTGGGAGTGAACTTTTTGAGCTTCTCCAGCGCCTTCTGCTTTGTGGCATCTGACATCCACGGCAGTTCCAGAATGCTCAAGCGATATGCCTCAAGGAGGTAATCAACGAGGACCTTCATCTCTTGCTTTGCGCGAGCAGGGAAATGCTTTTCCACATAGACCTTGCCGATGGCTTCTCCTAGTGCACCTTGTGTGACGGAGACTCCGCGCTTCCAGCGATCGCGGATTTGTGGTGTGCCAGAGAGAGTCTTTGCATAGAACTCAAAGTTCTGCTGGACGATCTCATCGGTGAGGAAGGCCGCGCTCGCAGAGACAAGATTGAGTTTGAGCCAGGCCACCCATGAATCGCGGTTGGAATCAAAGCGAGCAAACATGGCAGAGAGTGATTCAAAGAAGGATGGTTCACAGACGACCAAAGATTCAAATGCCTTTGCCGGCACCTTGGCGTTGCTGGCCCAGGTGTCGAATAAGAAGTGTGGGGCAAGGCTTTCAAGCTCTGCCCGTGAGTACTTGTTATAGGTAAGGGTTGCATCGCGGTCTTTGACCTGATCCCAGTGATGGGTGGCAATCTCTGTCTCAAGAGTCAGAATCTTCTTTGCAACATCTGCGCCATTGGCGATTCCAACGAGTGCGCACATCTTTGCCACGTGGTCGAGGAATGCTGTGCGGATGGAGGCAAACTGTTCTTCGCGGTAGTAGGACTCATCAGGAAGTGAGAGACCACCTTGGCCGATATAGAGAATATTGGTATTGGAATCCATCGCATCGGGATAGATAGCTGCTCCAAAGATTCCACCGATGCCGCGCATCTCAAGGCGGGCCATGACGGTGATGAATTCTTTTAAGTTGGTGATGCCATCGATAGCAGCAAGGTCATCGACTATCGGTGAAATTCCACGTGCCTTAATGGCATCGGTATCCATAAATGATTTATAGAGATCACCGATCTTCTGGGCTTCACCTTCACCCGATGATGTCTCAATAATCTGGCGAACTTGCTCCTCAGCCTCGTCATGGAGTTTGCGAAAGATTCCATCGCTGGAGCGATCAGCCGGCATCTCATACTCGCGGACCCACTTGCCGTTGTAGTGGCGAAAGAGGTCATCTTGAGGGCGGACCAATGGGTCGAGGGAGGCGCTATCGATTCCTGATGTGAGGCTCATGTCATCCAATTCGCTAAGAAAAAAGTAGTTGAAAGTTCAACGTATTCTACTTCTGCCGTACACTTCTATGCATGGCAGGGCAAAACGCTACAACACCACGCTGGTTAAACCCTGCCGAAATGAAGGCTTGGCGCCGCTACATCATCGCTAGCCGGCGCCTACTTGAGGCGCTGGATTACGACCTCGATCACCATGAGCTGTCCATGGCGGATTATGAAGTCTTGGCACAACTGAGCGATGCCCCAGAGCGACGAATGCGTATGAGCGAGTTGGCAGATATGGCGATGCTCTCTCGCTCACGTCTATCCCACAGAATTAAGGTGATGGAGAAGGCCGGCTGGGTAAAGCGCGAGGCCTGTCCTATCGATAAACGCGGCTACTTCGCTGTCATGACTGCCAAGGGATGGAAGGCGATTGTCGCTGCTGCCCCAGATCATGTCGATAGCGTGCGAGGCAGATTTCTTGATCACCTGAGTAAGGAAGATCAGAAGGTATTGGCAGAGATTTTCGAACGGGTGAGTGATTCCTTAAAAGAGAATCCGCTAGAGGATTAGCTCAAAGGATTAATCAGCCGACGAATTAGTTGTAAGCAATAAAAAACCCCGCCAGTTGCCTGGCGGGGTTTTTTATAAGTAATGAATTACTTAGCTGCTGCCTTCTTACGACGGCGGCGCTTTGGAGCAGCTGCTGGAGCTGCTGCCTTCTTCTTGCGGCGCTTTGGAGCAGCCTTCTTAGCTGCTGCCTTCTTACGACGCTTTGGAGCAGCCTTCTTAGCTGCTGCCTTCTTACGACGCTTTGGAGCAGCCTTCTTAGCTGCTGCCTTCTTACGACGCTTTGGAGCAGCCTTCTTAGCAGCTGCCTTCTTACGACGCTTTGGAGCAGCCTTCTTTGCTGCTGCCTTCTTACGACGCTTTGGAGCAGCCTTCTTAGCAGCTGCCTTCTTGCGACGCTTCTTTGGTGCTGCTGTTGCAGCAGCCTTCTTACGACGCTTCTTAGGTGCTGCTGGTGCAGCTGCCTTCTTGCGCTTCTTTGGAGCAGATTTCTTAGCTGCAGCCATGTGTTTATCTCCTAATCGGAAGGGTTCGGATCCGTCACCCAAACCTGTTTCGTGGATAAGTGTGACTGAATATGTAAAGAATTACCACTACATTGTGAGAAAAATTGCAGTGCGTGTCGCTAATTATTTTTTATTTTTTCTATGCTCTTTCGCAATTTTGCTAACTATTTTTCAACCAGATTTACCGAAATTTGGGAAAAAATGTTGAAAATTTGGTGCACGAGTTAAGAAATCTCACGATTTTTACGAATTTCCCGCTCTCGAACGGCAAATTCGTTCGTTTGGACGTCGTATTTCCACATTTTCGGCAAGAAAATTGCCAAAAATGCAACCACAACGACACACATCAACCCCCCGGAAGTTACCGAGATCGACAAGGTGGTAGCTGCGGCCATAGAAGCTGCGCGAAGTTGGCCAGCTAAGGGACCGACTGAATAGGAAAGTAATTCGATTCCGGCAAGACGTCCACGGAAGTGATCGGGGATGGTCTGGTTCCAAATATTTCCCCGGAAGAGGGCACTGACCATATCCGATGCTCCGGCAACGGTGAGAAAGAAAAGGACGAAGATCAGTGAGGTGCTCAGGCCAGCTGCTGCAATGGCAAGTCCCCATCCCATCGCAGCCAAGATGACGGCGCGACCGTGATAGCGGTAGGTGCGAGTCCACCCAGAAGTCAAAGTGACAATGACAGATCCGACAGTGATGGCGGCATAGAACATTCCGAGGGCCCACGGTGCATTTAATTCATCGGCCCAGAAAGGATAGAGCGCCATCGGCATCGCAAGAGTCATCGCTGCAAGATCGATGATGTATGTACCCAATAAATCTTGTCTCTTCAATGCATATCTCACACCATCTAATAACGCTGACAGAGATGGCTTTTCGGCCTCCTTGGAACGAGGGATAGAGCGCACCCGTGCAAGGAAAAGTAGCGAGAGTACATAGGTTGCGATATCAACGACATATCCAGCGCTGACTGACATCGTTGAGAAGATAATGCCGCCGATAGTGGGTCCGACGATGACTCCCAACTGCCAGCGCAAACTTAAGAGAGCACTTGCTGCTGGTAAATCTTCATGGCTGACAAGTCGTGGCAACATCGCATCCATCGAAGGGCGCTGCAGACCATCGACTACGGCAAAGAGAGCTGCGACGAGATAGATGGCAAGGGTGGTGGGGCTGCCAAGAAGTGAATTGCCAAGGAGAACCAAGACCAAGATGAGGGCGCCGGCTTCAGTTGCCCAGACCATCTTCTTACGGTCAACAGAGTCTGCAAGGACACCGCCATAGAGACCGAAGATGATCAGAGGCACAATCTCAACAACACCCAGAAGTCCTACTGCGAGGTAGGAACCGGTGAGCTCTTTGAGTTGAAAGGGCAGTGCAACGTAGGTGATCATCGATCCGAAGTAGGAAATCAGCCCTGCAGTCCAGAGATTACGAAAATCTGGGTACTTCTTTAGGGGAGTCAGATCAATTGCAAAGTTAGCCACCTGCAAAGACTAGTGAAAGGTTTCCTTTTCGGAAGGAAATGCACCCGAACGAACCTCGAGAGCAAATTCCTGGGTTGCATCGAAGAGCTCTTTACGCAGATTGCGATATGCCTTGGCAAGCTTGGGAGGATTGGCAGTTAGCCCTGCCATATCTGTCCAGACAAGTACTTGGGCATCGCACACACTTCCTGCACCGATTCCGATGGTGGGAATAGAAAGGGCGGCAGTAATGCGGGCGGCAAGTTCAGCTGGAACGAGTTCAAGAACGATGGCAAAGGCGCCAGCTTTTTCTAGGGCGAGGGCCGCATCGAAAATCACATCTGCATCATCTCTGCCCTGCACGCGATAGCCACCTAATTGGTGAAGAGATTGCGGGGTAAGGCCCAGATGGCCCATGACGGGAATGCCAACGGATGTGAGCTTTTCAACGGTAGCAAGGTGAGCACCTTCTAACTTCACTCCCATCGCACCTGCCTCTTTAAAAAATCGTGTGGAGGTGGCAAGTGCAAGTTCTGCTGATGCTTCATAAGAACCAAAGGGAAGGTCTGCAATGACAAGGGCGCGGTTGGATCCTCGAACAACGGCGCGGGTCAGTGGGATTAAATCATCGACTGTGACAGGGATGGTGTTCTCTTCCCCGAGAAAATTATTGCCAGCGCTATCGCCCACAAGAAGGACGGGGATTCCTGCCTCATCAAAGATCGATGCAGTCATCTGCTCATAGCTTGTGAGCATCGCCCATTTCTCACCGCGCTCTTTGGCAGCGCGCAGGTCAAGGATGGTGACGCGACGATGGGATGCACCGCCATAGAGGGTCGTTGATGTGCTCATAATTTCTTCTCCTGCCTCGAAGCCTCATGCGAGGTCCCCGGGTCGACACCAATGCTACTCCCGATACTCTTGAACTATGAAGTTGCGTTTGGCGCTCGCTCAGATAAACCCCACGGTCGGAGACCTTGCGGGTAATGCTGCGCTGATTACCCAATCAGTCGATCAGGCTGTTGCAGCCGGTGCCCATATCGCAATCTTTCCTGAGATGGTGCTGACCGGTTATCCGGTGGAGGATTTAGCGCTGCGCCCTTCTTTTCAGGTGGCAAGTAAGAGCGCACTTACAGCACTGGCCACACAATTAGATATGAGCATCGTCTCTATCGTGGGTTACTTAGACCAGGTCGATGGCAAGCCACAGAATATGGTCGCAGTCATTGCAGGTGGGCAAGTAAAGGCGCGTTATGCAAAGTGCCATCTGCCTAACTACGGCGTCTTTGATGAGTTCCGCAATTTTGTTGCAGGAGATTCAACCCTTGTCGTGCGCATCCATGGCATCGATGTTGGCATCGCCATCTGTGAAGATCTCTGGATCGATGGGGGAATTACCGCGCAGCTGGCAGAGCGCACGCCAGGGCTCGTCATTGTTCCCAATGGATCTCCCTATGAGAGAGCCAAAGATGATGTGCGCCTTGCACTGGTTACCAAGCGCGCTCGCGAAGCGAAGGCTCCACTTGCCTATGTGAATATGACCGGTGGCCAAGATGATCTGGTCTTTGATGGCGACAGCATTGTTGTGAATTCTGATGGAGCCGTTATTGCTCGCGCTCCTCAATTTGAAGATGGTGTGATGATCGTTGATGTCGATGTTGCACCTGGGACATCAACTCCTGATGTCATTATCTCTGAAGATTCTGTGGAGATTGCAAAGCCTTCTATTCCTGGAATTGCTCATCGCCTTGGTGATGAAGAAGAGATGTGGAACGCCATTGTTGTGGGCCTTCGCGATTATGTGACTAAGAATGGCTTTACATCAGTCCTCGTTGGTTTATCTGGCGGCATTGATTCAGCTCTCGTTGCAGCACTTGCCATTGATGCATTGGGCCCCGATCGCGTGCACGGTGTTGCTATGCCAAGTAAGTATTCATCTGAGCATTCGATTGAAGATGCCCAATTGATGGCTGCAAATACCGGCCTTGGTTTTCGCATTATTGAGATCCAGAAGATGGTCGATGCCTTCCTGAATGAGGTAGAGCTCACCGGACTTGCTGAAGAGAATGTGCAGGCACGTGTGCGAGGAACAACGCTGATGGGCCTTTCTAATCAATTTGGCCATCTTGTTCTTGCCACAGGAAATAAATCAGAGCTCGCCTGCGGATACTCCACCCTCTATGGCGATGCTGTCGGTGGTTATGCACCGATTAAAGATATTTATAAGACAGATGTGTGGGCACTTTCTCGTTGGCGCAATCAGGTGGCCGCGGATGCAGGTGAAGTGCCACCGATTCCTGAGCGCTCCATTACGAAGGAGCCCTCTGCTGAGCTGCGTCCTGACCAAAAGGATTCTGATTCACTTCCAGAATATGAAGTATTGGATAAAGTCTTAAAGGCCTATGTCGATGATGATTTGGGACGCGATGCCCTTATTGCTGCAGGCTTTGATAAAGCACTTGTCATGCGAGTGATCTCAATGGTCGATAGGGCCGAATATAAGCGGCGCCAATATCCGCCTGGCACCAAGGTCTCCAAGCGTGCCTTCGGTAAGGATCGACGCCTGCCTATGACAAGTAAGTGGCGCGAACTCTAATTTTGTAACACTGCCGTAACTTCACTTTGGCACGATGGGCCACATGTCCCCAAGTGAGAACATCAGCAAGCAGCAAGAGTTCGTCCTTCGCACTATCGAAGAGCGAGATATTCGTTTCATTCGTCTGTGGTTTACCGACATTCTTGGAACGTTGAAATCTGTCGCTATCGCACCTGCTGAACTTGAAAATGCCTTTGAAGAAGGAATCGGTTTTGATGGTTCTGCGATTCAAGGATTTGCTCGCGAATTTGAATCCGATATGTTGGCAAAGCCAGATCCTGCAACATTTACTATCTTGCCTTGGCGCGCTGAAGCACAAGGTGCTGCGCGTATGTTCTGCGACATTACTCTGCCAAGCGGTGAAGCATCTCCTGCCGATTCGCGCAATGTTCTTCGTCGCACCTTAGAAAAGGCCGCCAAGATGGGATACACCTGTTACACCCATCCTGAAATTGAATTCTTCCTCTTTAAATCACAACCTGAAAAAGGTGTGGCACCTGTTCCCGTTGATCAAGGTGGCTACTTCGATCACACACCAGCTGTTGTGGGACATGACTTCCGTCGTCAGGCAATTACGCTGCTTGAGGCAATGGGTGTCTCTGTTGAATTTAGCCATCACGAAGGTGCCCCTGGCCAACAGGAGATTGATCTTCGTTATGCAGATGCCTTAAGCACTGCAGATAACATCATGACTTTCCGCCATGTGATTAAAGAAGTAGCTCTGAACCAAGGATTCTTTGCATCCTTTATGCCTAAGCCCTTTACTGATCATCCTGGCTCTGGAATGCACACTCACGTCTCACTCTTTGATGGTGAGAAGAATGCTTTCTATGACTCCAGTGCAGAGCTCAATCTTTCAACAGTGGGCCGCCAATTTATTGCCGGCATCTTGAAGCATGCTGCAGAAATTACAGCGGTGACAAACCAATGGGTCAACTCTTATAAGCGCCTGCAAGGTGGGGGAGAAGCACCTTCGATTATCAACTGGGGCCACAATGATCGTGGAGCTCTTGTGAGAATTCCTATGTATAAGCCAAAGAAAGAGAACTCAACACGTATTGAATTCCGCTCACCAGATTCAGCATGTAATCCATACCTTGCCTATGCGGTGATGTTAGCTGCAGGTCTTAAGGGAATTGAGAAGAAGTATGTGCTTGAGCCATCGACTGACACTCAACTACTTCCATCAAATCTTGAAGAGGCAATCCTTGTGATGGAGAAGAGTGAACTTGTGCGCGAGACGCTGGGTGAGCATGTATTTGATTACTTCCTTCGCAATAAGCGCTCTGAGTGGCAGGACTATCGCCGCCAGGTCAGCGCCTATGAATTAGATCGATATTTACCCGTCCTCTAACAAGGATTTTGGCAAGGACTTCTGTAGCATTTTGCTATGGCTAAAGAGATAAACGCAGGATCAATTCGTCGCTACAACCTCATTGCAGGTTTCTTCCATCTTGTTCAAATGGCGGTAGTGCTTGTCCTTTCGAGTGACTTCACCTTGCCTATTGTTGCCCGTTACGCAGCAGGACCTCCAGGAAGTGATTTTGCAGAACCTGTCACACTTTTGAATGCACCCATCGGTCTGACTGTTGGGATATTTCTAGGACTTTCAGCTTTCTTCCATTTCTTAGTTGCAAGCCCACAATTCTTTAGCCGCTATAGCGCAGGCCTTGCAGCTCACCGCAACTACTTCCGTTGGGTTGAATACTCAATCTCTTCATCAGTGATGATCGTTCTCATCGCTTTGATTACTGGTGTCTCTGATGTTGTTGCCATCATCTGTCTCTTTGGTGTGAATGCATCGATGATTCTCTTCGGCTGGCTTCAGGAAAAGTATGAGCAGCCAGGCAATGGTGGATGGCTTCCATTTATCTTTGGTTGCATCGCGGGCGCAGTTCCATGGATTGCACTCTTGTTCTATGTCTTAGCTGTCGGAGGACCAGGCGATACGAAAGCACCAGCATTTGTCTATGGAATCATCTTCTCAATCTTTTTCTTCTTCAACACCTTTGCAATCGTGCAATATCTGCAATACAAGAAAGTCGGTAAGTGGTCTGACTATCTACGGGGAGAAAAGACTTACATCACGCTCTCTTTGGTTGCTAAATCTGCACTCGCATGGCAGATCTTCTCGGGGACCTTGATTCCACCTCAATAAGGCACCTTGATTAGATAAGCGCTCTCGCGCTATTCTGTAGCCACTATGAAGCTCCGCGGACTCCTCCTTATCCGCCGTAGCGAGGCCTAACAACCGGTCTCCTCGCTGCGGAGTTTGGTGTTGCCGGTAAACACCTTCGGTTAACCAAACAAATTAGGAGCTAAGTAAATGAATTTCCCAAAGCAAACGCCTTCAAAGATGCCGGTGCATCGCTATTCACCGTTTATCCCCGTTGAGCTTGAAGATCGCACATGGCCAAGTAAGAAGATGACGAAGGCGCCACAGTGGTGTTCTGTCGATCTTCGCGATGGCAACCAGGCGCTTATCGACCCAATGGATACTCCCCGCAAGCTTGCGATGTTTAAGTTACTTGTTGCGATGGGTTATAAAGAGATTGAGGTGGGTTTCCCATCAGCATCTCAGACAGATTTCGACTTTGTTCGAAAAATCATCGATGAGGATTTAATCCCTGACGATGTCATCATCCAGGTGCTGACCCAGGCTCGCGAACCGCTTATCCGTCGCACCTATGAATCCATCAAGGGTTCAAAGCAGGCGATCGTTCATCTCTATAACTCAACTTCTACATTGCAGCGCCGTGTTGTTTTCGGCCTTGACAAAGATGGCATTAAGAAGATTGCGACAGATGCTGCGCAACTCTGCCTTGATTTAATGTCGACGGTTCCTGAGACCAAGGTTTCATTCGAATACTCACCTGAGTCATATACCGGCACCGAACTCGAATTCGCTGTTGAGGTGTGTAATGCGGTCAATGATATTTGGAAGCCAACTCCGCAATGGAAGACCATCATGAACCTTCCTGCAACTGTTGAGATGGCCACACCAAATGTCTATGCAGATTCGATTGAGTGGATGTGTCGTAACCTCACCAATCGTGAGAGCGTGATTGTTTCTCTTCACCCACATAATGATCGTGGAACAGGAGTAGCTGCTGCAGAGCTTGGCTACTTAGCGGGCGCAGATCGCATCGAAGGAACGTTATTCGGCAATGGTGAGCGCACAGGAAATGTATGTCTTGTAACCCTTGGCATGAACTTGGTCTCTCACGGCATTGATCCACATATTGATTTCAGCGATATCGATGAGATTCGTCGCACCGTTGAATATGGCAATCAATTGCGTGTTCCTGAGCGCCATCCCTATGGCGGCGACCTTGTCTTCACAGCATTTTCTGGTTCACACCAAGATGCAATTAAGAAGGGCTTTGAACATTTAGAGCGTGATGCAAAGGCAGCAGGTAATACAGTCGATAACCACACATGGGCTGTTCCATATCTACCTATCGATCCAAAAGATATTGGTCGCTCCTACGAAGCTGTTATTCGTGTGAACTCTCAATCAGGTAAGGGTGGGGTTGCCTACCTCATGA
Source organism: Candidatus Planktophila dulcis (assembly GCF_002288225.1). Taxonomy (NCBI): domain Bacteria; kingdom Bacillati; phylum Actinomycetota; class Actinomycetes; order Candidatus Nanopelagicales; family Candidatus Nanopelagicaceae; genus Candidatus Planktophila; species Candidatus Planktophila dulcis. The sequence continues at coordinate 336,729 of NZ_CP016777.1, forward strand.
AGAATGAGCATTCACTGGATCTTCCACGTCGCCATCAAATTGAACTATCGAGAATTGTTCAGGCAAAGACTGATAACGAAGGTGGCGAGATCACAGCAGATCAGTTGTGGCATATCTTCGAAGATGAATACCTGCCAACAGATTCTGCTCCGTGGGGACGTTTCCGTCTTAAGGGAATGTCACAAGTTTCTGTGATGGGTGAAGATGTTCAACTCACCGTCAAGATGACAGATCGTGGTGAAGCAATTGAGTTGGCTGGAACCGGTAATGGACCAA